>JBBIHI010000107.1:0-8542 GCA_037447095.1 Thiotrichaceae bacterium
TTCAAGTGGCCTCAGGGTTACTGCTCTTCTTCCGGCTTCAGGTCGACGCCTTCCAGATTTTGCTCGACGGTATCGGCTTTGCAGTCGACGGTCGCCAGCAGGTTGCCGTTCTTTTCGACATGGACGCCAGCTTCAACTGCGTGTTCGTCGGTCAGGCGGTCAACCCCCCAGAACACCCGGTATACGTAATCGCCATTCGGAATATTGACGGTGTAGGACATGTAGCGGCCTACGCCATTCCACTGCCAGGTGCTGGCATCAGCGCGGGGAACCGACAGGGACAAATCCGGCTTTTTGCCCGGTTTGCCGAAGGAATAGTTGATCGTTTTGCCTGCATCGCAGACTTCGATCTGTTTGCCGTTTTTCTGGGCTGTGCAACGGAACAGGGTTTTGCTGCCATTTCCGCAGGCGGCAAACGCATTGCTGAACAGCATGGAACCCAATAGCAGGGAAAGCAGGGCGGTAGTGGTATGTCGCATCGTTATCCTCGCAGTATCAGTGGTTGGTCAAATCGCCAGTTGTTTTTTCAAGCGGTAGTTTAGCGCATCACGGCTGATACCGAGTAGTTTTGCAGCATGGGTCTTGTTGTTCTGGGTGCGTTCCAGTGCCTGACTGAGCAGGTCGCGCTCCAGTTCTTCCAGGTTTACGCCGGTTTCCGGCAAGCTGAAGGTGTTGCTGGCGATGCGTGGTGCAGCAGGTTGGCGGATGTCCGCAGGCAGGTTGCTGAGACCGATTTCACGCCCGGCCAGCAGGATGCTGAGGCGTTCGCACAGGTTGCGCAATTCACGGATATTGCCCGCCCAGGTATGGCGATACAGGCAGGTGCTGGCTTCCTTGTCCAGATGCGCCAGTGGCAGTTTGTGCTGGCTGGCGAAACAGTTGAGGAAATGCTTGGCCAGCAGTGCAATGTCTTCACGGCGTTCGCGCAACGGCGGCAATTCCACCGGGATGATGTTCAGGCGGTAAAACAGGTCGGAGCGGAATTGCCCCTGTTGGCTCATCGCATACAGGTCGCGGTGGGTGGCGGCAAACACGCGCACGTTCAGGCGCTGTGGGCGGGATTCGCCGAGCGGCAGCACCTCGCCGGATTCGAGGAAACGCAACAGTTTGGCTTGCAAATTCAGCGGCAACTCACCGATTTCATCCAGAAACAGCGTACCACCCTCGGCAGCACCGATCAGGCCAGGGTGGTTGTTGTCTGCGCCGGTGAACGCCCCCTTGCGGTGGCCGAACAGCAGGGATTCGGCCAGTGTTTCCGGCAATGCCGCACAATTGACGGTGATGAAAGGCTTGTGGTGGCGCGGGCTGGTTTCATGCATGGCGTGTGCAACCAGTTCCTTGCCGGTGCCGGATTCGCCGGTAATCAGCACGCTGGCATCGGTCTGCGCAATCAGGTGGGCGGAACGCAATACCGCTTCCATGACGGGTGATTTGGTTAGAATGTCATCAAATTGCATAGCCAAGCCTGCCATTTTTCAGGTTTTTACTGGAAATAGCCGCCATAAATACGTAGTTTCCTGTAGGGATGCAATGACTTGACTCATCTTTTTGCGAAATCGCGCACATCTGACGAACCCACAGGGAGGATAACATGCATATTGGCATTGATCTGGGCGGAACCAAAGTGGAAGTTTTGCTGTTGGATGCCCAGGGTCATGAACGTTTCCGCAAACGACTGCCCACGCCACAAGGCCAGTATGGGGAAACCCTGCATACCATCCAGCAGTTGGTCACGGAAGCCGAGCAGCAGGCCGGGCAAACCTGTACGGTCGGGATCGGCACACCCGGCGCCATTTCCCCCGCTACCGGGCTGATGAAGAATTCCAATTCCGTGGTGCTGAACGGCAAACCGTTGCAGGCTGATCTGGAAAACCTGTTGCAGAGGCGCATCCGTATCGAAAATGACGCCAACTGTTTCGCCCTGTCCGAAGCAACTGACGGTGCGGCAGCAGGTGCCTCAGTGGTCTTTGGCGTAATCGTTGGAACGGGTACGGGCGCAGGGATCGTGGTGCACGGCAAGGTGCTGACCGGGGCAAATGCCATTGGCGGCGAATGGGGGCATAATCCACTGCCCTGGCCGCAAGCCGACGAATTACCCGGCAAACCCTGTTACTGCGGCAAGCATGGCTGCATCGAAACCTGGCTTTCCGGCACGGGTTTTGCGAAAGAATACCAGCAGGCCAGCGGTGTTTCGCGCAAGGCTGCCGAGGTTGTCGAACTGGCCGGACAGGGCGATGCACTGGAGGAACAGCTTTTGCAGGCTTACGAAGAACGCATGGCGAAAAGCCTTGCCCACATCATCAATATCCTTGACCCGGATGCGATTGTGCTGGGTGGCGGGATGTCGAATATCCAGCGCTTGTATGCCAATGTCCCGGCTCGGTGGGGGAGATACGTGTTCTCTGATCAGGTCAGTACCCGTTTGCTTGCGCCCCGTTATGGTGATTCGAGTGGCGTGCGTGGTGCGGCCTGGCTGGGAATGGCCTGACAGGTGGGCTGGGATGCAGGTTAAGCAGGATCAGGCTGGTTTCATGGTCAACCACATCATCCTCGCGGAAGGGTATCAGTTGGCTCTCGGCAAACGAGCAGGAGCCGCCGGTCGTTTCCAGAAAGCTGCGCATTGCCCGGATACCCCGTTCGTTGCGGTGGGTGCAATGGGTCAGTTTGCCGCTTTCAATGGTAAAGCGGCAGGATGTGTTCAGATTGGTGGCAATATAAAACGTGCCAGTCTGTTTCAAAGCGAGAATGTCTGCCAGACGATCCAGTATTTCCTGTCGTGTGAAGGACGCTTTCCTTTCCATGTGCACCTCGGTGTGATGTTTTATTGGTGGTCGGAAGGAAAACAAGCAATAACCGTACCATTTCACCGGGATTTTGTTATCGCAAGCGTAATTTACCAATCCGATAACGGATTTTCTCACGGGTCGTCTTCAGCACCCGCGCCACTTCCATGACATTGCCCTGATAGCGCGTCAGCATCGCGCTGATGATCACGCCGGTCATGTCGTCCAGCCCCATGCTGCCGTCGAGCGGGATGGTCAGCATCCGGTCATTGCTGGCAGGGCTGATCTCTGCAAGTGGTGCGATTGCTGTCATTACACGCTGATCCGGGACATGAAGCGCCTGTAATTGCAACAATTCCTCCGGTAACTGGCTGCTGGTAGAGAGCATCACGCAGCGTTCCAGCACATTGCGCAGCTCGCGCACATTGCCCGGCCAGGGGTAACTTTCCAGTATTTGCCAGCCATGGTCGGAAATCTGGGTAACGTGCTTGCCGGATTTGTGGTTGAACTCGGCCATGAAGGTGATGGCCAGTTCACGCAGGTCGGGGATGCGTTCCGCCAGCGTCGGCATCCGCAACTCGAACACGCTCAGGCGGTGGTAAAGGTCGGAGCGGAAGTTGCCCTTGCGCACTTCGTTCTGGATATTGCGGTTGGTGGCGGCAATGATCTGGATGTCGACGTGGGTTTCCTGTTCGCCACCGAGGCGGCGGATTTTGCGGTCTTCCAGCACCTTCAGCAGCTTGGCCTGCAAGTCCAGCGGCATTTCACCGATTTCATCCAGGAACAGGGTTCCCCGGTGTGCCTGTTCGACCAGCCCGCGATGGCGGCCTTTGGCACCGGTGAAAGCGCCCGCCTCATGGCCGAACAGTTCCGACTCCAGCAATTCCTTGGGCAGCGCGGCGCAATTCAGTTCCACCAGCGGTTCCTTGGAACGGGAGCCGTTGTAATGCAGGATGCGGGCAGCCAGACCTTTGCCAGTGCCGGTTTCACCGCTGAGGATCAGGGCGCTGAACGGTATCTGGCTAAGCTTGCGCAGCATGTCGCGGGTTTGTTGCGTCACCGCGCTATCGCCAATCAGGGTATCGGGGGAATAACGCTGGCTGGCATCCTGCGACCCGGCCAGCAAACGGCGCTGTGCCAGGGCGCTGCGCTGGGCGCTGTGCATGGTCATGTCCAGCTTGGCCAGCGGGCAAGGCTTGGTGAGGAAATCGAATGCACCGAGGCGCAAGGCACGCACCGAATCCGGCACATCCCCGTAGCCGGTCAGGAATACCCATTCACAACCATCCAGACGCCCGGCGTATTCCTCCAGCAGGTTAAGCCCATTGCCATCCGGCAGGTTGAGGTCGGACAGCACCAGCAAGGGGTCAATGCTGCTGTTGTTCAACTGGTGGCGGGCGTCGGCATAACTTTTTGCCCAGATGACTTCAAAGCCCTGTTTGCGGTAATGGCGCTGGAGTTCGCCGCCCAGCAGGGCCTCGTCTTCGATGATTAACAGGGTATCAGTCATGGTGGCTTGCTTACAGTATCGCTATCCCGGCTCTATATAATGGACTGCCGCACTGGCTTCAACAAGCGCCTGACGCCCACATAATGGATAATATTCACCAACCCTGTTGTTATTGGCCTTCAAGTGGCGAATATTCCCCATATTTTCGGGTCTGCTTTTCATTGCGCAAGCATAACTGACTGAAATGGAAGGCCATCGCAAGATGGCATGAATCCTGCCTAACACTTTCCCTGATTCCAGGATTTTGTATCGTAACCGGAACGCGCAGCAGAACTTATGCGCCGTAACTACATTGTGCAGGCAGACATGGCTGAAACCATACTGATCATTGAAGACGAACATTTGCTGGGCAGTGAGCTACAGCACCATTACCGCAAACAGGGTCTTGACGCTATCTGGGCGAAAAGTTGCGTGGATGCCCGCGCCCAGTTGGGCAATTCCGGCGTTGACCCCTTGCTGGTGCTGTCCGACCTCAACCTGCCGGATGGCAACGGCCTTGACTTGCTGGAAGAAAACAACCACTGCCGGAACGGCTGTGAGTGGATATTCCTGACCGGTTACGGGGACGTACCGGATTCGGTGCGTGCCTTGCGTCTCGGCGCATTCGATTTCCTCACCAAGCCCTGCCCGCTGGACAAGCTGGATTTGACCGTACACAGTGCCCTGCGCAGTGCCCTTGGCCAGCGGCGCCTGCTGGCCGGTTCGCAGGATGCCAGCCAGCACTATACCCCTGAAACCTTTATCGGCATGAGTCCGGTCGCGGTGCAAACCCGCAAAATGCTGCAACAACTGAGCCAGGTGCCTTTCAGCGCCTTGATGCTGACTGGCGAAACCGGCACCGGCAAGGGTCTGGCTGCCCGCATCCTGCATTACAACGGTTCCCGTGCCAAGGAACCGCTGGTGGAACTGAATTGCGCCGCGCTGCCCAAGGAATTGCTGGAGTCGGAACTGTTCGGCCACGAGGCAGGCGCTTTCACTGGCGCGAAAAGCCGTCACCGTGGCTTGATTGAGCAGGCGCACCAAGGAACGCTGTTCCTGGATGAAATCGGTGAAATGCCGCTGGACTTGCAGGCCAAGCTGCTGAAAGTGCTGGAAGACCACAAAATCCGCCGCCTCGGTGGTGAGCGTGAAATCAGCGTCGATATTCAGGTAATCGCCGCCACCAACCGCAATATCCAGGACGAAGTGCGCAAGGGCAACTTCCGCGCCGACCTTTACCACCGCCTGAGTGTGTTTGAGTTACGGATGCCGACCTTGCAAGAGCGCATGGCCGACCTGGGCGAACTGGTGCTGGCCTTCGTTGCCGAGTTCAACAGCAAATCCGGCAGGAACGTGAATCAGATACCCGCATCCGCCTGGGTCAGGATGGAACATTATTCCTGGCCGGGCAATGTGCGTGAGCTGCGCAATGTGCTGGAACGCTGTGTCATGCTTTCCTCAACCAATGTCTTGCCGGAACAGTGGCTGCGTTTCCAGGCGGTAACAGACCGGCCACCGGAAACCAGTCAGGCAAGCCCGGAAACCATCCCCCCGTTTGCCCCTGCCTATTCGCCCAGGCAGGCGGGGACGTTGGCCGATTCCATCAGTTTCCCCCTGGACGGCAGTCAGGGGCTGGAGGAGATGGAGGGTGAAATCATCCAGCGGATGCTGGAAAAATTCGGTGGGAACGTCATGGAAGTGGCCAGGGTACTGAATACCACCCGGCAGAAAATCCGTTACCGGATTGGAAAATACCGCCTGCATAAAAACAGGTGAGCAGTCTTTGGTTGGTTAATATAAGCCATTCCTCAATCTCCTCTGGGTTCATTTAACCATGCATGGCCATTCTTGGCCGGTCACTTTGTTAAGTCCATTCATATCTTTCAGATAAAAATCATATTAATCATGCTGTTATCTGGAATCTTGCTGGTTGGCATGAAGTTTGCTGTATCTGCGGCCAGACCTTTTTTAGTTTTAGCAGATGAGGGATGCCGCACCTGTCGCTGGCATCTCTCCAGGAGTATGGCTGTGAAAATACGTTTACCCAAGCAATTGAAAATGATGTTGAATGCACTGGAAGCCCAGCATTTCAAGGAGCTTGGCAGTGATGAATACAAGCGCAATGCATTGGATACGCTGATGGCAAAGGCCGGGGATGGACAGGAGCAGGCATTATTTCCACAACCCGTAGCCCGCCCAGCCTTGCGCCTTGTCTATGTAAGGCCGTAGGGGGAAGGATGAGCCTGGGTAATACCCTGTCGCCGACAGCGTTCGGCTGGTTGCCTGCGTCCCTGCAATGGCTGCCGAAAATGTCCGGGCGTGACTGGCGTGCGGATTTCCTCGCCGGATTGACTGGTGCGGTTATCGGTATGCCACAAGGCGTGGCGTTTGCCATGATTGCGGGGATGCCGCCGGAATACGGGCTGTATGCCGGTATGGTGCCCGCGATTATTGCGGCCTTTTTCGGCTCTTCCCGGCATCTGGTTTCCGGGCCGACCACGACTTCTTCGGTGGTGTTGTATTCCGCGCTTTCCCTGCACGCCGCACCGGATACACCTGCTTATGTCACCCTGGCATTGACGCTGACCTTCATGATCGGGGTATTGAAGCTGGTACTGGGTCTTGTGCGCTTGGGGTCATTGACCAATTTCATTTCCCAGTCGGTGATTGTCGGCTTCACTGCGGGGGCGGCCATCCTGATTGCGGTCAAGCAAATCCGCCATTTTTTCGGCGTGCACATGGACAGTACAGGTAATTTCGCCATGATCATCTACCATTTCAGCCAGCATATCCGGGAAATCAACCCGTATGCGACGCTGGTGGCGGTCGCTACCCTGCTGGCGGGGGTGGCGGGCAAACGCTGGTTATCGCGTTTCCCTTACATGGTGACAGCCATCCTGGCGGGTTCGCTGCTGAGCCTGGCCTTGAATGCCCTGTTCGGGGCGGGTGCAACCCATATTGAAATGGTCGGTGCGTTACCCGCCAGCCTTCCGCCGCTGTCGATGCCTGACCTGAGCCTGGAGAATATCCGCGCCCTTGCGCCCGCTTCACTGGCTGTGACCTTGCTGTCACTGACGGAGGCGGTGTCCATTGGCCGGGCGATTGCGGCACGTAGCGGTTATCACATCAACAGCAACCAGGAATTTATCGGACAGGGATTGTCCAATCTGGTTGGCTCATTCTTTTCCGGCTATGGTTCCACAGGCTCGTTTAACCGCACAGCGGTCAATTACGAGGCGGGGGCACGCACGCCGATGGCTGCCGTATTTGCCGGGGTGTTGCTGATGTTTGCCACCGTGGTGGCCGCACCACTGACCGCTTACCTGCCCAAGGCGGCGATGGGCGGGATGCTGTTCCTGGTCGCATGGGGTTTGTTTGGCTGGCAACAGATCAGGGAAATCCTGCGCTTTTCACGCCGTGATACGGCGGTGATGGTGGTTTCCTTCCTGAGCGCCCTGTTCCTTGATCTGGAATTTGCCATTTTTGTGGGTTTGATCCTGGCGCTGGTCTTGTATCTGGAGCGGGTTTCCAGGCCGAAACTGGTTATGCTGACCCCGGACAGGAACCTGCCTAACCGTTCCCTGTCCGAGGACAGCAGCCTGCCGCAATGCCCGCAGTTCCGCATGGTGCGGGTGGATGGCTCCCTGTTCTTCGGGTCGGTCAATTACTTGCAGGAATCTTTCGAGAAACTCCGCACCAAGTATGCTGCCCAGACGCATCTGGCCTTGCTGTGTGATGGCATTAATTTCGCTGACCTGCAAGGCGGCAAAGCATTGCATGAAGAGGCTATCTTGCGCCATAAACTGGGCGGCGACCTGTATTTGATCAACGTCAAGGATGGCTTGTGGGATCCGTTGCAGGCGTGCGGCTGTTTTGATGATGGCGAAATACGCAATGTTTTCCAGTCCAAGCAGGCGGCGATCCATGCGATTTACCAGAAACTCGACAAATCGGTATGTGCCACTTGTACCCGACGGATTTTCCAGGAATGCGGCCCGTTGCCCAAGCCTGTGGAAAACGCGCAGGGTAACGGGCTGGAATCTAACGGCACTTTAGCCGCAAGCTGACACATGCGCCGTGCGGTTCATGGTTACGCAATTCGAGCCTGCCTTCGTAATTGCGCACGAAGCGTTGCACCATCGACAAGCCCAACCCGGTGCCGTTGCTGCGGTTTGAGCGGAACGGGTTGACCCGTTCCTGCAACATATCGGGCGGAAAGCCGGGGCCATCGTCGCAGACGCTGATAATGAGGCAATTGTCCTGAAGGCCT
>JBBIHI010000108.1:0-8469 GCA_037447095.1 Thiotrichaceae bacterium
CACATGTACGGCCATGCCAACTGGGTGGAAATTGATGATGTGAAAAAGCTGCCGCTGAAAGTGGCGGATATTTACCGGCGGCTGACGACCTGATGCCATCAGTCGGGTCTTGACACCTGCACAACCCGTTTCCGCACAAACGCCACCACCGTTTCCGGCGCATTCAAATCGAGCCGTGCCAAATGCGCTGGCAACTCCAGCCCCGGCTCATCAGTCGCTACTGCAATAACATTGCCATCCGCCGGATACATCAGCGGTTTGCCAAGACTCGGGCGATGCAACTCAATTTTCGGATAAGCCTCATGCTTGAAGCCTTCCACCAGCACCAGATCAGTGGTCAGTGGTGAAATGCAGGCCAGCGCATCCGCCAGCGATGCTTCGCGCTGCCGCCCGCTGTTTTCCTGCATGGAAATGATCCGCTGGTGCGAAGCCAGCACCACCTGTTGTGCCCCTGCTTCGCGCATCCGGTAGCTATCCTTCCCCGGCTTGTCGAGGTCGATCACGTGATGGGTATGCTTGATCACCGCAATGCGCAAACCTTGCTCCCGCAGCAAGGGGATCAGTTGTGTCAGCAAGGTGGTTTTGCCCGTGCCGCTATAGGCGCAAAAACCCAGCAAGGGAACCTGCCCCTCCAGCATTTGCCGGTCGGCAGGCGTATTCATGTTCCTGAAACTGGCGGCGCAATCGGAAAAATCCACCGTCACCATACGATGGCGGGCATACCAACCCCGCACACTGCGCCCACCTTCCACCAGATAATGCTGCAAATCATCCAGCAGGCATTGTGATAGCAAAGCATACACAGGTTGCAGGCGGAAACCGTCGTGTGCCACCGCCAGTTCCGCCCCATCACTGGCTTGCAATGCTGCCAGCAGGCGTTCTGCCAGTTGCGGCGGAACATTGGGCGCATCACACGGCACACTTAACACATACGGCGTACTCGCCACCCGCAAGGCAGCTGCGAAACCGGCCAACGGCCCTTGGAAACCAACCAAGGTATCGCCAATCACCCTGCCATAACTGCGGTATGCCTCCCCGTTGCGATTGGCGCTGATCAGCACGTTCCCCACCTGTGGGCGCAATCCGTCCAGAATGTGCTCAATCAGGGGACGCCCGTGGAAGGCCAGCAAGCCCTTGTCCTGCCCGCCCATGCGGTTGCCCCGCCCACCAGCCAGTACCACCGCAGTGATACTCCCTTTGCCTCTATCCCCTTGTTCCATCATGCTTATTGCCACTCCCCGGACGAGTTGGTAAAACAAGCCCATGATAGCAATTACCCCCGACAAAAACCTGCTGGTCGACCGCTTTGGGCGGCAGATCACTTACGTGCGCCTGTCCGTAACCGACCGTTGCGATTTGCGCTGCGTGTATTGCATGTGCGAGGACATGACCTTCCTGCCACGCGAACAATTGCTGACACTGGAAGAAATGGCGCGATTGGGTAAGGCGTTCGTCGATCTCGGGGTACACAAAATCCGCATCACGGGCGGCGAGCCGCTGGTACGGCGCAATATCTTCAAGCTGTTCCGCGACCTCGGGCAACTGGAAGGCTTGCATGACCTGACCCTGACCACCAACGGCACGCAACTGGCACGTTACGCGCAGGAGCTGAAAGATGCTGGCGTTACCCGCATCAATATCAGCCTGGACACGCTGGATGCCGGACGTTTCCAACGCCTCACCCGACTCGGCGACATCAGCAAAGTGTTTGCCGGGATTGACGCAGCGTTGGAAGCCGGTTTCCAGCGCGTCAAACTGAATGCGGTAATTCTGAAACACCGTAACCACGATGAAATTGTCGATCTGGTGGAATTCGCCCACGGGCGTGGGATGGACATTACCTTCATCGAGGAAATGCCGCTCGGCGTCATCGGCGACCATGATCGGGCAGAAGCTTATTATTCCAGCGATGACATTCTGCAAGACCTGCGTGAACACATGGAACTGCATGAAATTGCTGATAATACCGGCGGGCCAGCACGCTATTTCCGGCGGGAAGGTAGCGCGTATCGGGTCGGGTTCATTTCCCCGCACAGCCATAATTTCTGCGACACCTGCAACCGCGTGCGGGTCACGGCGGAAGGGCGTTTACTGCTGTGTCTGGGACAGGAACATTCGATGGACTTGCGCCAGGTTTTGCGCGATCACCCGAAAGATGACGGCAAAATCCGTGAGGCACTCCTCCAGTCGATGACCATCAAGCCGCAAGGGCATGAGTTTGATTTGCAGGCACAGCCGCTCATCTTCCGTCACATGAGCGCGACGGGCGGCTGATCAAACAGCGTAGTGTCCAGCTGGTTCGTGAACTGTGTTGTTCTGGATTCCATAGGGACTGACAATCTTCAAGCCCGGCACAGACTTGAAATCATCCAGATTGGTTGTGAGCACCACATGCCCATGCACCAGGGCGGTAGCAGCAATCTGCAAATCATGCGCACTCATGTTGCTGCGTAATCCCTGCCCCAGCAAGTGGGCATATAACTCAGCATAAGCACGGGCAACTTCCGTATCAAAATCCAGAACAGGAATACTGCTCAATATGTTTTCGACGAAGCTATGTCGGCGGATATGTTGTTCCGGGGTTTTGGCAAGCCTGACCCCTGCAAGCATTTCGGATACTGTAACCGCAGCGATGAAGACTGGCTCGCTTTGCATAAGCGGAACACCGTCCAGTGACAATCGCCCATTTTCCGCATCAATGAAAACATTGGTGTCTACGACTACTCCCATGCTGATGTCGGCAACACTGCCGCCTCACGGATAGCACGCAAATCATCACCGAAAGCACGCTTTTCTTCCGGGGAAAGCCTATTGCGCCCCAACAACCTGCCAAGATCAGCAAGCGTCGCCCCATTGCTGACAACAGGAACGAGTTGGGCAACATCCTGATTGCCCCGGGTAATCACCACCCGGGAGCGCGACACCCTGACCTGATCAATCACGCTGGCCAGGTTGCGGGCAAGTTCAGTTGCAGAAATACGGGGGGTAAGCAAGTTTGCCATGGCAATCATCCTCCTACTGATTATCCTCATAATACATAAAATATGTATTATCTGTAACCGTAATCGGATGAGTGGCAGCATTAACTCAGGCGTCGCCGTACAGCTTCTGGTACAGCCCGCCCTGTGCCAGCAATTGCTGGTGGTTGCCTTGTTCGCTGATCCGCCCATCCTCGAAGACGAAAATGTGGTCAGCCTGCCGTACCGCACTCAGGCGATGCGCCACAATCAGCGTGGTACGGCCTTTGAGGAATTCCGCCATCGCCGCGTGCAATTTCTGCTCGGTTTCCATATCCAGTGCGGAAGTCGCTTCGTCGAGGATCACCACGCTGGGGTTGGACAGGATCATGCGGGCAATCGCCAGCCTTTGGCGCTGCCCGCCGGACAGACGCATTCCCTGCCGCCCGACGATGGTATCCAGCCCCTGTGGCTGTTCGCGGATAATGTTTTCCAACTGTGCAATGCGCAAGGCTTCCCACAACTGCGCATCCGCCACCTCGCGCCCCAGGGTCAGGTTGGCACGGATGGTATCGTTGAACAACGCCGGATGCTGCAACACCGTGGCAACGTGTTCGCGCACCACATCCAGGCCGATTTCCGTGACCGGCACTTCGTCGAAATACAACTGCCCTTGCTGCGGCTGGTAAAGCCCCAGCAGTACCTGCACGAACGTTGATTTGCCACCGCCGCTTGCCCCGACCAGGGCGATTTTCTGCCCGGCCTGAATGGTCAGGTTGACGTTTTTCAGTACCGGGGAACGCTCACCGTAAGCGAAGGTAATGTTTTCCGCCCGCACGCTGACCGTTGTCTTGCCTGCAAACGGGTTGTGCAGATGCGGGTAATGCGGCTCCGGCTGCATGGCCAGCAGGCCATTGATACGCTGCAAAGCCGCTTTCGCACCGTACCAGCCATACTGGATGTTCAGCACTTCCTGCACCGGCCCCATCATGAACCACAGGTAGCTGAACACCGCGAGCATTTCACCGATGCTGAGGTTGGAAAACACCACCATCAACATGCTGACCGCGCGGAACAGGTCAAAGCCGGAAATGAACACGGTAAACGACAGGCGGTTGGTGGCATCGCTGCGCCAGGCAAATTGCCCCGCATGGTCTTTTACCTCCCGCGCGTATCCGGTCACCCGCCCGAAAAAGCTGCTGGCGCGGTTACTGGCACGGATTTGCTGGATAGTGTCCAGGGTTTCGGTCAATGCCTGCTGGAACAGTTCAAACGCGGTGTTTTCCTGCTTTTTCAGCTCCTTGACGTATTTGCCCATTTTGGTGGTCAGCAAAATCACCAGCGGGTTGAGGAACAGGATGAACAAGGCCAGCGGCCAGTGCAGCCACAACATGACCCCCGTCACGCCCAGCAGGGTCAGGACAGCGACGATGAACTTGCTGATGCTTGCCCCGAGGAAAGCGTCGACGGTTTCCACATCCACCACCAGCCGTGAGCTGACCGTACCACTGCCCAGCGTTTCATAATCGGTCATGGAAATGGTTTCGATATGCTGCAACAGACGCTGGCGGATGCGGTAGGTCAGGTTCTTGCTGATCAGGGTAAATTCACGGGTCTGCCACACCGTGGTAAGCAGCCAGATCAGGCGCAGGAAAACCGTCAGCAGGGTGATGGCGGTAATGTACAGCACCGGGCCGTGCCAGCTTGCCGGAAACAGCGCATCCATCGTGCTGATCATGGTAGCCGGTTTGTGGAGCAGCACCTCATCCACCAGCAGGGGAATCAGTAACGGGATGGGAACGCTGATCAGGGCAGCCAGAATCGCCACCAGATTGGCAGTGATCAGTTCCTTGCGATGGTCGAGCACCTGATGGAACAGGTCACGCCAGTGGTATTGGGTTGGGCTATTCATGAAGCCCAATGCTAGCGGTATTTTATTGCAGTGCAAACAGAAAAGGCGCTACACGAGCGCCTTTTCCGCAGCAAACAGGACAGTAATTACTTGCCTTTGCCCATCATGAAATTAACCGCAGCCTTCACTTCATCATCAGACAACGCAGGGTTGCCGCCTTTGGCTGGCATAACCTTGCCTGGGGTGACGTTCATACGGCCTTCGAGGGCAGACTTGTACAGCGCGTCAGCACCTTTGGCAATGCGCGGCCCCCAGTCAGCCTTGTCGCCCAGCTTTGGAGCGCCAGCAACGCCAACATCATGGCAGGCGAAACAGGTGCCTTTGTAAACCTTTTCACCGTCGATTGCGCCTGCTGCGGCAGGAGCTGCTGCTGCATCAGCCGCTGGAGTCGGAGCTGCGCCAGCAGATTTTGCATCTTGTGCTGGTGCGGCTGCCGGGGCTGCATCAGCCGCAGGCGCTGCTGCATCCTGTGCCGGGGCGGCGGCTGGCGCTGCCGGAGCCGCTGCTGCATCAGCAGGTTTCGCATCTTGTGCTGGAGCCGCTGCCGGAGCTGCCGCTGGTGCACCCGCCGCTGGCATCAGCGCCTTGGCATCTGCGCTCAGGTCAAAACCGGCTTTGCCAGTCATGAACACGATAGCGTTCAGCATTTCCTCATCCGTATTGGCAGGATCGCCACCACGGGCAGGCATGGAGCGGATACCGTTCAGGGCGTGATCCAGCAGGGTTTTCAGACCTTGGGCAACACGCGGTTCCCAGGCAGCCTTGTCATCAACTTTCGGCGCATTCAAGACACCAGCGCTGTGGCAGGAGGTACAAACAGCGTTGAAAACTTCTTCACCGGAACGGGTAGGTTTGACGATAGATTTGTCGACTGCATTAACGGAACCGATAGGTGCCAGATTCGCGTCAGCAGCAGCGGCCTGCATACTGGTATCTTCCGCGCCCTTGATTGAGTTGCGCTGGATTGTGTGAACCAGACTGGATACCAGCACAAATACCGCCGCGCCAATCAGAGCAAGGCCGCCAATCAGTACTGGCTTGGCCATAGGATCGTTAGGTGTTGAGTGAGCCACATTGTCCTCCTGTTACACCGGGCGGACTGTTTTGCCCGGAAATCAGTGAATCTAAAGTAATCGGAAAAACGTAAACCGGCGAATTATATTCAATGTCCCTAATATACGCCATCCATCGCAGTAGAAAAGTTGACGTGAATCAATCCTCACCACACAACTTTTTGCGCTATTGTACTGGATAACGCGGATAGACTCTGCCGCCCGTGTTGGGTATGATCGCACTTTTTCACGCACCCGTAGCTCAGGGGATAGAGTATTGGCCTCCGAAGCCAAGGGTCGCTGGTTCGATTCCAGCCGGGTGCGCCAATTTTTTGATCCAGGGCATCCCGCCCCGTACCAAGAACCCTTGCAGGCCACAATCTGTAAGGGTTTTTGTGTTTCAGGGGGTATCAGCTTGTACCACCCCAGCCCACGGAATTGTTTGTATTAGTGTTTGTATCCCGTTCCATATCAACAAGGGATACAAACAAATGAAGAGAAAGCTAACCGATTCAATCATTAAGGCCGCCAAACCCAAGCCGGATGGCAACCCCGCCAACCTGAGCGATGGGGGTGGCTTGTATTTGCATGTCACGGCCAACCACAAGGTATGGCGCTACAACTACCGGCGGCTAGGTGATGGCAAGATGCAAACCCTGACCATTGGCAAATACCCCGCCATCAGCCTCAAGGAGGCACGGGAACAGCATGAAAGCGCATGGCAACTGCGGGAGCGTGGCCTCGACCCCTGCCAACACAAACAGATGTCACGGGCAGCAGCCAGTGAAACCGGGCGGAATACCTTTGTGGTGGTTGCCCAGGAATGGCTGGCACGCAAAAAAGACGGCTGGTCGGAATCCCACACCGAGCGTACAGAAGGCTGCCTGAACCGCGACATCCTACCCTGGCTGGGCAAGCTTCATATTGACCACATCACACCGCATGACATTATCAAGGTGGCACAACGGGTGGAAGAACGGGGGGCAGGGGAAACTGCCCGCCGGGTCAAGCAATGCATCGACCAGATTTACCGTTACGCCGTTACCCTGCACATGGCGCAACGCAACCCGGCGGCGGACATACAATATCCGCCGGTATCTTCCACCCTGAGCCAACGGAGTTTTGCCGCCATTACTGACCCGGCGCAACTGGGGCAACTGATGCGGGATATTGACCACTACCAGGGGACATTCACTGTACGCTGCGCCTTGCAGCTTTCTGCCCTGACCATGCTGCGGCCAGGGGAACTGCGCCATGCGGAATGGGCAGAGATTGATTTTGAGGCTGCCACCTGGACGATTGAAATCCGCCGGATGAAAGCCCGCACCCATATCAAACGTGCCAACCAGACCGTCCATATCGTTCCCCTGGCGAAGCAGGCATTGGCAACCTTGCAGGAGCTGCATCCGCTGACCGGGCATTTCAAGTACATCTTCCCCAGTGCCAGGGGGGCAAGCCGTTGCCTGAGTGAAAATACCGTCAGGGCGGCACTGCGCACCATGGGCTATGACAATGACACCATGACTGCACATGGTTTCAGGAGTACCGCATCCAGCCTGTTGAATGAACTGGGGTGGAATCCTGATGCGGTTGAACGGCAACTGGCACACAAAGACACCAACCCTATCCGGGGCATTTACAACCGGGGCAAGTACATGGAAGAACGGCGGCAGATGCTGCAAGCCTGGGCGGATTATCTGGATAGCCTCCGCCAAGTATCCAACACCTAACCTTGACCATTTGGCCGGGCAATGTCCCGGCTATTTTTTGCCTGTCATTGGCCAATGGCAAAAGTGCTGCGACAGTTGCGACACTTGCGACAGTACGCTGCAACCCGCCAGCCATCCCCCGCCTGTCCCCCACGCGCCGCGCGTGGCTGCCATGCGGCTGCTGGCTGGCTACTGGCCTGACCGGACGGCTCTGTGACCTCGGGCAAGCCGGAAACCGAAGTAGTTGTTGCCAAAAGACGGGGCGTGGCCGACACGGTCGGCAGACCGGCAGATCCCGCCGTGGCTGAACCACGAGCCGCCGCGCAACACGCGGTCAGAGCCTGTTTCTGACCCTTGCGGGTCAACAACCGGCTGCGCCGGATAGTTGCCTACCCAGTCCTGACACCATTCCCAGACGTTGCCGTGCATTTCGTACAAGCCCCAGTCATTGGGGGGAAGGCTTTTGACCTCGACCGTTTTTTGCCGGTACTCGCTTTTGCGCCCTTCGTTATACGGCACAGTTCCATCGAAGTTGACCAACTCAGAACTGATTTGGTCGCCGAAGTAAAACGGTGTAGTTGTCCCCGCCCGGCAGCAGTACTCCCATTCCGCCTCAGTCGGGAGGCACAATGTCAGTTCAGCCTTCATCCCGTTCATTTTGGCGATGAAACGTTGGGCGTCATTCCAACTGACGCTATCCACCGGGAGGTTTTCACCTTTGAACGAACTCGGGTTATCACCCATGACGGCTTGCCACAGGGCTTGGGTCACGGTGGTGTCCGCCAGCCAGAAGCCTTGCGTCAGGGTGACTTCGTGCAGGGTTTCAGCCCATATATCAC
>JBBIHI010000109.1:0-8374 GCA_037447095.1 Thiotrichaceae bacterium
TTGTGGATGCTGTTTTTATGGCCTCCAAACTTAATCGCCAAGGCAAATGGCAATGTCACCTTGCTGCTGAAAACCGCTGATTAGGAAAATTGTCGTGTACAGAGGACAAACTAAACCGCTTCCCCCCACAAGTCGTGCTCATCGGCATGGGTAATCCGCACCTTGGCGAACTCGCCAACCGCTAATTCCACCCCTTCCACAATCACCTGCCCGTCAATTTCCGGGGCATCGCGGTAGCTGCGGGCAAGGCTTTGGCCGTCCCCGGCTTCGTCGACCAGCACGGTGAGGGTCTTGCCGATCATGCGGCTGAGTTTGGCAGCACTGATCTCGGCTTGCACTTCCATGAAACGTTCCAGCCGCTCTTCCTTGACTTCTTCGGGAACGGCATTCGGCAGCTCGTTGGCTGGTGCGCCGTCAATGGCGGAATAGGTAAACGCGCCCACCCGGTCGAGTTCTGCTTCCTCCAGAAAATCCAGCAGGGTTTCAAAGTCTTCTTCGGTTTCGCCGGGGAAGCCGACGATGAAGGTGCTGCGGATGGCAATCTCCGGGCAGATTTCCCGCCAGTTTTGCAAGCGGTCGAGTACCTTTTCGGCGTGTGCGGGGCGACGCATGTCCTTCAACACCCGTGGGCTGGCGTGCTGGAAGGGGATGTCCAGATACGGCAGGATTTTGCCTTCCGCCATCAACGGGATCAGGTTATCAACGTGCGGGTAGGGGTAGACGTAATGCAAGCGTGTCCACACGCCCATTTCCCCCAGGGCTTCGGCCAGTTGCTGGGAATGGGTCTTGACCGGGCGGCCTTTCCAGAAGCCGGTGCGGTATTTGGTGTCGATGCCGTAAGCGCTGGTGTCCTGTGAAATCACCAGCAATTCCTTCACGCCCGCATTCACCAGATTTTCCGCTTCCTGCAATACATCACTTATCGGGCGTGACACCAGATCACCGCGCAAGGCCGGGATAATGCAGAACGAACAACGGTGGTTGCAGCCCTCGGAAATTTTCAGGTAAGCATAGTGGCGCGGCGTCAGGCGTATACCCTGTGGCGGGATCAGGTCTGTGTAAGGGTCGTGCAGCGGCGGCAAATGCGTGTGTACGGAATCCATCACTGCCTCATACGCATGAGGCCCTGTTACCGCGAGGACATTGGGGTATTCGTTTAACACTTTGTCGGCATTTGCGCCCAGACAGCCGGTGACAATGACCTTGCCGTTTTCATCCAGCGCTTCACCAATCGCATCCAGCGACTCAGCAACGGCGGAATCAATGAAACCACAGGTATTCACCACCACCAGATCGGCATTATCGTAGCTGCCACTGATTTCGTAACCTTCGGCGCGTAACTGGGTAAGGATACGTTCGGAATCCACCAATGCTTTGGGGCAACCGAGGCTGACGAAACCGACGCGGGGCTGGGCTTGTTTCATGGCAAACAGGGTACGGAAAGGAAAAGGGCGTTAATCATAGCTTATCCACAGGAAATATGCTCTCTGCAAGATTATTGCCCAAACCACCACATCTTGTGTCAAGAAAAGGGTTCATTTATCCATGCATTATTAATATTTCCAATAAGAACAAGGATTGTGCACGTCCAGCGTATGGGCAGGTTTTTGTTATCCAATGGCAGGTCAGCCACTATATCTAGGTATTGGGATGGGGTGGTGGTGCCAGGTTATCCACATTATGCACAGATGGGCTGTCTTGTTATGAAACCGGTTTGTTTTGGGTGCTAACTATCAGTGTTATCAAATAAGATATTGATTTATATGAAAAACATGATGGGCTAAAAATTACTCAATCTGGGCTAAGTGCTTGTAATAAAAGTTTCATCAGGAGTTTTCCTTGAAACTACCCACACAGTTATCCACAGGAAGTGTGGATAAACACAATGAATGGATGGCGTGGCAGGGGCAGCCGATAATGGACAAGATGTAGGGTATGCAGGGTAAAAGGAAAACATCAGCATTACCTGATACAATCGCAGCCCTTCCGAAAGTGATAGAAGTATGAGGTCACAAGTGAGACACGCCAATGTGCCGCGTCGCAGGACAGTCCTGCTGATTCTGGATGGTTTTGGGGTGAATCCCAGCAAAAAATACAATGCCGTATACGAGGCTGATACCCCGAGGCTGGATGAGTATTTTGGCAAATACCCGCATACCACCCTGCAAGCGTCAGGGCGTGCGGTCGGCCTGCCGGACGGGCAGATGGGCAATTCTGAAGTGGGGCACATGACCATCGGTTGCGGTTCCATCCTCAAGCAGGATCTGGTGCGCATTGACGACGCGATTGAAGACGGCAGTTTTGCGCGTAACCATTCCCTGCTGAATGCGATCAACCGCGCCAAACGGAATGGCCGCCCGTTGCATCTGTTGGGGCTGGTGTCTGATGGAGGGGTGCACAGCCATATCAACCATCTGGCGGCCTTGCTGAAAGTCTGCATGGAACACGGCGTCAAGCCGGTTTTGCACGCCATTACCGACGGGCGTGATACCGCCCCCAGGGTTGCCCGTCAGTTCATCAACCAGGTGCTGGGTATCATGGATATAACCGGGGGGGAAATCGCCACCATTTCCGGGCGCTTTTATGCGATGGATCGTGACAACCGCTGGGAACGCACCAAGCTGGCCTGGGATGCGATGGTAAACTGTAACGGTATTCACGCCGCCAACCCCTTGCAGGCGATTGATGACGCCTATGCTGCCGGTGAAACCGATGAATTCATCAAGCCGCGCATCATGCCGAATGCGGAATGCATCCAGAACAACGATTCCGTGCTGTTCTTCAATTTCCGCAATGACCGTCCGCGCCAGACCGCCAAGGCTTTGGCAGATGAAGAATTTGCGGGGTTCGACCGGGGTGATTTTGAGGGCGTATCCCTGACCACCATGACGGAGTACGACAAGCGTTTGCTGGCACCGGTCATTTTCCCGCCGGAACGGCCTGCCACCAACCTTGCCCAGACCATCAGCCTGGCCGGGTTGAAGCAGTTGCATTGCGCCGAAACCGAAAAATACGCCCATGTCACATTCTTCTTTAATGGCGGGCGTGAGCGCACCTATGCCGGTGAGGAGCGCATCGTGATCCCATCGCCGAAAGTGGAAACTTACGACCTGCAACCAGAAATGAGCACGCAGGAAGTGGCCGATACGGTAATTGATGCGATAGAGGGCAATAAATACTGTTTCATCGTCACGAACTTTGCCAATGGTGATATGGTGGGGCATACCGCTGTGCCGGGTGCGGTCATCAAGGCGGTGGAAACGCTGGATCATGAAGCCGGGCGGGTGCTGGATGCTGCGGTAGCCAATGGTTATTCCGTCATCCTTACCGCTGACCATGGCAACTGTGACGAATACATCGACCCGCTGACCGGTGAACCGAATACCCAGCATACGGTTTACCCGGTTCCCTGCCTGATTGTGGACAGCTCCAACTGGCGTCTGTCGACCGAAGGTGGCCTGAGCAACCTTGCCCCGACCGTATTGGAGTTGATGGGTCTGCCCAAACCGGAAGGTATGAAGGCCAGATCCCTGCTGCTGGAAGAAATTCCGCAAGGGCAAAGTGCCAGCGCGGGAACTTACTGATACCGGAAAATAAAAACCCCGCAGGGGGGGCGGGGTTTGACGTGAGGAGAGAGAGTGTTTTTATTGATTCGCCAGCTTCATGTACTCTTATGTTCCAATGTCACATCCATGCGTATTAGGTGGTTTGCCTTTACCGACGGATTTATTTTCGTGCTGACGTTTATCAGGCAGGTTCATCGCGTGCCTTCCAGCTTAGTGTAGGCAAGCTGGCGGCAAGGGTGTGGCTGGCTTGCCCTAACGGTAGCGTTTTCCCCGCAAACGGTTGCCGGTTATCGGGTTTGCCGATGCGTAGCTATCAGTCTGGTAGACTCGGGAAACTTGAACCAACCATTGACAATAACAAGCCATGAATACCGGACTCCTGATCTTCATTTCCCTGCTGGGTGGCCTGCTGTTGTGGGGCATCCTGCTCTACAACCAGCTTGTCGTGCTGAAAAACAATACCGAAAAAGCCTGGAGCAATACCGATGTGCTGCTTAAACAGCGCAATGCCGAGCTGCCCAAACTTGTGGCGGTGTGCAAGGAGCACATGCAATACGAGCAAGCCACCCTGCAAAAGGTGATGGAAGCACGTAACCGGGTGGTCAGCGCCATGCAATCCGGCAATATGGGTGAATTGGGTGCGGCGGAACGGGCGTTGAAAATCGGCCTCGGCAACCTGTTTGCGGTGGCGGAGGCTTACCCTGAACTCAAGGCCAGCGATTCCTTCCGGCATCTGCGTGAGCGGATTACCGGTCTGGAAGACAATATTGCTGACCGCCGCGAGTTCTACAATGATTCCGCCGCGATCAACAATACCCGCATTGAGCAGTTCCCGGATGTGGTCATCGCCAAGGCATTCAGCTTCAAGCGTTTCCGGCTGATGAGTTTCAACGCCGAGGAAACCAGCGATGTGGACGTGGCTGCGCATTTTACTTCCTGAGCTTGACGGAACGGGTAGCCCGGCTCTGGGGGATGGCGGTGGCCTGAACTGGTATCAGGTCATGGATCACCAGCGCATGGCGGTGTTGCGCAAGGGTGGCCTGATGAATCTGGCGGCCACGCTTTCTTTCGCTGTGCTGTGGGTATTGCTGGCGATCTGGCTGATGGTGACGGGCAAACAGGCTTGGCTATTGTTGCCTGCCAGTCTCAGTTTGCTGTTCGCGCTGGGTCTGTTCCGGCGTTACCGGCTGATTGTGGATACCCCGACCTCACGTTTGAGCAGCGGGGCGCAAGGCTATGTGGAGTTGAAAGGGGTGGCTGCCTTGCCAGTGGGGGAGGCTTCGCGTGGTTTGCCGCATTTGCCCCCCACGGTATGGCTGCCCGGTTATATTGAAGATGCGCCATTCATTCTCGATGATGGTCATGGGCAATGCCTGCTGTATCCGCGCCATGCGGAAATCGTTACCCGCCCCGGCAAAACCCACTTTTCCTGGCTGAGCGCCATTTATCCGGGGCAGACCCTGTATGTGCTGGGGGAATTGCAAACCCTGCGCCAGACTGACCGGCAGCTTTCCCAGCGCGAACGTATTTCCAGCATCCTGGCGGAATGGAAACGTAACCCGGCGCAGCTTTTGCGCAGTTTCGATGCCAACGGTAACGGGTGTATTGAACCGGATGAATGGGAAAAAGCGCGTGAAGTGGCTGCGCAATGGGCGGCGGAGGATGAGCACGAACAACAGCGGATGCCGGGTACGCATGTCATGGATGATGCCAGTGCGGGGCAATTATTCCTGATTACCAATATCCTGCCGGAAGACCTGGCGTACCAATACCGTTTGGCTGCGTGGTTCCATGTGGTGTACTGGTTGGGTTTGCTGGCTTTGGCTTAAAAGGGCCGGGCACAATGGCCCGGCAACAGCCATTTACAACGAGAATCAAATCTTCAACGCTGGGTTTGTCAGCCCAGTACATCCACTTGCACGGCGGCTGAACCATTCAGGATCAGGCCCAGTTGCTGTGCGGCAGCGAAAGAAACATCCACTACCCGACCCGGTTTGAAAGGGCCTCGGTCATTGACACGCACCACAACAGAACGGCCATTTTCTAGGTTGGTGACACGGATTGGTGTACCAAATGGCAGGCTGGGGTGGGCAGCGGTCATGCCATACATGTCGTAGGTTTCCCCGCTGGCGGTGGGGCGGCCTTGGTACTGGCTGGCATAATAGGAGGCACGGCCTGTTTCCTGCGGACGGCTGGTTTGCACGGGGGCATAGTTGTCGGGGTATGCCGGTGCAGGGCGGTATTGCACATTACGGTATTCGGGGGCCGGGCGGGACTGCCGATAGGGACGGGCGTATTCCCAGGACGCATTGCCGCGATAGGCCATACCCTGATCCTGGTAACGTTGTACGGCATCCATCCAGTAGCCGCGATAATCGGCAGCAGCCGTGTTGGAGATCATCTGGAAAAGTACCAAAGCAATGCCGGAGACTTTGGCTGTCAGGCTGATTGTGTTGTTGCTTTTCATGGCTTTTATCCCGTCTTGTTGTTGTTCATTGATGATTCTCATAATTCCATAAACCAGTTTAATTGGAACGACGGGCGGGGATGAATGGAAATGGCGTGGCGATAAAGGGAATAGGCGGTGTGCCGGGCAGGATAAGCGGTGCAAAAACCGTGCTTTTTTCAGGATGGACGGTTAGTTCGCTGCTTCCCGGAACTCGGTGCTGGATGCTCCGGCAGCCACTCCGTATACTTGGGCTTCCTGTTCCCCAATAGATGGCCCAATGAAAGATGTAATTATTGTGGGTGGTGGCATCATCGGTATGCTGAGCGCCCGTTTCCTGCATGAAGCCGGTCTGGATGTCATGCTGGTTGACCAGGGTGAGCTTGGTCATGAGTCAACCTGGGCGGGCGGCGGTATCCTGTCCCCCCTGTATCCGTGGCGTTACGACCCCGCCATTTCCATCCTTTCCCGTTATGGCCAGCAGCATTACCCGGCCTTGTGTGAAACGCTGAAGGCCGAAACCGGTGTCGATCCGCAATGGATACAGTCCGGCCTGCTGTTTACCGATGACAGTGATCTGGCCGCCGCGCAGCAATGGGCGGAAACGTTTGCCTGTGAGTTGCAGCACTTGCCCGATCCGGCATCTTTGCACGCTTGTGAGCCACAATTGGCGGAAGATTTTGCACGCGGTATGTTCCTGCCGGAAGTGGCACAGATGCGTAATCCGCGTATTGCATACGCTCCAAGGACCAGCCTGCGCCTGTTGCCCATTACCCTGGCAGAGTTTACCCAGGTGACGGCGTTGGAAACCTCTGATGGGCAGGTAACAGGGGTGCGTATCGGGGATGAAGTGATCCACGCCAACCGGGTTATCCTGGCGGGTGGTGCGTGGACAGGGTTGTTCCCGGAAATGCAATCCCTGAGTGTCCAGATACGTCCGGTGCGGGGGCAGATCATCCTGTTCCGTGGGGGACGCGGTTTGCTGAAACGGATTGTGATGCATGAAGGGCGTTACCTGATCCCGCGCAATGACGGGCGCATCCTGTGCGGTTCCACCCTGGAAATGCAGGGTTTCGACAAACAGACTACGGATGCGGTGCAGGAAGAGTTGCGTGAAACGGCTTGCCGCATCATGCCTGCCTTGCGTGACCTGCCGGTGCTTAACCACTGGAGCGGGTTGCGCCCCGGTTCACCAAATGGCGTGCCGTATATTGGCGAACACCCGGATATTGCAGGCTTGTATGTCAATGCGGGGCATTACCGTTACGGCGTGACCATGGGGCTGGCATCCGTACAGATGCTGACAGACATGATGCTGGGCAAAGCACCCGCCATTGACCCGGCGCCGTTCCGCCTGGATGCACCGCGTGAGCCGACCGCCGAGTTCCGCTGAAAATAAATACCCCCTGCCTTGCGGGCAGGGGGATGAGGAGTCGAGGCATGGTCAGGCGTTTTATTGTTATTGATGTGCTATGCCTGCTCTCTGCCTCTTGGGGCTTGCTGATAAATTCTTGTTGTTCGCTGTTCTGACGGTAAAGGTACTGCAATGCCTGTGCCAAGGCTGCCGAATGCTGGTCAATCTGTTGATTTTAATGAATAATGTTGGGTTATCAGCGTAAGCAAAGGTAGCTTGCCAATAGGCAAACCTGTCACAAGTCGACAAGGGTGGCGTCACAGGCTGACACTTTCATCCTGGATAACCTTGCCATCCACCATGCGGATACGTCGCCGCGCCCGTTCCCCCATACCGGTGTCATGGGTAACAACGACTAAGGTAATGCCCTTGCTGTTCAGTTCTTCCAGGATGTGGATAACCTCGGCACTGGAATGCGAATCCAGATTTCCTGTCGGTTCATCGGCCAGCAATAGCGGTGCTTGCAGGATAGTGGCGCGGGCAATCGCTACCCGTTGCTGTTGCCCGCCGGAAAGCTGTGCCGGACGGTGGTTGGCGCGTTCCGTCAGACCGAGGGAGGCCAGTACCTGCTGCACTTTTGCCTTGCGCTCACTGGAAGGAAGCCCGCCCAGCATCAGTGGTAGCTCCACATTTTCCGCCGCCGTCAAACGCGGGATCAGGTGAAATGACTGGAAAATGAAACCGATCTTGTCGCGCCGCACCTGTGCGCGTTGTTCCTCCGGCAAGCTGGCCAGTTCGCGCCCTTCAAAGCGGTAGGAACCGGAATCATTCTGATCCAGCAAGCCCAGCATATTGAGCAAGGTGGATTTCCCCGACCCGGACGGCCCCATGACACTGATGTAATCGCCGCGCTGGATGTCGAGGCTGACATGATCCAGCGCATGGACGGTTTCATCCCCCACCTGAAAATTGCGGCAAATATCCCGTAGTGCAATGAGTGGATCGCTC
>JBBIHI010000110.1:0-8330 GCA_037447095.1 Thiotrichaceae bacterium
CAACCCCGACATCCTGCTGCTGGACGAACCGACCAACAACCTCGACATCAACACCATCCGCTGGCTGGAGGAAACGCTCAACAACCGCGATTCCACCATGATCATCATCTCGCATGACCGCCACTTCCTCAACCAGGTCTGCACCCACACCGCCGACCTCGACTACGGCAAAATTCAGGTGTACCCCGGCAACTACGACGAATTCATGGAAGCCGCCACCCAGGCGCGTGAACGTCAGGCCAACGCCAATGCCAAAGCCAAGGAACGTATCGCCGAGTTGCAGGATTTCATCCGCCGCTTCTCGGCCAACAAGTCCAAATCCAAGCAGGCCACCAGCCGCCGCAAGCAGATCGAAAAGCTCAAGCCGGAAGATGTCAAACCGTCCAGCCGCCAGTACCCGTGGATTCGCTTTGAATACGACGAAAAGGAAAAGCTGCACCGTTTCGCCGTGGAAGTCGAAGACCTCACCTTCGCCTACGAAAACATGGAGCATATCCTGATCAACCACTTCAGCTTCACGGTCGAAGCGGGTGAGAAAATCGCCATCATCGGCGAAAACGGCGCGGGTAAAACAACCCTGATCAAGCTGCTCGAAGGCAAACTTGAACCACAAAAAGGCAACATCAAATGGGCGGAAAAAGCCCGTTTCTGCACCTACGACCAGGATCACGAAGACGAATTCAAGAGCGACAAACCGCTGACCGAGTGGATTGCCGACTACGTGCGCAAGGAAGGCTACGAGGGCGAAGACGCCGAAACCCAGATTCGCGGCACGCTGGGCCGTCTGCTGTTCGGTGGCGACACCGTAAAAAAGCCGGTGAAAGTGCTGTCCGGTGGTGAGAAAGGCCGCATGATTTTCGGCAAGATGATGCTTTCCCGCACCAACGTCATGCTGATGGATGAACCCACCAACCACCTGGACATGGAATCCATCGAATCACTCAACGGCGCACTCGACCGCTACGACGGCACGCTGATTTTCGTGTCGCATGACCGTGAGTTCGTCAGCTCGCTGGCTACCCGCATTTTCGATGTGAAAGGTGATGGCCGTATCGTTGACTATCGCGGTACCTACGATGAGTACCTGAGCAGTCAGGGGCTGGAATAATTCCACGCCGAAAAGGGTGACCACCGGTCGCCCCTACGGTTTAGCCTTTACGTTGCGCATCTATGACGGATGACAACTGCAAGAGTTTTTCCAGTACATCACCTAGCTGGTCGACATCGCGGATTTCCAGCGTGAAATCCATCACTGCGTAACACGGGTCGTGCGTCTCGCGGGTATGCAAACTGCGGATATTGATCTGTTCCTTCGACAGCAAGGCGGCTATATCGCCCAACACCCCGGCCTTGTTGTAGGTGGATACCGTAATGTCTGCCTCGTAGGCCGCCACATTGGTTCCCCACGTCACTTCAATGATGCGCTCCTCGCGTTCCTTGCGCAGGTTGGCAAGGTCGGGGCAATCCGTCCGGTGCACAATAACCCCGCGACCCTGCGACAAATAGCCGATAATCGGGTCGCCATACACCGGGTGGCAGCAGGTCGCCATCTTGGTAAACAGCTTGCTGACGCCACGCACCTGGATGTCATTGGGGGCATTTTCCGGCAGCTTGGACTTGCGCAACTTGAATTCAGGCTCGTGGGAACGCAACAGGTATTGGCGGATTTGTGCCGGGGAAATATCCCCCTTGCCCACCGCCACCACAAAGTCACGTTCGCCTGCCCGCCCGAAATGCTGCGCCAATTCAGCGAAATCAAGCTTGTTCAGGTTCAGCAGGTGACGCTCTTTTTCCAGAATCTTGTCACCGTCGCGGAAGTTCTGTTCCTGGTTCTGCTGGCTGAACCACTGGCGGATTTTCTGCCGGACACCGGCTGACTTGACGTAACCCAACTCGGCATTGAGCCATGCCTGACGCGGGCGCTCTTCCTTGCCGGTGAGGATTTCCACCTGTTCGCCGTTCTTCAGCACGGTATTCAGCGGCACGATATTGCCGCAGACTTTCGCCCCCCGGCAGCGATGCCCGACACTGGTGTGCACGTAATAGGCAAAATCAACCGGCGTTGCACCTTTCGGCAAATCAATCACCTTGCCTTTTGGGGTACGCACGAATACGCGGTCGTTGAACACTTCGGTGCGGAAATCATCCAGCAGCTCGCTGTCGGTTTCGTTGGAATCCAGCATCCGCCGCACCGAACTGATCACCCGTTCCAGTTGCAGGTCAAGCTTGCCACCTTCCTTGTAACGCCAGTGGGAAGCCACACCCTGTTCGGCTTTATGATGCATCTGGCGGGTGCGTATCTGGACTTCCACCGGCCTGCCCTGCGGCCCCAGCACCACAGTATGGATGGACTGATAGCCATTTGGCTTGGGGTTGGCGATGTAATCATCAAACTCTTCCGGGATGGAACGCCACTGCTCCTGCACCAGACTCAGCACTTCGTAGCAAAGCTGTTTCTCGTCAACGATGACCCGCACCGCCCGCAGGTCGTACAGGTTGTCGATTTCCACATGCTTGCGGCGCAACTTTTTCCAGATGCTGTAAATATGCTTGGGACGCCCGTAAACCTCGGCCTTGATATTGTGCTCACCCAGCAATTCATTGATACGCTGGATGAAATCGACAATGAATTGTTCGCGCTCAATGCGCTTGCCGCTCAGGGATTTGGCAATCGACTTGTAGGTTTCCGGTTGCAGGAAACGGAATGACATGTCCTCCATTTCCCACTTGATCTGGCTGATCCCGAGACGGTTGGCCCACGGTGCGTACAGGTTCATGGTCTGGTTGGCCACACAGCGGTGCAGGGCGGAAACGTCCTGACGCGCCAGCAAACGCAGGTATTGCAGGTTCCAGGCCAGCTTGATGACAATGGCCCGCAGGTCACTGACCATGGCCAGCATCATGCGCCGCAATTGCTCGCTTTGTGCGCCATCCGCCGTCAGCGAAGTGCCGTCACCCTGGCAATCGTGGAAGTGTTGCAGGTTGCGGATGTTTTCACACAGACCGCGCACGGTCTTGCCGTACTCGTGTTCAATGTCAGCCAGACTGATTTGCGTTTCCAGCCGTTCGTCGCATAGCAAGGCGGCCATCAAGGTTGTCTGGTCAACATCCAGATGGCGCAGGATTTCAGCCACATCCAGGCTGCTGGGCTGCAAGGGATTCTGTGGCGGTGGTAAATGCAGCAGGGTATCCAGCAGCACCGCCAGCCTGTTCATGTCCTCAAAGCTATCCGTAATGGCAAAACGGTCAAACCATACCTTGTGGGTACGGTCTTCGGTATTGGAAAGACGGCTATGTTGCATGTTGGCACTCTTCCTCTATGCCTGAGCGGTCATTAATTATAATAATAGATTAATTATAAGCGCTGAATTACCGTTTCCAGCTCTGTCAAATCGCTTATCGTGACATCCGGCGGTTGTCCGCCCACCCACTCATCCTGAGCGGGGTTAAACCAGATGGTGCGCCATCCGGCATTCGCAGCCCCCTGTATATCCCTGATCGGGTCATCGCCGACATACACCGCCTCATGGGCAGCCACGCCTGCTTTTTGCAGTGCCTGGGCAAAAATGGCCGGGTCAGGTTTGGCCACACCTGCCTCGGCAGCACTATGCACAAAGTCAAACAGATGCCCCACGCCGATATGCCGGACACTGGCATTGCCGTTACTGATGACCCCGGTAATGAACCTGTCGGCCAGCCGCTCCAGCACCTCCAGCGCCCCTGCGAAAAACTGCACTTCATTGCGGGCCAGCCAGAAAACTTCAAAGCCGGTTTCCACCATCTCCAACGGATAATCATGCTGCCGGGCGAGGGAAGCAATCCAGTCCTTGCGCAAACGGGTAAGATTATAATGCAGTTCAGGGCGCTGCTGCATAAAAAACACACGATTTTGCACCAATTCACCGGCACTGAACGCTTCCGTAATGCGCGGGTAATGCTCCGCCAGCCAGTCGTAAAAATGCTGCTCTGCCCGCTCAATGACCGGCTTGCAAGCCCACAGGGTATCGTCAAGGTCAAAGGCCACACAGCGTATGCGCATGTCGGATTCCATCATTTTTTGCTAACATGCCGATATTAACATTGCCTAACGCATCAATAATGAAAAACGGTGACTAAGCATGAGAATCCGTACCGCTAGAGTGCTTCTGTTTGCGCTGACATTTTTCTCAACGCCCTTATGGGCAAAAACAGTCGTCCTGATACACGGCTTCCAGTCGAACGGCATGGAATGGCGGATGAACGGCGTCACCCCCGTCCTGCAACAATACGGTTGGCGTGATGGTGGCGACTTTATTTTGACCCCGCAAGGGCCTTACGACGCTGTGCCGGAAATGGGCAAAGCGGAAAACGAACTTTATACGGTGACACTGCCCTCGCGTGCGCCCATGCTGTTTCAGGCCAACCTGCTCAATGTTTTCCTGCAAACCATTTACGCACGGCGTCAGGAACCGCTCATTTTGGTCGGGCATTCCTCCGGTGGCGTGGTGGCGCGTGCCTGGCTGGTGCGCTGGGCAAGCGTACCCGTTTCAAGCCTGATTACGATTGCGGCCCCGCATCTGGGGTCGCCATTGGCCGACGTGGCTGACAAGGTGATCGGCACACCCATGGGTGAGTTCATCAAGGCGCTGGGCTTCGACAAGTGGGGCAAGGATTCGGAATATTTTTATGCCGATTTACGCCGCGAAGAGCCGGGGCGTTTCCTGTACTGGCTCAACCATCAGCCACACCCGGCCATCAACTACATCTCGATCGTGCGCGACAACCAACCACGCCCAGACCAGTACGATTTCTTTGTCCCCATCCACAGTCAGGACATGAACAACGTGTTTGCCCTGCGCGGGCACTCCGCCGTGTTCCAGGTGGAAGGCGAGCATTTTACCGGGCCACGTGACGGCTACGCACTGGCAAATATCCTGAGCCACCTGTAACGCGCTACAGGTACTTGCGGATGTCGGCAGCCAGTTCTGCCGGAGGTGAGGCGTGCTGCACCATTTCCCGCAGCTTGCCATCCTTGTCCAGCACATACAGGATGGCCGTGTGGTCGATGGTGTAAGCCATCGCAGAACCCGGCATTTCCACCTTACGGAAAAACGCCCCGTAGCGTTTGGCCAGCGCATTCAGCTCATCCAGCTTGCCGGATATGCCAATAATGTTGGGGTGGAAATAGTTGGCATAGGTTTGCACATGCTCCAGCGTATCGCGTTCCGGGTCGACGGATACGAAAATGCCCTGCACCTGCTGCAACTCCTGCTGGGTCAGTTGTCCGAGTGCCGCTTTCAGGGTTCCCATGGACGTCGGACAAATGTCCGGGCAAGCGGTATAGCCGAAATACAGCACCACCACCTTGCCCTTGAAATCATGCAGGCTCACCGGCCCTTTCACCGATTGCAGGGTGAAATCCCCGCCAGCAGGCAGCTTGCTTGCCTGCTGTGTTGATGTTGGCGTATCCGGTGAGGGGCGTAATTTCACACCGTACCACGCCACCACGACGCCCAAAGCGACCGCTACCATAATGCCCAATATCTGCCTAAACATAAGCGCTACTCAATTTGCCAGTAAAAGTGTTAAGATAGTTCCCGATTAAAGGGGCATACCTTGAAAAAAAGCAAGCAGGATAATATTAAAATCAATATCCTGCCGACGAAGTACCATTGCAGTGAATACAACCATGCATGTTTTGCCTATGAATCTGGCGAATGAGCCGCTTGCCAAAACGCTTCCCATAGCACTGTTATTGCACGTACTCCTGATCGCCGGGGTAGGCTTCGTGCCGGAAATCAGGCTCAACACCTATTCGCCCCCTGTGCTTGACATTACCCTGGTGCAGACCCAGAGCGACAAAGCGCCGGATATGGTGGATTTCATCGCCCAGGCCAACCAGCAGGCCAGTGGCAGCAGTGACGAAAAAAACCGCCCGACCAGCCCGCTGTCTTCCCTGATGCCGAATGATACCGATGGTGAATCCCCCATGCAGGCTCAAGCCACCATGACCGAGACCGTCCCCAAGCTTAGCCCGCAGATACTGACCACCAAAGGGGAAACCTTCCAGCGTGCCGACAAAACGCCGGAGCAGCCCGAGCAGGAGGAAGCCCAGTTGGCCGAGGAACGTTCCGATTCCACCCAGGAAATCGCCCAGTTACTGGCTGAGGTGGATGAGGAGGAAGCACGTTACGCCCGTCGCCCGCGCATCCATTTCATTGATGCGGTCAGTGCCAAAAGTGCAGTGGAAGCGGAATACATCGACGAATGGGTAAAGAAAATCGAGCGGGTCGGCAATATCAATTTCCCCGAAGAGGCCATCCAGCGCAACCTGAGTGGCAAGCTGATCCTCAACGTCACGCTGGATCATGGTGGCCGTGTCGTTGATGCACAAATCAGTGTATCATCGGGTTATGATGTGCTGGACAAGGCCGCCTTGCGCATCGTGACACTGGCAGGCCCGTACCCCGCCCTGCCGGAGGAAATCCGCCGCAAGTGGGATCAGCTCAACATTACCCGCACCTGGATTTTCCACAGCGGCACCTTGAATACCCAATAACCTGCGCACCCGGTAAAGCCTGTGAGTGACAATATCCTCAATCTGCGTAACCACCTGTTGATCGCCATGCCGGGCATGGGCGACCCCAACTTTGAGCACAGCGTCAGCCTGGTTTGCCAGCATGACGAATACGGCGCGTTTGGCATTACCATCAACCGCCCGCTGGAGCTGACCATCGGTGAACTGCTCAGCCAGCTCGAAATTGAAGTCAATGTCCCGCACATTGCCGGACAACTGGCACTCAGTGGCGGCCCCGTGCAGCCCGAACAGGGGTTCGTCCTGCATGATGGCGAACGCAACTGGGACAGCACCTTGCGCATTACCGACACGCTGGCCCTCACCTCCTCTCGCGACATCCTGACTGACATAGCCAATGGCACGGGGCCGGAACATTTCCTGCTGGTACTGGGTTGTGCAGGCTGGAGTCCGGGGCAACTGGAACACGAACTCAAGGAAAACGCCTGGCTGACCTGCCCGTCCAGCACACCGATCCTGTTTGAAATGCCTTACGGGCGGCGCTGGCAAGGTGCTGCTTTCACCCTGGGCATAGACCTCAACCTGATGGGCATTGCCGCAGGCCACGCATGAGCAGCATGACTGTACTAGGCTTTGATTACGGCAAGGCGCGTATCGGCGTGGCGGTGGCCAATACCCTGACCGGCATTGCCACCCCGCAGTCCACGATTGCGGCACGCGAGGGCGTACCGGACTGGGAGGCCATTTCGCGTTGCTTGCAGGAGTGGAAACCTGCCCGGCTGGTGGTCGGGATGCCGCGCAAACTGGATGGTTCCGACAGTGCCATGCAGGAACCAATTGAAAAGTTCATCCGCCAACTGCAAGGGCGTTATCCCCTGCCAGTCGATGTGGTGAACGAACAACTGTCGTCCCGCGAGGCCGAACAACGCCTGAAACTGGCGCGGCAAGCCGGGCGCAAACGCAAAGTCCGCAAGGAAGAAATTGATCAGGTGGCTGCGGCCATCATTCTCGAAAGCTGGATGCAGGAGCATCGTCCATGAATAACAAGAACTACAATATCAACCAACTGATTGACCAACTGGCGCAACACATCCGTGACTGGATGCAGGCAAAAGCCGTTGACAATCCCTTGCTGGTTGGCATCCACACGTCTGGTGTGTGGATCGTCCACGAACTGCAAAAACGCCTGCAACTGGAAGACGAGCCGGGTGAACTCAACATGACCTTTTACCGCGACGATTTTGACCGGGTTGGCTTGCACCCGCAGAGCAAACCGTCCCTTTTGCCGGACGTGGATGACCGCCATATTTTGCTGGTGGATGATGTGCTGTATACCGGACGGACTGTCCGGGGTGCGATGAATGAGCTGTTCGATTTCGGGCGACCGGCGTCGATTACTGCGGCGGTATTGGTATCGCGTGGTGGGCGGGAACTGCCTATCGAGGCCGAACTGGCTGTTTTGCGTGAAGAACCGGGGTTTGAATACAGCTACGAAGTGAAAGGGCCGGAGCCGCTGAGCCTGGAACTGGTGAAAAAATAAGGGCACCCCGCAGGATGCCCAACTGCTAGGAGGAAACCTGTTATTCCGCCACTTCCTTATCTGTTTTCTCAGGGATCGTTTCCTTATGCGTATCAGGCAATTGCTTGCCTGCACGCAGCAACCAGCGCATTGCCCCTACATCTCCCCGCCCGGACAGGGACTCCCATCGCAAGTCCATTTCACGTTTATTCGGGGCATGACGCTGCTGTAAGTGACCAATCATCTGTCTATCCTTATTTACGTTATTTCGTAACACTTCCTGCTCTTTAGAATATT
>JBBIHI010000111.1:0-8299 GCA_037447095.1 Thiotrichaceae bacterium
AGGTGAGCCGTAACCGATGGTGGTCTTGCAGCAGATCATGGAAGGCTTGCCGGTTTCAGCGCGGGCAGCTTCGATCGCAGCCTTGACAGCATCAGCGTCGTGACCGTCAACGTTTGGAACCACGTGCCAGCCGTAAGCTTCAAAACGCTTCGGTGTGTCGTCACGGAACCAGCCGTCTACTTCACCGTCGATGGAAATGTTATTGTCATCGTACAGGCAGATCAGTTTGCCCAGACCCCAAGTGCCAGCCAGTGCAGCCGCTTCGTGGGAGATGCCTTCCATCATACAGCCGTCGCCAAGGATGACGTAGGTGTAGTGGTCGACAATCTCGTGGCCGCCCTTGTTGAACTGCGCAGCCAGCATTTTTTCAGCCAGCGCCATACCAACAGCGTTGGTGATACCCTGACCCAGCGGGCCGGTAGTGGTTTCAATACCAGGGGTATAGCCATACTCAGGGTGGCCAGGGGTTTTGGAATGCAGTTGGCGGAAGTTTTTCAGGTCATCCAGTGACAGGTCATAGCCGGTCAGGTGCAGTACGGAGTAAGGCAGTGTGGAGCCGTGGCCGTTGGACATGACGAAACGGTCACGGTTAACCCATTTAGGATTCTGCGGGTTGTGTGACATGAAATCGTTATAGAGGACTTCGGCGATGTCAGCCAGACCCATCGGGGCGCCTGGGTGACCAGAATTTGCTTTTTGCACGGCATCCATGGCGAGGATACGAATCGCGTTAGCCAACTCGCGGCGTGTAGTCATTGACGGCTCTCCTGTAGTTTTCAAATAGTGTGATCTGCCGTGCAACACACACGGCCTGAAAATGGCTTATGCAAGATTCCGATGCTGACTGCAAAGCAATACCCCACAGTATCAGCATGGGATTCCTGCATTGCCTCGCCATTAACCGCTACCTATCAGCGCGACCAGATAGGAAATGGCAGTGCCTGCTGTGTAATTTTTATTCAGGCAGATAAAGGCTCTAGTATTGTGTCGGACTTCTATGGCAGGGGCAACTCTCCCTTGTTAGATAGATAAACGGCGTGTAGATGGTGCTTAATCGGTAAATTGTAATGAAACGGTATGTTACCAATGCTGCATGACGGTTATGTTTCCGTTATTATTCGCCTTCCAGTCCGAGGAGCGTTGCGACAGGTTTTCTGCCAGGCTCGGATTGTGTTTCAAGACATAACGGCGCTCAGTCATTCATTTTTGTTTTAGGAGATTAATCAATGACTGAGAGAAGTTACCTCTTCACTTCCGAGTCTGTTTCCGAAGGCCACCCGGACAAAATGGCGGATCAGGTATCCGACGCCATTCTGGACGCGATCATCGCCAAAGACCCTTACGCACGTGTTGCCTGCGAAACCCTGACCAAGACCGGCATGGTTGTCCTCGCGGGTGAAATCACCACTACCGCTGAAATCGACTATGAAAACATCGTGCGTGGCGTGGTTAACGACATCGGCTACAACAACTCCGAAATCGGCTTCGACGGCCATACTTGCGCAGTCATCAATGCACTCGGCAAGCAATCCCCCGACATCGCCATGGGTGTTGACCGTGCGAAACCTGAAGACCAGGGCGCGGGCGACCAGGGCCTGATGTTCGGTTACGCCAGCAACGAAACCGACGTATTGATGCCAGCCGCCCTGACCTACGCCCACCGTCTGGTGCGTGTCCAGTCCGAAGTGCGCAAGAACGGCACCCTGCCATGGTTGCGCCCGGATGCAAAATCCCAGGTAACAGTACGCTACGAAGGCGGCAAGATCGTTGCCATCGACGCAGTAGTCCTGTCCACCCAGCACAGCCCTGACATCAGCCTCGACGACCTGCGTGCAGGCGTGATGGAACACGTCATCAAGCCGGTACTGCCGGAAGAATGGTTGCACGCTGGCACCCAATATCACATCAATCCAACCGGCAACTTCGTCATCGGCGGCCCGGTCGGCGACTGCGGCCTGACGGGGCGTAAAATCATCGTTGACACCTACGGCGGCATGGCCCGTCACGGCGGCGGCGCATTCTCCGGCAAAGACCCTTCCAAGGTTGACCGTTCTGCCGCCTATGCTGGCCGCTATGTAGCCAAAAACATCGTGGCAGCCGGTCTGGCTGACCGCTGCGAAATCCAGGTCTCCTACGCCATCGGTGTAGCACAGCCCACTTCCATCACGGTAGAAACCTTCGGCACCAACAAGGTGGACGAAAGCCTGATCGAAGCGCTGGTGCGCGAACACTTCGACCTGCGTCCTTACGGCATCACCAAGATGCTCGACCTGCTGCGCCCCATGTATCGCGGCACAGCGGCATACGGCCACTTCGGTCGCGACGACCTCGACCTGCCATGGGAACGCACCGACAAGGCGGAAGCACTGCGCTCTGCTGCTGGCCTGTAAAAGTTAGGAGATTACAAGATGACAACTTTCAACGACTACATCGTAGCCGACATGAACCTTGCTGCCTGGGGTCGCAAGGAACTCAACATCGCCGAAACCGAAATGCCTGGCCTGATGGCCATCCGCGACGAATACGCTGCTTCCAAGCCACTGGCTGGCGCACGTATCGCCGGTTCCCTGCACATGACCATCCAGACTGCGGTTCTGATCGAAACCCTGCAAGCGTTGGGTGCAGAAGTACGCTGGGCGTCCTGCAACATCTATTCCACCCAGGATCACGCGGCGGCAGCGATTGCTGCAACCAACACCCCGGTATTCGCGTTCAAGGGCGAATCACTGGCAGAATACTGGGATTTCACCCACAAAATCTTCGAGTGGCCAAACGGTCAGCAAGCCAACATGATCCTGGATGACGGCGGCGACGCAACCCTGTTGCTGCATTTGGGCGCGCGTGCGGAAAAAGACCCGTCAGTGGTCGCCAACCCGGCTTCCGAAGAAGAAACCTATTTGTACGCAGCGATCCGCAGCCGTCTGGAATCTTCCCCGAACTGGTACAGCACCCGTCTGGCGGAAATCCGTGGCGTCACCGAGGAAACCACTACCGGCGTACACCGCCTGTATCAGATGCACGCACGTGGCGAGCTGAAATTCCCGGCCATCAACGTCAACGATTCCGTAACCAAATCCAAGTTCGACAACCTGTATGGCTGCCGCGAATCGCTGGTTGATGGCATCAAACGCGCCACCGACGTGATGGTTGCGGGCAAGATCGCAGTGGTGTGCGGCTACGGCGACGTAGGCAAAGGTTCCGCGCAAGCCCTGCGTGCCCTGTCTGCACAGGTTTGGGTCACTGAAATCGACCCAATCTGCGCCCTGCAAGCCGCAATGGAAGGCTACCGCGTCGTGACTATGGATTACGCTGCTGACAAAGCCGACATTTTCGTCACCGCGACCGGCAACTTCCACGTCATCAACCATGACCACATGAAGGCGATGAAAGACCAGGCAATCGTCTGCAACATCGGCCACTTCGACAACGAAATCGACGTTGCTTCCCTCGAACAGTACGAGTGGGAAGAAATCAAGCCGCAGGTCGACCACATCATCTTCCCTGATGGCAAGCGCATCACCCTGCTGGCGCAAGGCCGTCTGGTGAACCTGGGCTGCGCGACCGGGCATCCGTCTTACGTCATGTCCTCTTCCTTCGCCAACCAGACCATCGCGCAGATCGAACTGTGGACCAAACGTGATTCCGGTGAATACCCCATCAACGTCTACACCCTGCCGAAGCATCTGGATGAGAAAGTTGCCCGCTTGCAGTTGAAGAAACTGAATGCGCAACTGACCACCCTGACTGAGTTCCAGGCGAAGTACATCGACGTTGCGGTGGAAGGGCCTTACAAGGCGGATCATTACCGTTATTAAGAACCCCTCACCCCCTAGCCCCCTCTCCCTCAAGGGGAGAGGGGGAATTGAGGTATTGTTATGACTAATGATCATCAACACGATCACGAATCCCGTGACGACCTGATTTTCAGCTTCGAGTTTTTCCCGCCCAAGACCGACAAGGGCGCGGAAAACCTGCGGGCGGTGCGCACGCAACTGGCGGAACTGAAACCGCGTTTCTTTTCCGTCACCTATGGCGCGGGCGGCTCGACGCAGGCCAACACGCTGAATACGGTGCTGGAAATCCAACGTGATTCCGGCATTGAGGCCGCGCCGCACCTGTCATGCGTGGGTTCCAGCGAAGAGCACATCCGTGAGATTCTGGAAACCTACCGCAGCAATGGCATCAAGCATATCGTTGCCCTGCGTGGCGACCTGCCATCCGGGACGCGCGACATTGGCGAATTCCGCTACGCCAATGAGCTGGTGGAATTCATCCGCAAGGAAACCGGCGACCATTTCAACATCGAAGTGGCGGCCTACCCGGAGATGCACCCACAAGCACCGAGCCTGAAGGCAGACATCGACAACTTCGTGCGCAAGGTCAAGGCCGGAGCCAACAGCGCCATCACGCAGTATTTCTACAATGCGGATGCGTACTGGCACTTTGTCGACACCTGCGCGGACAAGGGTGTGGATATTCCAATCGTGCCCGGCATCATGCCGATCACAAACTACACCCAACTGGCGCGGTTTTCCGACATGTGCGGGGCGGAAATCCCGCGCTGGCTACGCAAGCAACTGGAAACCTACGGCGATGATGTCGAGTCGATTGCCAAATTCGGCGAGGAATTTGTCACTCTGCTGTCTGAAAACCTGCTGGAAACCGGCGCACCGGGGCTGCATTTCTACACCATGAACCGGGTTGAGCCGAGCATGAGCATCTGGCGCAATCTGGGTCTGTCGGACTGATGCGGATAGCGCGTTTCCATGTCACGGAAACACTGACTGTCGGGCAGGAATTCCCCCTGCCCGACACCACCTTCCGCCACGCCATCCAGGTCTTGCGCCTGAACACTGGCGAACCACTGATCCTTTTCAATGGTACTGGCGGCGAATACCTGGCGCAGATCACCTCCGTCAGCAAACGCGCCGCCTCCGCCCTGATCGAAAACTTTTCCCCGTTTGATACGGAATCCCCGCTGCACCTGACACTGGCCATTGCCATCATCAAACCTGACAAGATGGATTTCGCCCTGCAAAAGGCTGTGGAACTTGGTGTCACCAGCATCCAGCCGCTGATCACCCAACGCAGCGTGATCCGCATCGGCAAGGACAAAGCCGACAAGAAAACCCAACATTGGGAAGGTATCGTGCAAGCCGCCTGCGAACAATCCGGACGCACCCGCCTGCCCATAGTTGAAGCACCACAAACACTGGAAAGCTGGCTGGAAAACACGACGGAAGGCACCCGTATTATCCTCGCGCCGGGTGATTACCCACGCATCAATGCATTGCCTGAAAACCTGCCCCAACCCATTTCCCTGCTTATAGGCCCGGAAGGCGGCTTTACAGATGAAGAAGTGGAAATGTGCCTCCAAGCAGGTGTGACCGCCGCATCACTCGGCCCGCGCATCCTGCGCGCCGAAACCGCCAGCACCACGGCGCTGGCTTTGCTCCAGCACCGCTACGGCGACCTCTGATTATTCGTTGTTATCGCTGTCATCCACTTGTGACGGCAGGGCTTCCGTGGCTTTCTGCATGTAATCATCCAGTGGCAGCATGCCCCCGGCGTGGATATTGAACGCACTCAGGGTCTGGTTATAGCTGGGGTCGCCGGAAAACTCGCCATCCTGGGTGATGCGATCCAGTTGCCCCAATGCTTCGATGACCAGCAGTGGTGATGCCAGCAGGATGGCAATCCCCAGCGCAGGAAGGGGGCGCAAATAGCTTGCCCAGCGTTGGTAGAGATACAGGATGCCTGTCACCAGTACGGTGTTGTACAGCGTTGACAGCCAGCTATCCGGGCTGTCGGAGGTAAAAAAGTAAGCGAATATGCCGCCCAACACAACCAGTACCGATTTCAGCAGGGAAAGCAGGAAGGTTATGCTCAACGCCGGAACCAGCGCCCAGCGGTGGGAGGCAATCCATGTCATCAGCGACAACACCAATGCAAAGGATGCCAGGATGCCCAGGTTGATCAGTACATCGCTAAGGTAAAACCACACACCCTTGCTGAGGAAGGTTGTGGTGTATTTCTCGGTAAACAGTGCCAGCGTGCAAGACACAAACAGGATGATGGCCCACACCGGTTTCGAGGCAAAACAGAACAGGCCGCTGAATTTCAGCAGGTTGGTCGGGGTGACAGGCACTTCGTCTGACAGCAGGTTGAGCTTGCGCCCGCCCAGGGTGAGGTGGGCGGGGACAGGCAAGCTGACAGGGCCTTCGCCGAGCTTGTTACCTTCCAGGAAAGTGCCGTTTTCCTGTGACAGGTTCTGCACGGTGAGGGAGCCGTCTTCTGTCTGGTTGATCTGTATATGGTGCGGGGAAATCGCCGGGTCTGACAGGATAATGTCATTGTCCAGCGCCCGCCCGACTGTTACCGGGAATTGCTCAAGGCGATGGTATTGGCTGAGTCCGCGTGTGCGGACTTCGAGAATTATTTTTGCCATTTGAAGCCCCCCAGAATCCGTTTGACCAGTTGCAGGCTGCTGTCAAAGTCAACGCCCTGCATGTCCATATTGAACAGCATTCCCTGCTGTTTGTGCCCGACCATTGCGCCTGTCACCATGACATCGCTCAAGCCTGTATAGTTGAAGTAATCGCGGCGGCAGACGGTCATCTTGTATTCCTGCCCGGCGACCTCGGTAAATGCGGTGTAACAGGCAAAGTTGGTCACATCGTTTTTACCTGCCTCGCTATCCAGTACGCTGGCATTCTGTTTCTGGTAGGCATTGTAGAAATGCGGGGGCAGCATGTCGCCACCATCCAGCCAGATGTATTCGTAAGCGATGGAGCCAACTTCCAGGTTTTCATCCAGGTAAATGCTGTTGTCGTTGGAACAACGGGTGTAGTTGACCTTGACCAGATCATCCGGGTCGGGCTTGCTGCTGTTATCCCAGCAGCGGGTATAGTTTTCAATATCGCCCGGCACCACCAGTTTGCCAATTGGCAGGGTTGTCCATTTGGCGGACTCCAGCAGTTTGACGTATTTGCCCGCATGATCCTGCAACTGTTCGGAAATCCGGGCATCAATGTCTGCATCTGGCTGGAAGCTGGCCTTGCCGAGGCGCTCCAGCATGGCTTTGAGGTATTCGGCGGGTACCAGGAAACTGATTTCATTACCGGAAGTGGCAACGTTCACGCCGATGACTTCACCCGTTTCATTCAGCGCAGGCCCCCCGCTCATGCCAGGGTTCAGGCTACCGGAAAACAGGATGTTGTGGTCATCGCTGTTTTTCATGATGCCGTTGTTGGTTCCCTCGATAATGGAAAACCCCAGATCCAACGGATTGCCCAGTGAATACAGGCGGGCACCTTTGGCGGGCAGTCCGGCAATGCTGAGTGGTGTGCCCAGTGGTTCAGTCGCCCGCAGGACAGCAAGATCATGCACGACATCCACCGTTAGCAGGGTCAGCTTGCCTTCCTTGTTATCCGTGGACAGGTAATGCAGTTCAAAGTCTTCCGGGTCGGTCACATAGGTGCTGACGACATGGTAGTTCGTGACCAAGATATTCGGGGCGGCAGTAATGAAACCGGAGCCAATGGCGGTTTTCTTGTTGGTTTGCTGGTTGATGACCTGAACCTGATAAACGGATTTTTCCACATCATTATAAATGGATGTGGAATTCGCTGGCGCAGCGTTGCACGGCTGCGTTACCCCCAGAATGACTGTCAGGATGAATATTATGTGTAATGAAAAACGGTACATTCCCTGCTTCCCGCTTATATAAGCTAGTTCTGTTCTACATGCACAAAGGCAGGCTGCGGGTAGGCAAGCCTGCCGGATTAACCGTTTGGGGGCGGTTTATAGGTATTGTTACAGGCTGGCGAAAACGTCAACCGCAATGGCGATGGTTTCGTCCAGGTCTGACTCGGTGTGCGCCATCGACACAAACCCCGCTTCATAGGCGGATGGCGCAAGGTACACACCACGATCCAGCATTCCGTGGAAGAACTGGTTGAATTGGGTGATATTACAGGCGGTTACTTGCTGATAGGTATCAATGCGCTTTTCGGTGGTAAAGAAAAGGCCAAACATGCCGCCGACTTGTTGAGTTGTAAACGGTATCTTAGCTGCATCTGCGCCAGCTTGCATCCCTTTTACAAATAATGTGGTTTTTGCGGTGAGTTCGTCGTAGAAGCCGTCGCGGGAAATGATTTCCAGCATTTTCAGCCCGGCAGTCATGGCAATCGGGTTGCCGGAAAGCGTCCCTGCCTGATACACAGGGCCGAGCGGTGACAACTGTTCCATGATGTCGCGGCGGCCACCGAATGCACCGACCGGCATTCCGCCGCCGATG
>JBBIHI010000112.1:0-8293 GCA_037447095.1 Thiotrichaceae bacterium
AGTTGGTACAGGCTGGAACCGAAGCTGCCAAACTCAAAGGTCAGCTCTTCCAGCGGCAATGCCTGCAATTGCCCGCAGGTGGTGACACCGAGTTTGTCCAGATGCAGGGCTGTGACCTTGCCTACCCCCGGAATACGGGCAACCGGCAAGCTGGGCATGAAACTTTCCACCTCCTGCGGGCGGATCACGAACAAGCCATCCGGCTTGCGCCAGTCGCTAGCTACCTTGGCCAGGAACTTGTTCGGCGCAACCCCGGCAGATGCAGTGAGCTGCTGCGACTCAACGATACGGCGGCGGATTTCTTCCGCCATGCGGGTCGCGCTGCCGTGGAAATGGCCGCAATCGCTGACATCCAGAAACGCTTCGTCCAGCGACAGTGGCTCAACCAGATCGGTGTATTCCTCAAAAATTGCCTGAATCTCTGCCGACACCTGTTTGTAGAGCGCGAAACGGGTGGGCAGGATAACCAGCTCCGGGCACAGGCGTTTCGCGATCCCCATCGGCATGGCGGAATGCACGCCGAACGTGCGGGCTTCGTAGGAACAGGTTGCCACCACCCCACGCCCTTCCGCCGAACCACCTACTGCCACGGGTTTGCCGCGCAAGGCCGGAGTTTCGCGCACCTCAATGGCGGCGAAAAAGCAGTCCATGTCAATGTGGATGATCTTGCGGGTCATGGGTGGATGATAGCAAAACTACACCATAGCCTTTGCTTAGCAGCAATAAAAAAGGGCGCTTGTGCGAGAAGCGCCCTTTGGGTTATGCCAGATCAGGCAAAACTTGCTCGTCAGACTTTACCCATGACAATCAGAGCATATTTTATGCCAACAAATAATCTCATTTAATTCAAACTGTTGCTATAAAATGGACACTCCAATATGCGTAAAATAACACAGACACTGCGTCATCTTACTCATGGGTTTTAATTGGATGCCGGAGGTGAATATTCCGAAATCTTGTTGGCAACGCCCCAAATGAAGTGCGTCAGGACACGGCCAGTGAACAACGGATCATTATCGGGCAGTTTTGCACCGTAATCCGGGTATACGCCCGCAGAACCTTCCGGCAGATTACCCAGAGAGTCGGACGGGTAAGCTGCGGCACGGTGGCAACTGATACAGTTGGTTTTCAGGCCATTCCCTTCCTGGGTATACGGGTTAAGTGCCTTGCCGTCCTTGTCGCGGATGAATACTTCCACCGATGCCAGACGGTCGTTACCCCCTTCATCCTTGGGTGTGCCGTAGACTGCTTCCAGCGCATCACGCATCCCGAACGGCCCTTCCAGATAAGGGTTGGAACAGATCACACCTTTGCCATCCGGGGTCAGGTAATCATAGCCAACGCCTGCCTTGAAATAGGACAGCGGTTTCCACAAAGCCTGACTGAACAGGGCACGGATGTCATCTGGCACACTGTCGTCATCTGAGGCTGTGCCATCCGCCTTGGGCTGCCACCAGAACGTTTGCCATGTCCAGTCATCCACTTCACGGGTGGAAATATGCATGGAGGTCAGGATCGCATAGTCACCTTCCGCAATGTTCTGCACATTCGGCCCCATCAATTCCTTGAGGATGCCGCCGCGCAATTCTGCCGCCTGTTCGGCACTCAGTTTGAAATGGTGGAAGTCATTGACGCTGACGACTGGCAGTTTATTACCGTCACGCCCGTAAACCGGCTGTGCCGGTGCGTCATAACCGGGTGGGACAATCACCGCTTCCTGTGTCCAGGTGCGTTCCCCGGCAACGTGCGTGTTGGCGTTGACTGGATGCTGGATAGTGTCAGCGGAAGCCGGGTTAGTGGTGTCGATACTTTCATCCCAACGCCCAATCACGGTCGGGCCATTACCCTTGACGATGGTGTAAGCCGGTTTGAGCATGATGCCTTTGGTGTCAGTAAAATCCAGTGAGGCTGTGCCAGCCTGTTGCAGGGCAGCCAGCTTGTAATCCTTGACGACTTTCTTACCACCCTCTTCGCCAATATCCATCAACTGGTCTTCCACAAACCTGACGATTTGATCGCTGTATTTCACGTCACTGACCAGTGCTGCACCCAAAACACCAGCGCCTTTGCCGGTTTTACCTGCGTCCAGCGGCTTGCTGATCATTTCGCCCTGATGGCTGATCTGGCCGGGAACATCCACCTTACGTAACATGACTTTCCCGGAGAGGATTTTATTGCTCAACGCCATGCCATTGGCTGGGGTGGCGGGCTGGCTGAAATCCACAACCGCCTCGCCTTTCGGCGGAACCGCTTCATCAATCGAATGCCAGGTATCGTATGCCCGCACCACCGCCGTCGGGTTCAGCGGACTGTAACTGTCGTCGCGGTAAACCGGGCGCATCAGGGAAGCAAACAAACGCCAAGCGTGTTCTTTCATCGCCTTGCGGTCATCGGTCTTTTTCCAGCCTTCGATAGTGGTAGCAGGTACGTATGTTGGCTTGCCTGCACTGATGTCCTGTAACGGGGCAACGGGAATGCTTTTGGGCAAATCGGGCAAGGTATCAGCCGTATTACCTGCGGTATCCGGCATGGAACCGTGCCCATGCCCGGTATCCGCACCATCGGCGGACTGTTGTTGCGCTGACGGTTTATCGGCCTCTTTACAGGACGCCAACGGTGATGTAAGCGACAGAATCAGGAACACTGACGCCAACGAAGATGCCAATTGCAAATGATGGGGATTATTGGTGGTGGTTTTCATGGGTACTCTCTCAATAACACTTATTACACACGTAAATACCCGAGGATTATTAGTTGGGTGGGTATTAATGTCACCTCGCGCAATAAGTTATAGGAGAGCACTTAACGCATTACCAATAAGTAACCTATAAAACCCGGACTTATGCCTATTTCCCCGATAGGCGGTATAGGGAAACCATACCCACCACGGAGACGGCTAACCGCCGCCTCGGCCACAGATCAAAAACACGTTGGTTTATTTACCCGCTGCGGGTGCAGCCATGACTTCCTTTTGCATCGTGACGACCTGCTCCCATTGTTCCGGGGTCAGGATGCTGCGCATGTAATCAGCGCACTTGGCCTTTTATTCAGCCAACGCGCGGCGCATCGCGGCCATGCCGTCGAACTGCTTCATGAGTTCTTCCGCGATTGACAGAAAAAGCCGGGGCAGCTTTGGGAGCAACCGCCCCGGAGGAGCACTGCTAGTGAGGATAATCGTTATTATTTTATCCGTTAGAATTGGCTTCGGCGGGTTCCATCTGTCCGTAAAACTCCAGCCACATTACATTGATGATGCCGAACGCACAGGCGAGCAGCACCCCCAGAATCCATGCGAAATACCACATGATCAAACCTCCTCAATAAACCGAATGGTCGTTGTCGCGGATGAACTGCACGGTGTACTTGCCCCACAACTGTTTGTAACACCAGAAGGTGTAGAACAGGATAATGGGGACAAAGATCACCGCTGCCCAGAACATGATCGCCAGCGTCAGGTGGCTGGACGAAGAATCCCACAGCGTCAGGCTATGACTGGGGTTGAGGCTGGAAGGCATCACGAACGGGAACAGCGATACCCCGGCGGTCAGGATCACGCCCGCCACAGACAGCGAACTGCACACGAATGCCAGCACCGCGCGGTTGGCATTTGCGGTGATGAAAACACCCAATGCACCCAACAGACCCAATGCTGGAGCCAGCATGGCAGGCGGGAACGCCGCGTAATTCGCCAGCCACGCACCAGCCTGCTGCACCACCGTTTTCGCTACCGGATTAGGTAGTGAATCATGTGGTGGAGCCTGGGTAATCGCGTAACCGTCAATCCCCGCCCACAACCAAACGCCTGCCAGTACGAACGTAGCCAATACTCCCAGTCCGGTCAGTTGCGCCGCCTTGCGCGAACGTGCGTACACTTCAGCATCGGTGCGCATCATCAGGTAGGTCGCACCCTGCATGGTGAACATCAGCAGACTGACAATCCCGCTCAGCACCGCAAACGGATGAAACAGGCCAAACAGTTGCGCCTTGCCCTCAACCCGCAGAAACCCGTCAAACTGGAACGGTACGCCGAGGAACAAATTACCAAACGCCACGCCGATCACCAGCGGAGGAATGATGCCTGCCGCCACCAGACCCCAGTCCCAGGTATTGCGCCAGGTCGGGTTGGCAATCTTGGAGCGGTAATCGAAGCCAACCGGGCGAAAGAACAGCGAGAACAAGGTGAGCACCAGTCCCCAATACATCATGGAGAAAGCCGCGCCAAAGGTAATCGGCCATGCCGCGAAAATCGCCCCGGCAGCGAGGATCAGCCACACCTGATTGCCATCCCAGTGCGGCGCAATGGTGTTGATCGCCACCCGGCGCTCCTCATCGGTTTTGCCGACATAACGCAGCAATGCGCCCACGCCCATGTCGAAGCCATCGGTCAGGGCAAAGCCGATGAACAGCACGCCCACCAGCACCCACCAGATCAGCTTGAAAGTTTCGTAATCAAATATCATCTGCCTACTCCTTATACCCGTGTATCGAGTTTGTCTGCGAACACTTCACCAGCATGACCCGCACCGTGTTCCCCGTGGTAACGCCCGGTATGCAGGCTGGCCGGGCCGATTTTGGCGAACTTGACCATCAGGTACATTTCCGCTACCAGCAGGATGGTGTAAAACAGCACAAAGCCCGCGATGGAACCGATCAGGTCTGCTTCTGTCAGCGTGGATGTGCCGAGGAAGGTGGGCAGCACTTCACCAATCGCCCACGGCTGGCGACCTGCTTCCGCCACAAACCAGCCGGATTCAATCGCAACCCACGGCAAGGGCAGGCTGTAAAACGCCAGGCGCAGCAGCCACGGCTTGTTACAGGCCACTTTCTTCGCGGTGTAATAGAATGCCAGGCCAAATACCACCAACATAATGAAACCGGCTGCCACCATCAGGCGGAATGTCCAGAACAATGCGCCAACCCATGGCACGGTGTCTTGCACTGCCTGTTTGATCTGCCCTTCCGTGGCATCCACCACATTGGGGGTAAAGCGTTTCAGCAACAGGCCATAACCCAAATCTTTCTTCACCTGTTCAAAACTGGCCTTGTCAGTATCCGAAGCCGCCCCATTGCGCAGTTTGATAAACAGGCCGTAAGCAGTCATGCCATTACGGATACGCTGTTCATTGTCGGCCATCAGGTCGTTGATGCCCTTAACCTCTTCGGTCACAGAGCGGGTAGCAATCAGCCCCAGCGCATAGGGAATTTTGACTTCAAAACTGTTTTCACCCTTTTCCTTGTCCGGGAACGCAACCAGGTTGAAACCGGCGGGTGCAGGTTCGGTATGCCATTCGGCTTCGATAGCGGCGAGCTTCATCTTCTGCACGTCGCCCGCTTCGTAACCACTTTCGTCACCCAGCAGGATAACCGAGAGGATGGCGGCGAAACCGAAACCTGCCGCTACCGCAAACGAACGGCGGGCAAACCCAAGGTCGCGCCCCTTGAGGATGTACCAGGCGCTGATGGAGAGCACGAACATCGCCCCGGTGACATAACCTGCCGCCACGGTATGCACAAACTTGACCTGCGCCACCGGATTGAACAGCACGGCAGCGAAATCCACCATTTCCATGCGCATGGTTTCATAGCTGAATTCGGAGCCGACCGGGTTTTGCATCCAGCCGTTGGCGATCAGTATCCACAAGGCGGACAGATTCGTACCAATCGCCATCAGCCACGTCACCAGCAGGTGCGCCTGTTTGCTCAGACGATCCCAGCCGAAGAAGAACAGCCCGACAAAGGTGGATTCGAGGAAAAACGCCATCAAACCTTCAATCGCCAGTGGTGCACCGAACACGTCACCCACGTAGTGCGAGTAATACGCCCAGTTGGTGCCGAACTGGAATTCCATGGTCAGACCCGTGGTAACACCCAGCGCAAAGTTGATGCCGAACAACTTGCCCCAGAATTTCACCATGTCCTTGTAAACCTGCTTGCCGGTCATCACGTAGACGGATTCCATGATGGCCAGGATAAAGGTCATGCCCAGCGTTAATGGGACAAACAGGAAATGGTAAAGCGCGGTGACGGCGAATTGCCACCGCGACAGCTCAACAACTGCATCACTGATCATATTGCCTCCTGACAACAAAAAACTCAGGAGTAACTATGGCAATCTTCATGCCAATCATTAATTAATTGTTTCTTAAGGAAAAGCAAGGCATCTCTCTTGCCAAAACAACGGGATAACACGCATCAGCCTGCGGCATATCGCCCGAACGCTCACGCCAGGCCGTGTTTCTTGAGCCGGTAATTCAACGCATCACGGCTGATGCCCAACAGGCGTGCCGCATGGGTTTTATTGTTAAAACTCCGCTCCAACGCCTGGATCAGGAAATGGCGTTCCATCTCTTCGAGGTCGATCCCCCCCTCCGGTAGCATGAACGGTTTTTCTACATCATCAACACCTCCGGTTAATGGGCGGCGGATGGCTGCCATCAAATCATCAGGGGTAATGGTACAGCCCGCCCGCAGGATGCTCAGTTGCTCGCACAGGTTACGTAATTCGCGGGCATTACCCGGCCACACATAACCACGCAGCAAATCTATGGCATCCACTCCCAATGTACAGAGTAGCTGACGGTGTTTAACGGAGAAGTGGGCAAGAAAATGGTTTGCCAGTGGTTCAATATCATCCTTACGCTGGCGCAGCGGTGGCAGTTGCAACGGAATCACATTGATACGATGGAACAAATCCTGCCGGAATGTGCCCGCATGAACCATCTGCCGCAAATCGCAGTGGGTTGCGGTCAGGACACGCACATTGACACGGACGGGGCGGGTTCTTCCAATCGGGAGAATTTCCCCCAGCTCGAGGAAACGCAATAATTTGGGCTGCAACATCAGGGAAAGCTCACCAATTTCATCCAGAAACAGTGTCCCGCCATCCGCCGCCATGATCAGGCCAGGGTTTTGCTCACTGGCTCCGGTGAATGCCCCTTTGGTATGCCCAAACAACAATGACTCGGCAAGGGTGGAAGGCAAAGCGGCACAATTCACCGTAATAAACGGTTTTGTGCTACGCGGACTAACCTGATGGATGGCGCGGGCAAGGCGTTCCTTCCCCGTCCCGGATTCACCCAGGATCATGACACAGGCATCTGTTTGCGCTACCTGCATACCTGACTGCAACACCCCATCCATACCCGGTGAGGTGCTGAAGAAATCCTCTGGCATACATACCCTAACTACTTATATTATTTGCACTTTCTGCCTGCTTTATATACAGGCTGCTTGTAAACTGTTATCGACGTGTTCGAGAAATGCACTGCTGACACTTGGCTTCAGTTTCATGCTGTCCAACAGTTGCTGATAAGCCTGACGGATTACCAGCGCACTATCAGAGCCGGATACAGGGAAACGATGCTCCAGCCATGCCACCTGCTGCCAGCAATAGCGTTCTTTATGGACATGCCGTAACAGGTGGCTGGTCCGTTTGTCTTCCTTCAATTTACTGTAGATATTCGCAACCAAGCCTTCAAGCAACGGTCGAGAGGTGGATGGTTCTTGTCCGAATGCAGTTGTCATCGCTTGCATCCTTATCGTTTTGCCGTTGAAAAATCGGGACGCCCCTAGGGAGGGCAACGTCCCAAGACATAGAAGACTCCGAAAAAATCGGCTCAAAGTGTATTTTTAAGCCACACTGCTTTCAGCAAGTTGCGTGCCAAGCGCAAAGTTGCTGTTTTTAATACAGATACACCAATGGGTTCATTGCAGATTGCGTCAAATAACCAGCCCAAAGCGTGTGTTTTCACGCAGTTTCATTCACCAACCAGCAAAGGATTTGGACATAAGTTGTATTTAAACAACAAGTTGCTGTTTTGGCATACGTTTTGCTCAAGCGCACTGTCATTTCACACTGTCCTTAAGGAATCTCACATGCTTAAACTGTCCCCTCTTGCACTTGCTGTATTTGCTGCACTTGCACCCATGACGATAGCCTTTGCTGCGGATACGCACTCATCCCCTGCGAATAACGGCAGTGACACGCTAGATACGGTTGTGGTGAGCGCCACCCGCACCGAGCGCTCCCTAAACAAGGTTCCGGCTTCTGTTAGCGTCGTGAAACAAAAAGATTTCACCGAACAACAGGCCGTGACTGTAGCGGAGGTTATGAAAAAACTGCCCAACGTCGATTTTGGCGGTGGCCCACGTTTTGAGGGGCAACTCTAGGGCTTTCAAGGTGAAGAATTGATCACCACCATTTGACCTCTGCAAATGCCTGATTTCTTGGTTTTAGCTGCGAGTCATACCTTCATGTGAAGCTAACATCGAAGCAATGAGAGTACAAAAAGCA
>JBBIHI010000113.1:0-8264 GCA_037447095.1 Thiotrichaceae bacterium
CCCTCGCCCGCTTCGCGGGAGAGGGGGCTGGGGGGTGAGGGAGAAAAACTCCGCATTGCCATTTGCCAAGACCCTTCCTTCGGCTTCTATTACCCCGGCGATCTCGAAGCCCTGCAACAGGCAGGTGCGGAACTGGTTCCGCTCAATACCCTGAAAGACGCTGCTTTGCCTGCGAATATTGACGGCTTGTTCATCGGCGGCGGTTTCCCCGAAACCCACATGCAGCAACTGGCAGCAAATGTTGCCATGCGCGGATCCATCCGTACCGCTATCGACAACGGCCTGCCGACGTATGCGGAATGCGGCGGGCTGATGTACCTTTCCCGCCGTCTGGTATGGAACGGGCAACAGGCGGACATGGTGGGCATTATCCCTGGCGATGCGGTCATGCACGCCAAACCGCAGGGGCGGGGCTATGTGAAATTACAGGAAACCGGCGATATGCCCTGGCCGGGTGGCGACAGTGAAAAAATCATTAATGCGCACGAGTTCCATTACTCGCAACTCGAAAATTTGACCGCGCAAGGCAAATTCGCCTACCGTATGCGGCGGGGTACGGGGATCGACGGGCAGCACGATGGCTGGATTTACCGTCATTTATTGGCTTCTTACACGCACATGCGCGACACTTCACAATACCGGTGGGCGCAGCGCTTTGTTGAATTTATCCGGCAGGTAAAAAGGAAACAGGTTTTATGATGACAGTCACACCACAGGCGGCAACCCAGATTCGGACTTCGGCAGTGCAGGGTAATGCATTGGGTTTGCCATTGCGGATTGCCATCCAGAAAAAGGCGGATGGTGCTTTCCACTACGTGATGGGTTTCGATGACCAGCAACGCGAAGGCGACCAGACGGAAAACTTCGGTGATTTCATGGTGGTGCTGGATACCGCCTCACAGCCGCTGGCCAATGGCATGACCCTGGATTTTATTGAGCTGGACGGCAAGATGGAATTCGTTTTCCTGAACCCCAATGACCCCAGCTACCGTCCACCACAGGCATAAACCATGAGCGTGCAAGAGGTCAGTTTGCCAATCCCTCCCGTCCCGAAAAAGCAGTCGGGAAGTGTGGATGCGGCTGATCCGGCCTCACGCAAGCTGGACTGGGAATTGCAGCAAAACCGCCCGGTGATTGACCTGCCCTGGCAGGCGCGGGTCAGTCTGATGCTGCTGTTTTTTACCTTTATCGTGATCGGGGCGGTCTATTTCTGGGCTGCCAACAACAAGGTCGATCAGGAATGGGTTGCGCCCTTGATGACCGGTTTGTGGGTTGCTTCGGGTGCGGGCGTGCTTGCCCTGTTGTACTGGGTATGGCGGGAGTTTTCCCGGTTCGGTTCGGAATTGTCCCGTTGGGCGTTACGCTTGCGCGAGGGCGACCTGACCGCGCGGATGCCGGTTTCCGGCAAGACTTGCCCTTCCCGCAAAATCCGCGAACAGATCAATGCGATTACCGAGGATTATCAGGCGCTTTCGCGTATGCAACAGAAGCGCATGAGCCGTCAGGAAAAGCACCTCAGCCAGAAAAAGCGCCACCTCAGCATCCTGTATGAAGTGGCAAGCTGCATCAACCGTGCCGATAGCCTCGAAGACCTGCTCAAGCGTTTCCTGCATACCCTCAAGGACGTGGTTAATGCGGAAGCGGCGACCGTGCGCCTGCTGGATCGTGAGGGGAACATGCGGCTGGTTTCCTACATCGGTCTGACCGATGAGGCGGTGCGGCTGGAAGAAACCCTGCCCTTGCCGGGTTGCCTGTGCGGTCAGGCTGCCACTGAGCGTGACATCAAGATGCGCAATGACGTGGCGCAATGTAACCGGATTCTGGGTTCGACCCTGTGCAGTGCCTCGCATGAACTGGAGATGCTGGCCGTCCCGCTGCAATACCGCGACCGGATTCTTGGGGTTTACAACCTGTTCATCCGTCAGGGGCGCTACGACAAGCTGGAAGATGATGAGCTGTTGCTGAGCATCGGCCAGCATTTGGGGATGGCGATTGAGAAGGCCAGCAGTGACGAAGACACACGCACCCTGTCGATCATGGAAGAGCGTACCCGTATGGCGCACGAGCTGCATGATTCACTGGCGCAAACCCTGGCCAGCCTGCGTTTCAAGGTGCGCCTGTTCGATGATTCCCTCAACCGGGGTGATGAATCAATGATCTGGCAGGAACTGGAAGGGCTGGAAAATTCCATCGACGAAGCCTACCGCGAATTGCGCAGCCTGATTACCCATTTCCGTGCGCCGCTGGACGGCAAAGGCGTGCTGCGGGCGGTGGAACGGCTGACCGAACGCTTCCGCCAGGAAACCGGCATGGAAGTGTTTTTCTACCATAACTGGCACCTGAATGACTTGCCGCGTGAAACCGAGCTGGAAGTTGTGCGGATCGTGCAGGAAGCCCTGACCAATGTACGCAAGCACAGCCAGGCTGCTACCGTGCGCATCCTGATGTACAGTTCCGAGGAAGGGCGGTGCAGCATTCTGGTGGAAGATGATGGCATCGGTCTGCCCGACCCCTTGCCGGAACCCAACCCAACCACGGGTGAACACATCGGCCTGCGCATCATGCAGGAACGTGCCGAACGTTTGGGGGGTGAGATTCAGTTTGACAGTGAGCCGGGTGAAGGTACACTCATACAACTGAATTTCGACGCACCACCCGCCAAAAAACTTTCCGATCTGGTGGGGGCGCATCCCCGCAGCCTGACTGAACACACCACAAGCGACGAAACATGAACGAGAAAGTATTGCTCATTGATGACCACACATTGTTCCGTGCAGGTCTGGAAGATTTGCTGACCCGGCGGGGAATCCGCGTGGTGGCAGCGGTTGGCAGTGGTGATGAAGGGCTGGCGGCAGCCAGTATGCATACCCCTGATATAGTCCTGCTGGACATGCGTATGCCGCAAATGGACGGCTTAAGCGTATTGCGCCAGTTGCGCAAGGCTCACCCTGGCCTGCGGGTAGTCATGCTCACGACCAGCAGCAATGAAAGCGACCTGGTGGAAGCCTTGCGCAGCGGGGCTCGCGGCTACCTGCTCAAGGACATCGAGCCGGATGAACTGGTGGTTGCCCTGCGTGAAGTGCTGGCAGGCAAAACCGTGGTCGCGCCGGAACTTGCCCCGGTACTGGCCAGTGTGGTGCAGGGCGGTGAAGGCCGCCCGCAGGAAGACAAATCCAACAACCCGTTTTCCGACCTGACCCCGCGTGAATATGAAATCCTCACCCTGCTGGCGGAAGGCCAGAGCAACAAGGTCATTGCCCGCAATCTGGGGATTTCTGACGGTACGGTCAAACTGCATGTCAAGGCGATCCTGCGCAAGCTTAACGTCAGCTCGCGGATCACCGCTGCCGTGATGGCCGTAGAGCACGGCATCCGCGTGGAAAATACCGCTTCCGAATAATCACGTCCATTTCACCCCCCCATCCCCAACCCTTCCCCCATAATGGGGTGAAGGGGGCAAAGACCTGGAGACAGAGTATGAGCCAGAAAACCTTCGTGGCGCTGGTCGCCGATGCATTGCCCCATATCCGTGAACTGATGCCCTGGGATGTGGATGACATGCGCCAAAGCAATCCTGACCTCCTGATTGTCGATATTCGCGAGCCGCAAGAGTATGCCGCCGGGCATATCCAGGGTTCGCTGCTTGCCCCGCGCGGTATCCTCGAAACCGTCTGTGACTGGGGCTATGCGGAAACCATCCCGGCACTGGCATCCGCCCGCCATAAGCCGGTGGTGCTGGTATGCCGTTCCGGCAACCGTACTGCCCTGGCGGCCATGACCCTGCAATGGATGGGGTACACCGAGGTGTATTCCATGAAAACCGGCATCCGGGGCTGGAATGATTACGAATTACCGCTGTTTGATGCCCATGAAGAACAGGTGGATATTGATGGGGCGGAGCAGGAACTCGACCCACCAGTCAGGCCAGAACAGATGAAACCCGCCGACTGATCGGCCTTTTTGTAGCAAACATACAAATTTTCCTGGCAAAGTGTTTCCTTTTTACTACACTTAGTAAGATTGTGCGTAAAAATTACCCTTATTTTAGTGGGGTATTTCAGGACGGCTTTATCAGTTCAGGAGAATCAATATGAAACGTTTGCTTAAACCAGGTTTGTGCTGTGCGGCGCTGCTTTTGGCGGCTGGCTTGTCTGGTTGTTCCACCGTCAGCAGTGTGGCGGAAAAGTCAGGTGCCATGCTGTCACATTTGAACCCGTTCAGTTCCAGCCCGGCAGAGGCGGAACAGCAGCCTGAACCAGCCAACACTACCCAGGCACAGGCTACGCCTGCACCTGATGCGCAGCCTGTACTACAGGTAGCTGCGGCTCCAGCTCCAGTCCCACAGCCTCCTCAGCCTGCTGCCCCCAAACCAGTCGAAGTAAAGGCGGTTGTTGGCGACAATGCGCAATGCACAACCTTTTGCGCTTTGCCATTACGTAAGCCCCAGTAACGGCACTCAGGAGCTGCATGACAGCATGGAACACCCGGCCTTGTGGCGTGCCCACTCGGGGCGTTTGGCCACAAAATGGCTGTGACGGGGTTGTTCGTCATACGGGCGACGGGCAGCGTCGAGCAACTCCAGGATCATGCTGTTATCCCCTTCGCTGGCTTTGTCGATCGCCTGTTGTGCCAGATAGTTGCGCAGTACAAACCACGGGTTTACCGAATTCATCCGGGAGGGGCGCTGTCCGGTCGGCAGATCGTCCGTTTGCAGGCGTGTTTTGTATTGTGCCAGCCAGTCCAGCCAAGCGGGGTGGTGTTTTTCCAATAGTTCAGGGCGGTAAAAAGCGGGCAACAGGGGTGTCAATGCAGGCGAGTTAACATCGAGTCGGGCAAGGTTGCGGAAAAACAGCGTCATATCCACTTCCGTGGTGTGCAATAGTTCAAACACCCGGTTAATCCAGGGTGCATCATCATCCCGCAGCTCCCGGATGCCAAACTTGGCGGCCAGCATTGCCCCGAACGTCTCGCTGTAGGTATCTGCGTAGGTTTGCAGACCTTCCTGCAAGCTTGCCGGGTCATCAATCACGGTTTTCAGGGCATCCCGCAACCGGGCAAGGTTCCAGTAGCCAATATGGGGTTGCTGCGCATAGGCATAACGTCGGCCTTGTGCATCCGTGGTGTTGGGTGTCCATAACGGGTCGTAATCTTCCAGCCAGCCGTAGGGGCCATAGTCAATGGTCAGGCCGAGGATGGACATGTTATCCGTGTTCATCACCCCATGCACGAAACCAACCCGCATCCAGTGGGCAATCATCACCGCAGTACGGCGGCACACCTCGATAAACCACTGGCTGCGTTTCTCTTGGATGGTGCCTTGCAAGTCCGGGTAATCGCGGGCAAGGGTGAAATCCACGAGTTGCTCCAAGAGTGCGGTATCGCCACGCGCCGCAGGTAGCTCGAAATTGCCAAAACGGATGAACGAGGGCGCAACCCGGCAAACAATCGCACCCGGTTCCACGGACGGATTGCCATCGTAAAACATGTCACGTACCACGCCATCGCCCGTAGCCACCAGACTCAGGGCGCGGGTGGTGGGAATGCCAAGGTGGTGCATGGCTTCGCTGCACAGGAATTCGCGTACCGAGGAGCGCAATACCGCCCGCCCATCGGCGCGTCGGGAATAGGGCGTGGGGCCTGCCCCTTTGAGCTGCAACTCATAACGCTGCCCTTTGCTGTTGACGGTTTCACCCAGGCTGATTGCCCGGCCATCACCCAACTGGCCTGCCCAGCCGCCAAATTGGTGCCCGCCATAATTGGCTGCGTAAGTCTGCATCCCTTCCATAAGCCTGTTGCCAGCAAACACTTCCGCAAAGTCGGGGGCGGCAATGTCTTCGGCGTTCCAGCCCAATAACGTGGCCACTTCTGGCGAATGCGCCAGTAACCGGGGGGCGGAAACAGGTTTCGGGTCAACAGTTGACCAGAGCGCCCCGTCAACCTGGCGTGGCACGTTATTCAGCGAAGTGTCGCCCGGCAGTTCCTGCACAAAGCGGTTGGCAAAGTTGAGTGGATGCATGTGTCAGCCTGTTGTCATCAGGCTTTCCAGCAAACCAGAGAAGGCTTGTGCTGTCGAGAAGCCGCAATGGGGTGGGTGAAATATGATTGCTGACCAGTTTATGGAAAACCAATAAAAAAGTTATGAGATTCAGCTTCGGGGGGCGTTATGTTAGGCTTTCAGCATGAACGCTTGTGTAAGGACAAAGCAATGAACACAGTGGGAAAAACCCACCCTGCCCACACGGATACGTTTACCTATGCGGATTATTGCGCCTGGCCTGGAACCGAACGCTGGGAACTGGTAGAAGGTGTTGCCTATGCGATGGCTGCCCCGTCACGTTTGCACCAACGTATTGTGTCAGAATTGGGTCGGCAAGTGGGTAACTACCTGCAAGGCAAGCCCTGTGAATTTTACGTTGCCCCGTTTGATGTGAGGCTGCCGCGCGGTGATGAGCTGGATGCGGCAGTGGATACGGTGGTGCAACCTGACTTAAGCGTTATCTGCGACAAAAGCAAGCTGGATGACCGGGGATGCCGGGGAGCACCGGACTGGATTGTGGAAGTGCTTTCTCCAGCCACCACGCTGTGGGACATGGAAACCAAGCGTAAGCTGTATGAAAAGAACGGGGTGCGTGAATACTGGATCATCCATCCACTGGAGTGCTGGGTGATGGTGTATGCCTTGGATAGTCAGGGGCGTTACGGCTCCCCCACCGTGTGCGGGATGGATGAGCCTACGGTTGCAACCCTGTTCCCTGATTTTGCGGCTGACTGGGAATTCATGCAGGTAGAATCGGCTTCGGATGCTTGAAATATGACCGTTGATCCGTTTATGCCAAATCAACAAAAAAGTTATGTGGCATTTCCGCAACATCTGGGCTAAACTTTGTAGCGTATTTGCAAAAAAGCTGTTGCAAGTCACTGACAAGGGATGTATAAATACACCCGTCAGATTGAACAAGATTGAATTTCAACTTAATGACAGGACAAACCTTAATAGGAGTCGACTCATGAAAAAATTACTCGCAATCGCAGTTGCTGCTGCCCTGGCTGCCCCTGCTGCAATGGCCGATACCACTCTGTACGGCAAACTGCACGCTTCCGTAGGTTCTTTCTCAACCACTACTGGTGGTGTAACCAGTAAAACCAACCGTGTTGACAGCAATGCTTCCCGCATCGGTATCAAGGGTTCAACTGCACTGGATAACGGTATGGAAGCCATTTACGGCTTGGAATACGGTATCCAATTGGATGGTACTAACGGTACTGGTGCAGGTAACACTAACAACGCTGCTGGTGTTTCTACTCTGGAAGGACGTAACACTTTCGTTGGCTTGAAAGGCAAGTTCGGTACAGTGCTGGTCGGTCGTCACGATACCCCATCCAAACTGGCTACTGCTAGCTTGGATACCTTTGCTGACACAGATGCTGATATGGGCAACATCATCGGTTCTGATAAAGAACGTGTAAATAACGCTGTTGCTTATATCAATAAGTTCGGTCCGGTAGGATTTGCTGTTGCTCATTCAACCAATCCGCTTGCTTCTGATGCGGTAGCTCCAGGTACTTTGAATACAACTCAAAATGCCAACACCATGATGGTGAACTACACCAATGGCCCATGGTATGCAGCAGTAGGTGGTACCAATGTTCAGAATCTTGGTAAAACTACCAACGTAGGTTTGGGCTGGAAATCTGAAGCAGGTCATAACGTCGGCTTGGTTTATGAAACAGCGAAAGCTAAAACAACTGCTCCTGCAGGTGGCGATCCGGCTGGTGTCGGTATTCCAGGTACAGATGGTGCAGGTAATGCCATGAAAGATAAAAATATTTATCTGGGTGGTGGTTACAAAATCGGTAATGTGATGTTGAAGGCAGCTTACGGCACAAGCTCACGTTCTGGCGATTCTACCAATGCTCAAAACGGCAAAGAAAAAATGACCGCTGTTGGTGTTGATTATAGCTTGGGCAAAAAGACATCAGTCTACTTGATGAATGTTAATGATAAAAACACCAACCATGCTTCTGGTGCGACAGTGCAAGACAAATCTAAGTCAACAAGCGTTGGTCTGGTTACTGAATTCTAATCCTTCGGGTTTAGTTGACAGTTGAAAGAAAAGGCTCCTTCGGGAGCCTTTTCTCGTTGTGGGGCGTATGGAGAACAAGAATGCAGTTTGAGTGGGATGGTAAGAAGGCGGAAAGCAACAAGCGGAAACATGGTGTGTCCTTCAAGGAAGTATCTACTGTTTTTGGGGATTCGTTGGCAA
>JBBIHI010000114.1:0-8211 GCA_037447095.1 Thiotrichaceae bacterium
CAGTGCCATGGGGCGGCCTACGATATTGGATGCCCCGACGATCACGGCGTGGCGGCCTTTGTAGGTTTCCCCCGTGCTGTCGAGCAGGCGCATGACACCATAAGGCGTGCAGGGGCGCAGGCCGGGGATGCGCAGGGTCAGTTTGCCGATATTGGTGGGGTGGAAGCCGTCAACATCCTTGCCGGGGTCAATATGCTCAATGATCAGGGATTGCTCGATATGTGCAGGCAAGGGCAGTTGCACCAGGATGCCATCCATGTGCGGATCATGGTTCAATTCGGTAATAAGCTGGATCAGCTCATGCTGGGTGGTTTCCGCAGGCAGATCGTAGGAGCGGGATTCGATACCGACCTCGGCGCAAGCCTTGCGCTTGTGGTTGACGTAAACCTGTGAAGCAGGGTCAGAGCCGATCAGGATAACGGCGAGCCCGGGGCGGCGTTTGCCTTGCTCCAGCCGTTCCGTGATACGTTGCCTGACTTCATCGCGTACTTCGGCAGCGACCTGTTTACCATCAATGATTTGAGCCGTCATAAGCTTACACCGCAAAGAAAAGCGGCTATTGTCGCACGTTCCCTGGTGTTATTGAACAACCTGGGTCGGGCGAAATGCCATTAGCCGGTTGCCCTATACAGGTGGAGTTGTTGCCCCAGTTTTTGCAGCATGGCATCGCGGTTTTGCAGGGCTTTTTCCTTGTGCAACAGTTGCTGGTTGAGCTGGGCAATGATGGTGTCCTTGAGGCCGATCACCTTGTCGCGCTGCTGGAGTTTTTGCTCGAAAGCCTCGTTGTCGGTTTCCTGTTGCTGGTACTTTTTGGTGAGTTCGGCCAGTGTTTCAATGTGTTGCATCAGGACTGACTCGCGGGCGGATTGCTGGCGCTCGCGTTCGGCCAGTTGTTCCTCGCGTAACTGGCCATCCCGTTCGCGTTTGCCGAGTAAGGCTTCACGCTCTTCCAGCAGGCGCATCTGTTCCAGAACATGCTGGTCTTTGATGTGCAAGGTTTCGTCCCGATCGGCGAGTTGTTGGGCACTGAGTTGCAGGTTTTGTTCCAGTTGCTGGACGAGCTGGTCTTTGGCAAGTAACAGATGATCCTTTTCACTGAGCTGGCGTGACTGTTCGGCCAGTTGCTCCTGTTTTTTCAGGAGTATGTCCTGCAATTCAGCGGACTGTCTGTTCTGGGTGTCCAGGCGTTTCTGGTGTTCCTGCAAGCTGCTGTCAAGGTCGAGGATGTGCTCCTGCAAGGTGTTGGACAGCAGGTCGCGGCTCTGGATTTCCTTGTCGCGTTCCTGAAGCTGCTGGAATTGCGCGGCAATCTGCATGTCGCGGCGTTGCAGGTGCTGTTCCCGCTCATGGATGGTCTGGTCGCGGCTGTGAATGACCCGATCTTTTTCATCCAGTTGCTGGAGGTAATGGCTCAGGCGTTGTTCCCGCTCCTGGGAAAACTGCTCTTTCTCGTGGAGCAGGCGGGTTTGTTCGGCGAGCTGTTCATTGCGCAGGCTGATTTGTTCGATCTTGCGGCGTAACAGCTTGTCGCGCTGGCGCAGTTGCTGCTCTTTTTCGGAAAGGGCGTCATCGCGGCGTTGCAGGGTTGCATCTATGCCGCGCAGGCGTTGGTCACGCTTGTGGATTTCCTGATCGCGTTCCTTGATGTGCCGGTCGCGTTCGGAAAGCTGGCGGTTGCGTTCGCTCAGCAGTTGCTCCTGGACATACAGGCGTTGCTGCTGTTCATTAAGCCAGCGGTTCAGTTCGGTGAGTTGCTGGCTGAGTTCCTGAATATTTTCGTCGCGCTTGCTGAGCTGTTTGTCACGGTTTTCGATTTCACGGTCGCGCTTGCCGATGTGGTTGTCTTTTTCCTCCAGGCGGCGGTTACGCATGTTGATCTGGTCTTCGCGTTCCAGAATGAATTTTTCTTTCTGGTGGATAAACTGCTCAATCTCGCGGGAACGCTTTTCCAGTTCACGGATCAGCTCATCACGCTCACGGAGGGTGTCTTCCTTTTGCTGGATAGTGGCGTCGCGGGCGAGGATATGCTGGTCGCGTTCGTGCAGCAGGTTATGGCTGTTCTGGAGCAGACCTTCCTTTTCATGCAGCAACTGTTCTTTCTGGTGCAGGTGCTGGTCGCGATCCAGCAAGGTTTTTTCCAGTGTGCTGATGCGGTCTTCCAGTGCCTGGCGGCGCCCTTCAATCTCATGTAGCTGGTTTTCAGATACTTGCAGGCGCTCGCTGGTATCTTTCCAGCGGTCAATCAGGGTCTGCCGGTCAGCCGCAGTGAGGAAGCGGTTGCCTTCAATCTTTTCGATGAGTGTTTGTTCTTCGCGGTTCATTATTATTGTCTGTTTATCAGGTGATGCACCGTTTCCGCATCATAGTATGCTAAAAATAACCGGACATGAATACCCACCATAAGACTGGAACAAATCAGGCAATTAGCACTCCAACGCTTAGAGTGCTAAGATATACAGAGAAATAATGAAGGAGGCTACCTTGATGACACACGCCTTGATGCTGAAAGGACAAACCCTGCCGGTGCCGGTAGGTAATCTTGAAAGTTACATTCATGCAATCCACGCGATTCCGGTTCTGGAAGCGGAAGAGGAGCGTGAACTGGCGGAGCGTCTGAAATATGAAGATGATCTGGAGGCGGCACGTAAACTTATCCTGCATAACCTGCGCTTTGTGGTGAAAGTGGCGCGTGGCTATAACGGTTACGGTTTGCCGCTGGGCGATCTGGTGCAGGAGGGCAATGTCGGCCTGATGAAGGCTGTCCGGCGTTTCGACCCGGAAATGAACGTGCGCCTGATTTCATTTGCTGTTCACTGGATCCGTGCCGAAATCCACGAATTTATCCTGCGTAACTGGAAGATCGTGAAAATTGCCACCACCAAGGCGCAGCGCAAACTGTTTTTCAACTTGCGTAGCAGCAAACAGCGTCTGGGCTGGTTAAGCCATGAAGAAGCCCAATCCATGGCGGATGATTTGGGTGTGAGCACTGCGGAAGTGCTGGAAATGGAGAAGCGCCTGAGTGCTGCCGATGTGGCCTTTGATCTCTCGGCTGACCATGATGACGAGGATAGCGCCAGTTTCTCACCCAGCCAGTATCTGGCGGCAGAATCAGCCGACCCTGCCGAGGTATTGGAAGCGGAAGAGTGGAACGCTTACACCCACGGCCGTTTCAGCGCCGCGCTGGAGGGGCTGGATGCACGTAGCCGCGATATTCTTGCCAGCCGTTGGTTGGTGGAAGAAAAGGCAACCCTGCATGAGTTGGCTGAAAAGTATAATGTTTCTGCCGAGCGTATCCGTCAGTTGGAAAATGCGGCAGTCAGTAAGTTGCGTCTGGCAGTGCTGGATGCGTAATGCTGGTGTCCTGACATGATAAAGGCCGCTTGATGCGGCCTTTTTTATTGGTGGGCTTTTTGCTTTCGCTATCAGCCCATGAATACGACTGACAGGAAGCTGAACCATGCGAATGCAATCAGGGCGACTACAAGCAGTACTGGAAAGCCAAAATCCCAGCTCAACATACTCTACATACCTCTAAAACACTTTTCAGGGTTAAGAATAAAAGATTCCCGCCCCCTTGGCAAGAACAAAGGGGCGGAAACCAGAGTATGTGTCTGCTATCCGCTAAATCAGGAGAAGACGACGGAGAAGAAGCTGAACCATGCAAACAGGATCAGGGCAATGATGATTGCTGCTGGCAGACCATAATCAAAACTCAACATACGCGCTTCCTCTTCTGTGTCTCTGAAAAACGATAGGTGGAGTGTGCACGAAGCAGTGCCCTGGAAACTTGATCTTCCTCAAGAATTTGGCTTGGCAGGCGATAGCCAGAGGCAGATTCTTCAAATGCCTTGACCTATGTCAGGAATTTTTGTCTATAGTAACAGGCGGTTGAGCAAGGAGAATGGCATGTCTGTATCAGGTTTATTATTCATCAAGCGGTATGGTGCGGTGTTATTGCTGATGGGCTTGCTGTCAGCCTGTGGGGAGAAATCACCTGAACATCAGGGGCTGGCGCTTCCCCAACGCCCTGCGGGTGCGTATGTTACTGATCAGGCTGATATTGCCGGTATGCACTTAAGCCTGTGGGATGATGGGCAGGGAAGCTGCAAACTCCAGACTGTGAATACGGCCCCGGAAATCCAGCTCAGGCCGAAGCCTCCCTGTCATTTCATCCATTCGCCCGGGGGTGGGTCTGCGCAAGTGTTCCAGCAAGACAAAACAACCCGCGTGTTTGCTGTCGAGGGGAGTCCGGTCGATCAGGCACGTTGTGGCCAGGAAGTGCAGGGAATGATACTCAAAGGTGGGAAAATTACCCTTTCCAGTTACCTGATGCAGGGCAAGGTATATTGTGCTGACAGCGGTTTGCAAAATGCCGAATACACCCAGTTTACCAGCAAGAAATAGCCCTAGTCCCCTGGCACAATAAACCCGCTGGAGAATTTTTGCGAATATTGCCCCAGACGGTCGCGCATGTCTTCGGCTTCCTGCCGGTTTCGGTAAGGCCCGACACGTAATTTGAATAACATGCCCTTGGGGGTATTTGAGCTGACCAAGTAGGCTTGGTAGCCTTTCCCAGCCAATTCATCCCGCCAGAAATACAGTGCACGTGAATCATAAGCCGCCGCAACCTGAACCGAGTAAAGGGCGTTTTCGCGGTAACTGTCGTATCCACTATCCTGTTGCGCAGGGAAGTCAGGGAAGATGTCGCCAGGGTAATTGGCGTGCCAATAATGTGAACTACCGGGGTTGCCTGGAGTGTCTGGATTGCGTTCACCCCGATCCCGACGCCCTCCGTCATCATCAAGAAAGTGGATAATTCTCCCCGGCAGGTGACGCAGGAACTCCAGGTGCCCCCCCTCGTACAGGAGAATCAGCACCAGGGTCAGAGTTACGATCAGCAACGAATGCACCAGTTTGAAAACAAAACCTTTTTGATGGTGCAAGGAAAACTGACGGGAAGTCCGGCTGGTGTGTTTCACGTATACCTCATGTAATGGCCTGCATGAGCATTCACTATAGACAAAAAACCGGGAGACGGAAACGCCATTATCCGGGCAGAAAGCGGATTTTTGGGCTAAAGCTTATGGGAGCGTCTGTAGCGGAGTTTTTATCATGAGAAAGTGCCTGAAAGTGCTGTATTTTTGTTACATGCTATTATGCGCAGGTGCGGTTAATGCTGCTCCGGCACACGGCTCTGTTTTGGCTGAATTACAAGCAAAATATCCGTCTTATTATGCCAATGGCCTGTTTTTGGTGGATGACAGCGAGCAGCGGATGTATTGGTACGAAAATGGCTCATTGATCCATACGTATACAATTTCTACGGCGGCCAAAGGCTTGGGAAACCTGTCCGGGAGCCAGCAAACCCCGGCTGGTGCACACCGCATCAGCACCAAAATCGGTGGCAATGCCAAACGCGGCGCTATCTTTGACAAGTTAAGCAATACCGGCAGGATTGCCAGGATTTATACCCGCCCGAATTATGCGGTAAAGGCATTGGTGACATCGCGGATATTGCGGCTGGATGGCCTGGAACCTGGTAAAAACAAGGGTGGACGGGTTGATACGTTCAGCCGCGCCATTTATTTGCACGGCACAAACAAGGAAGGCAATCTCGGAACACGCGCTTCACACGGTTGCATCCGTATGAATAATGACGAGATTATTGACCTGTTCGGAAAGGTTTCTGTGGATACGCTGGTTTATATACAGCCCTGAGCAGGGTTTGGCCATGAATAAAGCTTTTGGCTGTTATTAGTATTTTTCAATGGTAGTGAGCGGTTAATGTCCACTGAAGTTTGTCAGGCAGGCTATAGTTAAAGTACGTGAAGCGGGTATGCATTTCCCGTAGACACGGGATGAAATGAAGCAGTGACGCATTTAATTCCTCAAGAGGAGGACTCAATCATGAAAATTAGCAAATATAGCGCTGTATTTTCCCTGGTTTCGCTCATGGCAGCACCGCAAGTGTGGGCAGGGGGAGCAGATGATCAGGGTTTCTATGCAGGTGTTGGGGTGGGTAAAGGCAAACCCAACATTGCTGCGGTAGGAGCCAATACGCTGAACAAAACCTCCGACACGGTTTACGATGTCATGCTGGGTTACAAGTTCAATCGCCATTTCGCGGTGGAAGGCCAATACGGCGGTGTCGGTAAAGTGACGACAACTGCTGGCGGTAGTGCCAAAGCTGATGCCACCAGCCTGACCGCTGTGGGAATTCTGCCGGTCAATGACAGGTTCAGTTTTTATGGCAAGGCCGGTTATGCCCATACCAAAACCAGCATGTCCAACTTTGGTGTCAATGGTGCAAGCCGCAATGCCCCAACCTATGGGGTAGGTATGCAATACAATATCAACCCTATGTGGGGCGTCCGCCTGGGTTGGGATCGCTACGGGTTGAAGACAGGCGCAGGTACGAAGTCAAATGCCAGTGTTGTGGCATTGAGCGCAGTTGTTAACTTCTAATCTTGCTGAAAATCAAAGAAAAAGGCCGTCACTGATTGTGGCGGCTTTTTTTTATGTCTGTTGCCCCCATACTCTCGGAAGGCTGCCGGGAAGCCGGTAATCCAGATTATTTGATCCGTAACGTGACGGATGAAGATAATGCAACTTTGTGAATGGGAGAAATAACGTGGATTCTTTTACCTTGTCTGGTTTGATTGTCAGCCTGTTTGCGGTTGGCCTGGCTTTTTATTCGATGTGGTACAACCACCGGACAACCCAGGAACGTATCCGCCAGATTGCCAGGGCTACACTGGCTTTACAGGGCAATCAGGATGAGAAAGCGCTGTGTGCCGCTATCCGTGAAATTGACCCTCACGCTTGTCCACTGCTGGATTACACGATTGAAACCCGGAATGGTGAAACGGTTATCGGCGAGTGGCGAGCCAATAGCCCGAAACCGGACAAGGAAGAATTGCGCAAGATACTGGAAAGGCTCAAGCATCAACTGGAGGTATCGTGACCAACGCCCCCTGTCTTTGGCAGGTGAAAGCCGCCTCTTTGTGCAAATCCAAAGAGGCGGGAGGGTAAGGTTTATTGTGCTGGTGTGGTTGTGGCAGGTGTTTTCAGCGGGTTAGTGCTGCTTGTTGCTGGTGCGCTGGAAGATTGTTTCTTGCCAAACAGGCCACCGGAAGTTTTGCTTGTGGTGCTGGCTTTGGCTGGTGCAGCCGCTTTAGCTGGAACCGCCGCGCTGGGGGCAGCCGCTTTGGCAACGCGGTTATCCGGGCGGTAAACCTTGGAGGTCAAGACTTTGCCAGTTGATGCGTCAACTTTTACATAGGTGACAGTACGGTTGCTGCTATCGGCGAGGGCTACCTTGTAAGCAGTTGGCGTAGTGCTGATGTCCAGTTCTGCCTTGACCAATTTGCCTCCGGTGACAGTCTGTTCAGCCGTTTTGATGGCATCATCCAGGGAAACCTGGGTACCTGCAAGCGCTGCGAACAGGTCAGGGCGTGCTTTTGCAGGAGCCGGGGCAGCAGATACGGTGGCGGCAGGGGCAGTGGTTGCCGGAGCGGTGTCGGCTGAAGCATAGCCCATTGCAGATGCCAGCAGCAGGCCGCTGATAACGGCAGTCAATGTTTTTTTCATGGAAGTCTCTCCAATAATCGTATTTGTTGATGGTTGGTTTGGTACGTTTGTTGTACGTGGCTGCTACTTTGCAGAATGCTGGCTTAAAAAATTCTTAAAAAAACCTGCCGGAAAATTAATTATTGTTTAGGTTTGATGATCTCAGGGAAAAAATAAAGCCGCCATTCCATTTGCATGGTCTGGCGGCTTTACTTGCCTGACTGGAAGTGCTGGCGGTAATTCAATTATTTCTTAATAACTTTTTTTACCACTACGTGGTGGTGATGGCGGTGGTGGTGAATACGATGGTGATGAATGTGATGATGGCGGTGATGATGTACAACCACTTTATGTACAACTGTTTTATGGGTTACGGGCGCTGCATTGGCTTCGGTAGCGACGCCGAGTGTGGCAACCATCAATAAGGAAGTGAGCAGGGCTGTTACTTTGGTGTTCATGAAGATTTCCTTTCAATTGCTATTGGGCTGGTGTGCTTTGCATTATCTTGGTAACGCATGAGCAATGCTAAGTAAGGCTCAGTTAAGAAGCTGTCTGGCAAAAGCTCAAACGCATTTGGCAAGGGTTATTTTCAGCATGGCAATCCGCACCATGTTCTCTGCTGTGCCGGTGAGGATTTCAAAA
>JBBIHI010000115.1:0-8173 GCA_037447095.1 Thiotrichaceae bacterium
CGTCAGGTCACTGTCGCCCGTATTGGTAATCCGCTGGCGGCAAAGCGGCGGTATAACCACCACACTACCCGCAACCACGGTTTGTGGCGGCAAATTCCCCACCTCAACCCTACCCTCGCCATCCAGGATCACGTAGCGTTCCGTAGTCGCCACCAACCTGTGCCAACGGGTACGCTGCCCCGGCGCAACACGGGCGCGGGCAATGGAAACCGCCGCATCCGCCGGGGTATTGCTCAACTCCAGGATATGGCAGCCCTCCCTGAACCAGTATTCCTGATCCAGAGGGACATGACGGATGACGGGTTCAGTGGGCAAGCGCCTTTACCCTGCAAACGGATAGTCGGTATACCCAACGGTTGGGTCAGCCAACCCCGCCCCGTAGAAAGTGCTGAAATCCTGCGGGTTCAACGGCAGGTTTTCCTGCAAACGGCGCGGCAAATCAGGGTTGGCAATAAATGCCTTGCCGAACGACACCGCATCGGCGTGGCCTGCATCCAGCACTTTCTGGGCACTGGCTGCATCGAAACCTTCATTGACGATGAAAAAGCCGCCGAATGCCTGTTTCAACGCCGGGCTGATGCTGTCTTCCGCCAGATGTTCGCGGGTAAAGATGAAAGCGGCTTTGCGCTTGCCAAGTTCCTGCGCTACGTAACGGAAGGTTGCCAGCGGATTGGAATCGCCCATGTCATGCGAATCACAGCGCGGCGCAAGATGCACGCCGACCCGACCCGCACCCCAAACTTCAATTGCGGCATCGGTCACTTCCAGCAGCAGACGGGCGCGGTTTTCGATGGAACAGCCATAAGCATCGGTGCGTTGGTTGGTGCCGTCCTGCAAGAACTGGTCAAGCAGGTAGCCATTCGCGCCGTGGATTTCCACCCCGTCGAATCCGGCACGCTGTGCATTTTCCGCCCCCTTGCGGTAAGCCGCAACAATGCCCGGCATTTCGTCTGTCTCCAACGCACGCGGCACAACGTAATCCTGCATCGGGCGAAGCAAGCTGACATGGCCTTGCGGGGCAATCGCACTGGGCGCAACCGGCAGTTTGCCATTGAGGTAATGCGGGTGGGAAATGCGCCCGACATGCCACAGTTGCAGGAAAATCAGCCCACCCGCCTCATGTACGGCGTCTGTCACCAGCTTCCAGCCTTCCACCTGTTCCTCTGACCAGATGCCCGGTGTATCCGGGTAGCCCACCCCCATCGGGGTAACAGCCGTGGCTTCGGACAGGATCAGCCCGGCACTGGCGCGTTGCCGGTAGTATTCCGCCATCAGGGCGTTGGGCACACGACCGGCACTGGCACGACAACGGGTCAGCGGAGCCATGATGATGCGGTTTTTCAGCGTCAGTTCGCCCGTTTGGGCAGGGTCAAATATGCTTGTCATTGGGTGGTTCGTCCTGTTATTGGGTATGCAAGAGCTTACCACGCTGGAATCTGCCGCACAGTTCCCACAGCATCGCAAATGTATCCTGAAACACGGATTGACAAACCTCCCACGTATTGACGATAATTCCGCGCTTTTATTGTGCGGGTAGCCATACCTGCGCATTACCCTTGCCTCACCGCCGCGACGGGAGGCTGTTTAACCCGAAAGGAAGAGACCTTAATGAGACACTACGAGATCGTTTTTCTGGTGCATCCTGACCAGAGCGAACAAGTGCCTGCGATGGTAGAACGCTACCGGGGCATGGTACAGGAAAGCGGTGGCGCGATTCACCGTCTGGAAGACTGGGGTCGCCGCCAACTGGCTTACCCGATCAACAAGCTGCACAAGGCACACTACGTGCTGATGAACATCGAGTGCGGCGCGGAAATCCTGGCTGAACTGGAAAGCAATTTCCGCTTCAACGACGCCGTTATCCGCAGCATCACCATCAAGATGGACAAGGCTGTCACAGAACCTTCCCCGCTCAAGAAAGAGAACGAAGGCAAGCCTGCCAAGCGTATGCGCGAAGAACTGCCCGAAGATGACGATGACTCATCTGACGACGAATAATCACGGCTGATCTGGAGATACCTATGTCACGTCAATTCCGCCGCAAAAAATACTGCCGCTTCACGGCTGAAGGCATTACCGAAGTCGATTACAAAGACATCGACATTCTGAAAAGCTTTATCACTGAAACAGGCAAAATCGTTCCGAGCCGCATTACCGGCACGAAAGCGAAATACCAGCGCCAACTGGCAACCGCGATCAAACGCGCACGCTTCCTGGCACTGCTGCCTTTTTCTGACCAACACAAGTAATTGTATGCCTCTGCCGCGCCTAGGCGTGGCATGACTGCGAAAACGGCAGGAAGCGGAACACCATGGCAAAATTCATCATGGCAGGTCCCTTGCAGGCAATCGGGTTTATCCTGTTGTTTGCTGTTCTGGCCGTTTTTATGCCCCTCATGGGATTACTCAGCAATGCTGCCATTGGTCTGGTGACATTGCGCATGGGGTGGCAACGCGGACTGTTGATTACCGCAGCAAGCAGTACCGTTTTAGGGGTACTGGGTTTATTCCTGAAAGCCAGTGTGCTGAGCGGCTTTGCCATCAGCCTGCTGGGCTGGATACCTGTCGTCGGCTTGGCCAGCCTGCTGGCACGGACAGTTTCCTGGGGAAAAACCCTGGCCGTACTGCTGGGCCTGGGCGTCGCCAGTGTTTTGCTGTTCCACCTGATGGTGGATGACCCGGTAAAATTCTGGCAGGCACAACCCGAATGGCCGCAGTTTGTCGGGCTGGCAAAACAGATGCAGGTTTTACCGGCAGACATGCCGCAAACCGAGCAAGATCAGCTACTGTCCAGCACAGCCCGCATCCTTGCAGGGAGTCTGGCAGCCACGGTTGAAGTCCTGCTGGTATTGTCGCTGCTGATTGCCCGCCACTGGCAGGCCATGCTCTACAACCCCGGCGGGTTGGGTGAGGAATGGCGCAAACTGCAACTGGGCAAACCTGCGGCACTGCTGATGGTTGCCGCGATTGTCCTGGCCCTGCTGACCAAACACACGGGAGCGATCAACGTGGTGCTGGCCGGTCTGGCAATCTTCCTGTTTCAAGGAATTGCCCTGGTGCATGGTATCGCCGCCCTGTTGCAACAGCACAGGGGCTGGATCATCGGGATGTATGTCCTGCTGTTCCTGATGCCCGCCCAGTTCGGCATATTGCTGGCAGCATTCGGTATTATCGACAGTCTGGCGGGGTTCCGCAGTCAGATTGAGGCACGCAAACGTTAAGTTTCAAGCGCAGGCAATGGCCTGCATACAGAAGGTGAGAACGATGGAAATCATTCTGCTGAAAAAAGTAGAGAATCTGGGTGCACTGGGCAACGTTGTGAATGTACGCCCTGGTTACGCACGTAACTTCCTGATCCCTCAGGGTAAAGCGAAAATGGCAACCAAAGCCAATATCGCTGAATTCGAAGCACGCCGTGCGGAACTGGAAGCTGAAGCCGCTGACGCCCTGTCAGCCGCACAAGCCCGCAAAGCACAACTGGAAGGCATGGTGCTGACCATTACCGCCAAAGCCGGTAACGAAGGCAAGCTGTTCGGTTCCGTGACCAACCACGAGATCGCTGACGCCATCAATGCAACGGGCATCCAGGTTGAACGCCGCGAAATCCGTATGTCGGAAGGTGCACTGCGTCATGTCGGCGAATTTGAAGTGGGCGTCCACCTGCATACCGAAGTCGACACCCTGATCAAGGTTATTGTTGAAGCGGAATAAGCTTCACCGCAAGCAATAAACCACGCCAGACTCCACCGCACACCTGTACGGTGGAGTTTTTTGCTGTGTACTTACCCACAGTTACACGCCATTTATCCACAGTATCTCCGCGTTTCTGCCCCTACGCTTTCACCCCTGATTTCCGCTACACTTGGCGGCTATGGCAGACACATACGAATCACTCAAAATCCCCCCGCATTCCATCGAAGCCGAACAGTCCGTACTGGGTGGCCTGCTGATCAGCGGGCGCAGTAATGACAGCACTGCGTGGGACACCATTGCCGACAAGGTAAGCGAAGGCGATTTCTACCGGCAGGATCACCGCCTGATTTTCCGCGCCCTCAATCATCTGGCCTCGGAAAACCAGCCGCTCGACATCCTCACCGTTACCGAATGGCTCAAGCAGCGTAATGAGCTGGAAAATGCCGGTGGATTTGCCTACCTAGCCATCATGGTCAAGGACACGCCGAGTGCCGCCAATATCGGTGCGTATGCGGAAATCGTGCGCGAGAAATCCGTACTGCGGCAACTGATCAGCGTAGGTACAGACATTGCCGATTCCGCTTTCAACACCCAGGGTCGCCCCAGCAAATCGCTGCTCGACGAAGCCGAACAAAAGGTTTTCAAAATTGCCGAACAGGGCAACAAGCAGGGGCAGGTCTTCAAGCCACTCAAGAAACTGCTGAAAGTTACCCTCGAACATATCGAGGAACTCAGCAAACTCAGCAGCAACATTACCGGCGTTTCCACCGGTTATAACGATCTGGATGAAATGACCTCCGGCCTCCAGAAAGGTGATCTGGTCATCGTGGCCGGGCGGCCTTCCATGGGCAAAACGACCTTCTCGATGAACATTGCCGAATACGCCGCCGCACACAAAAAACTGCCTACCGCAATTTTCAGTATGGAAATGCCCGCCGAGCAGCTTACCCTGCGGATGCTGTCGTCGATGGGGCGGGTTGACCAGCACCGCCTACGTACCGGCAAACTGAATGACGATGACTGGCCTCGCATTGCCACGGCGGTGAAAATTTTTGCCGATGTGCCGATGTTCATCGACGACAGCCCGGCACTTTCCCCCACCGAAGTCCGCGCACGCGCCCGCCGCCTGATGCGCGAACAGGGGCAACTCGGCCTGATCGTGCTGGATTACCTGCAACTGATGCAAACCGGCGGGACTGCCGACAACCGCACTGCCGAAATCTCGGAAATTTCGCGTTCCCTGAAATCGCTGGCCAAAGAACTCAGCGTGCCCGTCATTGCCCTTTCCCAGCTCAACCGCAGCCTGGAACAACGCCCCAACAAGCGCCCGGTGATGTCGGATTTACGTGAATGTGTTACCGGCGATACACTGGTCATGCTGGCTGACGGACGCCGTGTTCCCGTGCGGGACTTAGTCGCTCAAACTCCGCAAGTCCTGTCAGTGACGCAAACCGGGCAAATTGAAGCCGCCGCTACTGACTTGGTGTGGTCGGTTGGCAAAAAAGATACCGTGCGCATTAGCCTTGCCAGTGGCCGCACCATCCAGTGTTCCAGGGAACACCGTCTACGTGCCTTATGGGATTGGCGGCACGCAGGGGAAATACAACCCGGCGACCGGATTGCACTTGCACGCCATATTCCTGAGCCAGCACAAACCTGCCCGTGGCCCGAACACGAAATTATCCTGCTGGCACATCTGGTTGGCGACGGCAGCTATATCAAACACCAACCGTTACGCTACACAACCGCCAGTGAAGCAAACAGCCATGCCGTTACAACAGCAGCCCAGGCATTTGGTGCCACCGTCAACCGCCATGCAGGTAAAGGCAACTGGCATCAACTGGTCATTAGCGGTAATGGCAACCGCTGGCATCCCACAGGGGTTGGCAAATGGCTGAAAGGACTGGGTATCTTCGGGCAACGTTCACGGGAAAAACATTTGCCTGCTGGCGTATTCCAGCTTCCGAACACACAAATTGCCCTGTTCCTGCGGCATTTATGGGCGACTGACGGCAGTATCCACATCAGCCCACGCAGCAAGCCACGCATTTACTTTGCTACTGCCAGTGAATACCTGATCCGGGATGTTGCCGCCCTTTTGCTACGTTTTGGCATCATTGCCCGCATCAAGCACATCACAACGGCGGATAGCCCGGATGGTTGGTTTACCGCCGACATTTCCGGCGCGGAACAACAACGGACATTCCTACGGGAAATCGGTGCATTCGGGCCGCATGCCGAAAATGCAGGGCAGCTTACCACCCTGCTGGAAAACACAACCCAGAACACCAATGTTGATACCCTGCCCGAGGAGGTATTTGATTACATTCGAGAGCAAATGCGCCTGAACGGCATCAGCCATCGCCACATGGCAGGTTTGCGCGGAACTGCCTATGGCGGTAGCGCCCATTTCAATTTCTCGCCATCCAGGGAAACCCTGCTTAGCTACGCCGACATACTGGATGATGACCGTTTACGCACGCTGGCACGCGATGAACTGTTCTGGGACAGGGTGGTAGCCATCGAACCGACCGGAGAACAGGAAGTATTTGACATGACCGTTCCCGGCAATGCCTGCTGGCTGGCAGACGGCATTGTCAGCCATAATTCGGGCGCGATCGAGCAGGATGCGGATGTCATCATTTTCATCTACCGCGACGAAGTGTATAACCCCGAATCCCCCGACAAGGGTACGGCAGAAATCATTATCGCCAAACAACGGAACGGCCCGATCGGCACGACACGCCTGACCTTCCTCGGCAAATACACCCGGTTTGAGAACTACACACCGGATATTTATACCCCAGGATTTGAATAATCAGGACAACCCGTTACACTGCCTGCATGAAACGATCCGCCCGCGCCATCATCGACTCATCAGCCCTGCGGCATAACCTTGCCCGTTGCCGCGAAGCCGCGCCCAACAGCATGGCCATGGCGGTGATCAAGGCCAATGCCTACGGGCACAATATGCTGAAAACAGCGGAAACCCTCAGCCACGCCAACGGCTTTGCGGTGTCCTGCGCCCACGAAGCACTGGAACTGCGGCAGGCGCGTTTCCTCCACCCGATCCTGGTACTGCAAGGCTTCCAGACCCCGCAAGGCATGAAGGCGGCAGCAGAGCACCGACTGCGTGTTGCCATCCATGACCGTTCCCAGCTCGACCTGCTGGACAGTGCCCCAGCCTCACTCAAGCTGGATGTTGCACTCAAGCTGGACACCGGAATGCATCGCCTCGGCCTACCCATTGAGCAGGCACACAACTTGTTTACCCGCCTGCAAAAACACCCCAGCGTCAAACCGACCCCCTGGCTGATGACCCATATGGCCTGTGCGGATGAACAGGGTAATGCACATACCCAACGCCAGATCGACCAATTTGAAAAATACACGGATGGCCTGCAAGCACCCCGCAGCATGGGCAATTCCGCCAGCATCCTGGCCTGGCCGCAAACCCATGTGAACTGGGTACGCCCCGGCATCATGCTGTACGGTTCCTCACCCTTTGCCCACGCCAATGCCAAACGTGACGGCCTGCAAGCGGTCATGACCCTGACCGCGCCGCTGCTGGCCATCCACACCATTGCCAAAGGTGAAAGCATCGGCTACGGCGCAAGCTGGACATGCCCGCAGGATACCCGTACCGGCGTGGTTGCCTGCGGTTACGCCGATGGCTACCCACGCCACGCCCCCACCGGCACACCCGTCTGGATCAATGGCAAGGAAACCCGCATCCTCGGGCGCGTTTCCATGGACATGATCGTGATTGACCTCACCGCCATCGAAGCCCGCCCAGGCGACACGGTGGAACTGTGGGGCAAACACATTGCCGTTGACCGCGTGGCGCAAGCTGCCGGAACCATCGGTTATGAGCTGCTATGCAACGCAGGCAACAACTGTGTCCACGAATATATTTGAGCAAAAAACAGCACAATTTTGCTGAAAATTCATCATCCATCGACTAGGCTAAACGTTAGCTCTCAATAAAACAGACTAATGGATGGTGAAAAATGGCAACTCGCAAGCTGGTAACAATACGCAGCCGCAAAGAACGTATGGCAAGGGCGCTCGCCCTGCTGGTCATGGGGGTTGGCGTACTACTTGCCGGGCTTGGCTGGTTCTTCCAGCAGGCACCGACAGACAATTCCTTCCCACGTGTTCCTGAACAGACAGCGGAAACACCGACAACACCTGTGGCAACAGCGCCAACCCAATCGCCAGCCCAGACAGCACCTGCAACCCTTCCCGCTGTCGATACCAGCAAGCTGGCCTTACGTGACAAGCCCGCCGCGCCGGACACAGCGACACTCATCCAGGAAACACCGGCCAAGCCCGAGGCAGCGCCAACGGTTCCTGCACAAGCAGTTCCATCTCCGGTAGAAACAACCAAACCTGAAACAGCCGCCCCTCCTCCAGCGGAAACGGCCAAACCTGAAACAGCCACACCTCCTCCCGTGGAAACCAGCAAACCTGAAGCAGCG
>JBBIHI010000116.1:0-7978 GCA_037447095.1 Thiotrichaceae bacterium
CGCGTTAAGGGGGCTGATCATGTTGCAGAAAATACTGGTGTGGGACGTGCCGACGCGCGTGTTCCACTGGGCGTTGGCGGCTTCATTCGCTGGTGCATACCTGACGGCGGAAAGTGAGCGTTACCGCGACATCCATGTGGCGCTGGGCTATCTGATGCTGGGTTTGCTGCTGTTCCGGCTGGTCTGGGGTTTCGCGGGCACGACCTACGCCCGCTTCAGCTCATTCCTGTATTCGCCGTCACAGGTGGTGGGGTATGTGCGTTCCCTGTTCGGCCCGCAGCCACAGCATTACGTCGGACACAACCCGGCGGGCGGCGTGGCCATTTTCCTGCTGCTGGCGCTTGGCTTGCTGATCGGCGTCAGCGGGGTAGGGCTGTACTGGGAAATCGGCGATGAGGATATGTTCGAGGAATTGCACGAAATCGCCGCCAACCTGATGCTGGCAGTGGTGTTCATCCACATTGCCGGGGTCGTGGTCAGCAGCCTGCTGCACAAGGAAAACCTGCCACGCGCCATGCTCACGGGTTACAAACAGGCGGCAGGCGGGGCTATCGGTCATTCGTACCATTGGCTGGGAATCATCATGCTGGTTATGATGGCGGCGTTTTTATTCCTTTATCTGGGTTATCCATGAATACCAATGATTTTCTGTTGATGCTGGTTCCGGCTGTGGTGGCTTTGAGTGGTGGCGTGCTGGCGATGTACTGGCATCCCGGCCACCAGACCCGCAGCCTGATCCAGCACTTTGCCGCCGGGGTGGTGCTGGCGGCGCTGGCGGTGGAACTGCTGCCGGAAATCGGGCGCGAACATGCCCCAGGCCCGATCTTGATCGGCGCATTTGCGCTCGGCAGCCTGTTCATGTACGCCATGAAACTGTGGACGATGCGCATGGAAGAGGCCGAGAAAGCGACCAAAAGCGGGTTGGACTGGGGCTTGCTGGTGGCGACTTTCATCGACATCGCGGTGGATGGCTTCATCATCGGCGCAGGCTTTGCGGCAGGCGGTGAAACCGGGCCGATACTGGCATTGGGTCTGTCGGTGGAACTGCTGTTCCTGGGGCTGGCGCTGACTTCCGATGCGACCAAAGGCTGGCGCATCGTAGCGATTTCCGGGATGCTGGGTGTCACCGTGCTGGTATGCGCCGTATTGGGTAACTTCCTGCTGGCGGGTGCATCCGGCACTGTAATCGGGGCGGCTTTGGCCTTCAGTGCGGCGGCCTTGCTGTATCTGGTGACGGAAGAACTGTTGATCGAAGCGCATGAAGTGGAAGAAAAACCCATCGCCACCCTGGTGCTGTTTGGCGGTTTTCTGGTGTTCTGGAGCATTCAGTTGTTGGGAGTTTGAAAACCATGCGGATACTGGTAGTCGAGGATGATGCCCTGCTGGGCGATGCGATTCAGGCTGGTTTGAAACAGGCCGGTTACGCCGTCGACTGGGTGCGTGACGGGATGCAGGCCGATCATGCGCTGACTGCCGAAGCGTATTCCGCCGTGGTGCTGGATTTGGGGCTGCCGCGTTTGTCGGGGCTGGATGTCCTGAGCCGCTTGCGTGATCGCCGTGCCACCTTGCCAGTCCTGATCCTGACCGCGCGCGATACGGTGGAAGACCGTATTCAGGGGCTGGATCGGGGGGCGGACGACTATCTGGTCAAGCCTTTCGACATGGGTGAACTCACCGCCCGCCTGCGCGCCCTGATCCGCCGATCCAGCGGTATTGCCAATCCGGTCTTGCAGGTTGGCGGGGTGGAACTCGACGCTGCCGGTCATCGTGTCACCTATCAGGGGGAAGTGGTGGAACTGGCCTCACGCGAATTCACCGTGCTGGAAGCACTGATCCTGAATGCAGGCAAAGTGCTTTCCCGTGCGCAACTGGAAGACAAGCTGTATGCGTGGGGGCAGGAGGTGGAAAGCAATACGGTGGAAGTCCACATCCATCACCTGCGGCGCAAGCTGTACCCGGCGCTGATCCAGACCGTGCGCGGGGTGGGTTACCTGATTCCGCGCGACAAGGGGGAATGACATGTCGTTACGGCAGCGTTTGTTACTGCTGGTTTTGGGCATTGTGGCCCTGGTGTGGGGCGGCATGGCAATGTTTATTTATTTCGATACCCGACAAGGTCTGGATGATGAGCTGGAACAATATTCCGAGCAGGTAGAATCCGTTTACCGTCACCACCGTCATGATGAGGACGGGGATGAAGGTTATGGCGCGGAATTGATGGATGTCCGTCATGGGATGGCGGGAAAAATAACCTTGATGTTGCTGCTGCCGTTGCTGTTGACCTTGCCGGTGCTGGCTGGGCTGTTGTGGTGGGTGATTGCGGCCAGCTTGCGCCCGTTGGGTAAACTGACCCAGGCAATTTCCAGCCGTAACCCCGATAATATTGCCCCGCTGGATGTTGCTGCCCCAAGTGAGGTTACACCCCTGATCGAACGTCTCAACCACTTGTTCGCGCGTACCGGCAAATTGATCGAAAACGAACGCCGTTTTACCGCCGATGCCGCCCACGAATTACGCACGCCCATCGCCGCCATCAAGGCACAGTTACAAGTCGCCAAAGGTTCGCAGGATGTGACTGAACATCGACGTGCGCTGGATAACGCTATTCAGGGTTGTAATCACGCCACTCACCTGATTGAACAGTTGCTGACGCTGGCGAGGCTGGAAAGCGCCGATCTGTCCGGTTTGCAGGATTGCTCCCTGCCAGCACTGGCGGTGGAGGTGATTGCGGATATGGCTCCAGCCGCACTGGAAAAAGACGTTTCGCTGGAGTTGCTGGATAGTGAAAATATCGCCGTCAAAGGGTTGCCCGCTTTATTGCAAGTCATGTTGCGCAACCTGCTGGATAATGCAGTGCGTCATACTCCCCCTGGTACACGAGTCGAAGTGAGTATTGGTAGGCAGGATGGTGAAGTATTCCTGCAAGTGCTTGATGATGGTATCGGCCTGTCAGTGGAGGAAAGGGAGAAGATTTCCCGCCGTTTTTATCGCGTGTTAGGTACAACAGGCAATGGCAGTGGTCTGGGGCTTTCCATCGTGCAGCGGATTGCTGGAATCCATCACGCCCGATTGCAGGTAGATGCGGGTAGGGATGGCCAGGGTTTGTCCTTTTTGGTAGTGTTTCCACATCAGCCCTGAACCATAACCCACAAATACAGGATGCCGCGATGAAAGCCTTTGCCATCATCAAATACCTTTTCAGCGCCATTGGACTTGTTCTGTGTGCCGTCGCCTTTTTCGTATACCAGAACACCCAAAACTTTCTGGCCACCGCCCTGACCACCGAAGGCACCGTGGTAGATTTGGTCAGTTCGTATTCCAGGGATTCCACCACCTATTCACCCGTCGTCGAATACACCACCCGCAAGGGCGAACACATCAGCTTTACCGCCACGTTTGGCAGTAATCCGCCCGCTTATACCCGAGGCGAGCGGGTCAAAATCTACTATCAGGAAAGCCAGCCCGAACGTGCTGAAATCGACGGGCTGTTTTCATTGTGGGGGCTTCCCATGATCCTTGGCAGCATAGGGGCTACATTTTTCCTGATCGGCGCAGGCATTTTCATCGCAGGACGTATGAAAGCCCGCAAGGTGGCAGACTTGCAGCTCAACGGCATGACCATTCAGGCCAAAATTACCGGCATCAACCTCAATACTTCGAGCAAATCCGGTGGCATAAGCCCGTTTGTCATACATGCCCAATGGCAGAATCCGGCTACCTCACAGATACACATTTTCTGCAGTGATGACATCTGGTTTGACCCGACAGAGTTTATCCGCTCCGATGTGATCAATGTCCTGATCGACCGGAATGACCCTTCAAGATATTCCGTGGATACCTCATTCCTGCCCAAACTGGCCGATTGAGAAAGAAAACTTAGCCCTGCAAGCGCAGCGCCAGCCATTGCAGGGCAATGATCGCCAGCGAGGCCTGAATCCTGCCCTGCGCCAGTAACTGCATCACCTCCTGACGCGGCACGATGGAAACGCGGATGTCTTCATGCTCATGCGCCAGCCCACGGATGCCGGGCTGCACTTGCGACAAATCCACCGGTGCGTAATACAGGCTGATGACTTCGCTGGAGCCGCCTGCACTAGGGTAGTAATCCATAATGAATTCCAGCTCATTGACCGTGCAACCGGCTTCTTCCAGGCTTTCGCGGCGGGCAACGTCTTCGCGGGTTTCACCCTCTTCCACAATACCCGCGACGATTTCGAGCATCCATGCATCGTCCGGGTTGCGCACGGCAGCACCGGGGCGGAACTGTTCGACCAGCAGCAGGGTATCGGCTTGCGGATCATGCAGCAGCACCGCCACCGCATTGCCACGCTCGAAAATTTCACGCTTCACACCGTCCACCCAACCACCGCCGAACAGTTCATGGCGGAATTCGTATTGCTCGATGCTGAAAAAACCCTGCCAGGCCAGATGGCGTTTGGTGATGTCGAATTTCATGCTGTGCTATTCCTCGTTGTCGGTTGCGCCGCTCAGGTTGCGCAGGAAAGTATACGCCCCCGCGCCGGTTTTCATGCGGTAAAGCGTGGCTGGCCGCCCGCTGCTTTCCGCCCGCTTTTCGCCAGTGTCTTCCAGCAATTCCGCCTGTTCGATACGGCGGCGGAAGGATTTTTTCTGCAAGGGCATTCCCAGCAGGACTTCATGCAGTTGCTGCAATTCCGGCAGGGTGAATTTTTCCGGCAAGGCGTAGGCGGGAACAATGGAATACAAGGCTTTCTGCCGCAGCCGTTCGCGGGCGTGCCGGATAATCATGTTGTGGTCGAAAGCCAGCGGCAGGGCTGCCAATTCTTCCATTGCGACCCAGCGAACATCAGCCACTGTGGCGATATGCGCGGCACATTCCTGATACGCAATCAGCGCCGTGTAGCACACCGTCACCGACCAGCTGCGCTTGTCGCGGGTGGCGTTGCCGAAGGTATGTAGCTGTTCAAGGTAAGGCGGCACTACGCCGGTCTTTTCGCGCAGTTTGCGCATCGCCGTGTCTTCCAGCGTGGCATCCCTTTTCAGGTCGATGAAACCGCCCGGCAGCCCCCACATCTGTTGGTCAGGATGGCCGGAACGTTGTACCAGCAGCACTTTCAATTGGTCTTCGTGCCAGGTGAACAGCACCGGGTCGACGCTGACGATGGGAGCGTCGTAGGCGGTTTTATCGTAGGTTTCGAGGTAAGTTTGTTCGTCAGTTTGCATCATTTCTCCTTTAAATCCCCTCTGTCTCCCCTTTTTCAAAGGGGAGAACCCTCCAGACACAGCGGAGTATTGGCTGGAGAGCATCCCCCTTTGAAAAAGGGGGAACGAGGGGGATTTTCTTCATTCTAACCATTTTTTGTCCTAAAGACACTTTTATGCTTGACGACTAGTGTCGTTTAGGACATTATTATCATTAAGTGACTTAACGACACAAAAAGGAGAGACAACATGTTTGGCATCAACTACTACAAAGCAGACTCCTCCACCTACGTGATCAAAACCGTCAACGGCAAAGCCCGCAAGCAAGGCAAAGGCTTGAGTTTCTTCTACAACGGGGTGAACACCTCGATCGCCGCCGTGCCGGTGAACGTGCAGGAAGCGCCCTTCATCTTCAACCTGCAAACCGCTGATTTCCAAAGTATTACCGTGCAGGGGCAGTTGAGTTTTCAGGTCGCTGACCCGGTGAAAATTGCCGACATGCTCAATTTCACCCTGAAAAAGGACAACAGCGGCTGGCTGTCGGAAGACCCGCTCAAGCTGGGCGACCGCGTGATCCGTACAGTCGGTGCAGTGATCCAGGACCGGGTGGAAAATACCCCGTTGCGGGATGCACTGCGCCTCAGTCAGGCACTGGCGGAACACCTGCGCGAACGTTTCCGTGCCGACGCCGCCTTCGCCAGCGTCGGCATTGCCCTGCTCGACATCACCATCAGCGCCATCAAACCGACCCCGGAAACCACCCGTGCACTGGAGGCGGAAGCCCGCGAAGCCATCTTGCAGGAAGCGGATGACGCGGTGTATTCCCGCCGCAAGTCGGCTGTCGAGCAGGAGCGCATGATCCGCGAAGCCGAGTTGCAGACCGAGCTTTCGGTGCAAACCAAAGAGCAGGAAATCGCCGAATCGCGCATCGCCAACGAACGCACCCTGCTGCGTGCTTCCGCTGAAACCGAGCGCGAACGCCTGCAAGCCAGCATCGCAGCCGAAACCCAACGCCAATCGCTGGTCGAGCTGGAAGTCGACAACAGCCGCCAGCAGGCCGACGCCGAAGCCTACGCCATCGCCGCCCGCATGAACGCTTTCAAGCAATTGCCGGTGGAAAACCTCAAGGCAATGGCGCTGGCGAACATGCAGCCAGAACAACTGATGGCGATGGCGTTTGAATCACTGGCGCAAAACGCAGGCAAGATCGGCGAACTCACCATCACCCCCGACCTGTTCGGGCAGGCATTGCAAAAGGCAGCGCGACCATGAAAAGCAACAACCAGTACCGTTTCGTGGTGGTGATGCGCAAAACCCGCTTGCAGGAGCTGGTGGAACGCTTCAACACCTGGTCGCAGGCGCGTTTCTACCTGGAACACAACGACGCAGACGTGCAGGATTACCTCAACGAACACGACCTCTACCAGCAGCAATTGCGCGAGGCGGAACGGGTGTTACGCGGCCTCGGGCGTTTCCAGCAACTGGAACGCAGCCTGCTGCCCAACTACCAGTTTGCCGCCAGCGACATCGTGGTGGTGATCGGCCAGGACGGGCTGGTCGCCAACACCCTGAAATACCTGCAAGGCCAGCCGGTGATCGCCATCAACCCCGACCCGGAACGCTGGGATGGCAAGCTGCTGCCCTTCGTGATCGACCAGTTGCGCGAGGTGGTGATGCGCACGCTGGCGGGCAAGATTGCCAGCAAAAGCATCACTTTCGCCGAAGCCCGCAGCAACGACGGGCAGGTGATGCGGGCGGTCAACGACCTGTTCATCGGCCCGAAAAGCCACACCTCGGCGCGTTACCGGCTGAACTGGCAGGGCAAGAGCGAAACGCAGTCCTCCTCCGGCATCATTGTCTCCACCGGGTTCGGCTCCAGCGGCTGGTTCCAGTCGGTGCTGGCGGGCGCGATGGGCGTGATGCACACACGCGGCCACCAGCTCAGCCGTGGTTTTGCCTGGGATGAAAAGCGCCTGCAATTCAGCGTGCGCGAACCCTTCCCCAGCCGCACCACCGGCGTGGAACTGGTATTCGGTGCGATTACCCGGCAAGCGCCGCTCCGGCTGGAATCGCAAATGCCGGAAAATGGCGTTATCTTCTCCGACGGGATTGAGGTGGATTATCTGGCGTTTAATGCCGGGACGGTGGTAACGGTCGGGGTGGCGGAGATGCAGGGGCAGTTGGTTTGTTGAAATCCCCTGCATTACTTTCAGAGTATGGGAGACTGATTATTATAAAAAACATCCAAATCAAGAATTGAGTTTCGTATTGACCTAAAATCAGTTTTTGGCACATCAAGATAATGAATTTCCTCATCAATCTCTTCAGTCAATAATCCACGTGGAGCATTCTTTGTGGCAAGTAAATCAACATAGCAACCATAATCCAGACAATAGACATTAAATCTTTTTCCTGGCAGGTATTGTGCTGAAACTCCCGTTTTCAGTAGATGTAAAACTCTATTATCAAACAAATACTCAATAAGTTCATCCTTAACATTACTCGACAACAAAAAGCCTTTAGCCTGCCGCTGCCCTATAACCTCATTAATAATCCAATCAAGAAGATTTACTGCCACATCTCTACTTGAAATAGCTTTATGCTTTGACCGATGAAACCAATTTCGAGCAGCTTCTCTAACAATAGGTATTGATATTTGCCTCTCCAACGCTTTTGTTGCCGCCAGCCCCACTATATTATAGTTAAGTGCGGAAGAGACTATACTCAAGGGGAAGGGACTTTGCAGTGAGGTTCATCCATGAAAAAGTGCAGTAGCTCGCTTATCAACAACGTACCT
>JBBIHI010000117.1:0-7945 GCA_037447095.1 Thiotrichaceae bacterium
CTGGTGCTGGCAACCGTGGAGTTCAGGTAAACCGTGATTTTGTCGTCCGCTTCAATCGCCGCGATCATGGCGTCAACGCCGGTATCCTGCGGTTCAGCGTAGGGGGAATGGGTTGGCATACGCTTGCTCAACTGCCCCATGACACCGCCGAGACGGTCAGACTTTTCGATAATACTGGCGAAGTAACCGGCCTTGGACGCTTCCAATGCTGCGGTCATACCGGTAATACCACCACCCACGATCATGATGTGGTTGTTTTTACCTTGCTCACCACTCGGGTCAGCCTGATGCATCGCCTTGACTTCGGCGCAACCCATGCGGATGTAATCAGCCGCCATTTCCTGGGTTGTTTCTTCGTCAGCATCTTCCGGGCGGATCCAGATGACGCCTTCGCGCAGGTTAACGCGGGAAGTAGGTACAGCACCAAAGTTGAATGCTTCGGTCTTGGCGCGGCGTGAACACGCCATAATCACCAGTTTGCTGACCTGATCGTCACCTTCAGCCGCCATATCGGCCTTGATCATGTCCACACCTTCCTGGCTACACAGGAAGTCATGGGTTTTGCAGAAGGCAATACGGCCTTCACGTACCGCGACATTTTCGAGAGATTTCGTATCAAGACGGTCGCCAATACCGCAACCTGTACACAGATAACCACCAATTTTCATCTTATGCTCCTGCTACCTGGTTGACGACCTGTACTGCACGCAAGGCTGCGGCAGTGGCGTGTTGCACGGCGCGGTTAACGTCCATCGCGTCGGCGGCAACCCCGGCAGCGAAAATGCCACCATTGCCTTCCTCATGCTCAATGAAGCCTTCTTCATTGACCGCGATCTTGACCGGGAAGCCCTTGAAGTCAACGCTGGGTTCCATACCGGTTGCCAACACCACCAAATCGTAAGTATTGGCGTAACGGTGATAGCCTTCGGTGTTCACACCGTGCAGTACCGGATTGCCATCCTTGTCCTGTTCGACCTTGGCGACCTTGGACTTGATGAAGCTGACATTCTTGTCGGCTTGCACGTTACGGTAGAAGTCTTCAAAACGGTCAATCGAACGGATGTCGATGTAGTAAATCGTCGACTTGCCGTCGTCACCGTATTTCTCGGTCACGTACTGGGTTTGCTTCAGGGAAGCCATGCAGCAGAAACGTGAGCAATGCTTCAGGTAGTTGCGGTCACGGGAACCGGCACACTGGATGAACGCAATGTTTTTCGCTTCCTTACCGTCTGATGGGCGCAGCAGCTTGCCACTGGTTGGGCCGTGTGGATCCATCAGACGCTCAAACTCAACGTTGTTGATGACGTTGGCGAAACGGTCATAGCCGTAAGGCTGAATCTTGTTGGCGTCGAACGGTTTCCAGCCGGTAGCGAAGACTACAGCACCAGCTTTCAGCTCGATGGTTTCTTCCTGCTGGTCAAGCTCGATAGCACCGTATTTGCAGGCTGCTTTCGCTGCTTCCGCTTCCGGCGTACCAATAATGCGGGAATCAATAACGTATTGCTGCGGGTAAGCCATCGCGTTAGGCAGGTAAACACCCTTGCGCTTGCCGAGGTCGTAGTTGAATTCGTCATCAAACTCGGTCGTGGCAGCCTTGGCGCACTCACCACAAGCGGTGCAGTTGTTGTTGACGTAGCGCGGGGTCAAGGTAACGGATACGGTGTAATCACCCTTGTCACCACTGATATTGGACACTTCCGCCTGGGTCAGCACGGTCAGGTTCTTATTGAACTTGATGCGGCGCTGGTTGATTTCCTGGCCACAGGTAGGGTGGCACATTTTTGGGAAGTATTTGTAAAGCTGGGAAACGCGACCGCCCAGATAAGGGCGTTTTTCCAGCAGGATAACCTGCTTACCGGTTTCGGCAGCTTCCAGTGCAGCGGTCATACCGCTGATGCCACCGCCGACGACGATAATGGTCTGGTTGGTTGCAACGACATCCGTCATTGAGGCTCCTCCGTCAAGGACAGTATTTTGGAATCCTGTGTGAAGTGTGCGGCCATGAGCCATGCAGCGAGGGTACTGGGACGCGGGCGCACAATAATGGGCAGTGAGGATACTAAGTTTTCGCCTGCAATACCACCGAATACCCCTAGAGGGGGATGCGCTTTTATTGATTTGCAAATAGAAGTTTTTTATCAAAAATCAATGGATCGTGACATACATCAATAATACCTAATATTCTTGATTTCTAATGCATTTTTGGTGCTCCCCCAAAAGAGATGCAGCTTGACAGTTCCAATTAGTCTATGGTTGAGTGACTGCGACCTGCCCAGCAAGAGACGCCACAGTTTTGCCCATCAGGTCGCACGCAGATAATTATTACCAAGACATAACTTGTTTATTTATGGAGGTGTTCTGATGTCGACTGGCCTGCTTGTTGCCATCTTGTGCGCGATTGCCGCGCTGGCCTATGGCCTCTTCACGATTCGCTGGGTACTGGCGAAACCTGATGGCAACGAAAAAATGCGCAGCATTGCGCAAGCGGTTCAGGAAGGGGCGCAAGCTTACCTGAACAGACAATATACGACTATCGCAGTTGTCGGCATCCTGCTGTTTGCGGTCATCTTCATCATGCTGGGCTGGAAAACCGCCATCGGCTTTGCGCTGGGTGCGGTGTTGTCCGGTGCGACCGGCTATATCGGCATGAACGTTTCCGTCCGCGCCAATGTGCGCACTGCTGAAGCCGCTTCCAACGGCCTGAATGCAGCACTGGACGTAGCTTTCAAAGGCGGTGCCATCACTGGCCTGCTGGTGGTTGGTTTGGCTCTGCTGGGGGTTGCCGGATATTACGGCATCCTGACCATGATCGGCACACCGAGCGGCGAAGCGACCCACGCGCTGGTTGGCCTGGCCTTCGGTGGTTCACTGATTTCCATTTTCGCCCGTCTTGGCGGCGGCATCTTCACCAAAGGCGCTGACGTTGGCGCTGACCTGGTAGGTAAAGTCGAAGCAGGCATCCCTGAAGATGACCCACGTAACCCGGCGGTTATCGCTGACAACGTAGGTGATAACGTTGGCGATTGCGCCGGTATGGCGGCTGACCTGTTTGAAACCTACGCGGTTACGATTGTTGCCACCATGCTGCTTGGTGGTCTGGTCATGGGCACTGCCAATTCAGTGGTTTACCCTCTGGTATTGGGTGGTTTCTCAATCCTCGCTTCCATCCTCGGCACCATGTTCGTCAAAGCCAAAACCGGCGGCAAGATCATGAATGCCCTGTATCGCGGTCTGGCGGTTGCGGCTGGCGCTTCCCTGGTGCTGTTCTACCCCGTCACTGAAATCATGATGAGCGACAACGGCCATTACTCCGTCATGGCCCTGTACGGTTCCGCCGTCATTGGTCTGGTACTGACCGCTGCAATGGTGTGGATTACCGAATACTACACTGCTACGGAATTCAGCCCGGTGCGCCATATCGCCAAGGCATCCACCACCGGCCACGGCACCAACGTTATCGCGGGTCTGGGTGTTTCCATGAAAGCCACCGCAGCACCGGTACTGGCAGTCTGTCTGGCCATCTGGGGCGCGTATTCACTGGCCGAACTGTACGGCATTGCCGTCGCTGCCACTGCCATGCTGTCCATGACCGGCATTATCGTTGCGCTTGACGCTTACGGCCCGATCACGGATAACGCGGGCGGTATCGCTGAAATGGCTGGCCTGCCGGAAGACATCCGCAATATCACTGACCCGCTGGATGCCGTAGGCAACACCACCAAGGCCGTTACCAAAGGCTACGCCATTGGCTCTGCGGGTCTGGCTGCACTGGTATTGTTTGCTGACTACACCCATACCCTGGCCAGCAATGGCCAAGCTGATCTGAGATTTGACCTGTCCAACCACATGGTCATTATCGGCCTGTTCATTGGCGGCATGGTGCCTTACCTGTTCGCAGCCATGGGCATGGAAGCGGTCGGACGTGCTGCGGGTTCCGTGGTCATTGAAGTACGCCGCCAGTTCCAGGCCATCCCTGGCATTATGGAAGGTACGGCCAAGCCTGAATACGGCACTTGCGTCGACATGCTGACCAAAGCCGCCATCAAGGAAATGATCATCCCATCCCTGCTGCCTGTTGCGGTTCCGGTTGTCATCGGCATGACCCTGGGTGCGCAGGCGCTGGGTGGTGTACTGGTGGGTACGATCGTTACCGGCATCTTCGTTGCCATTTCCATGACCACTGGCGGTGGCGCATGGGATAACGCCAAGAAGTACATTGAGGAAGGCAACTTTGGCGGTAAAGGTTCCGAAGCCCACAAGGCTGCCGTTACCGGCGACACCGTTGGCGACCCGTACAAGGACACCGCAGGCCCTGCGGTCAATCCTCTGATCAAAATCATCAACATCGTGGCACTGCTGATCGTGCCGCTGATGTCCTGATCTCCGGCTCTCTCACAAGCCAGAAAACGCCCGTTTTAACGGGCGTTTTCCTTTTTGGGCTATGGAACAAGCACCTGCCCTGCACTACTATCTGTCAGCAATCTCTCCACACAAGGCCAGACGAACGATGAAAACAGCACCGCGCGAAATTGCCACCCCTTGCCCGCAAATGAGCCTCAAAGTGCCGGAAGGCATGACCTCGGTGGAATTCTTCAACAGCCCCGCCAACCTCAAGAATCTGGCGGAGGAAAATGGCCTGTTCCGCACCCCGGAAGACCTGCTGATGTACCGCAAACTGGTCGGGCACAGCGTGGAGTTTGATACCTCCATCATCCTGGACTCTTCACGCCGCATCCTTGACCCGCTGGGTCGCCCGGTGCGCCGTGACCAGATGAAACGCCAGGAAAAGAAGGTCTGGTCAAAGATGACGCAAATCCTTTGTGATTACATGTTCGAGAAATACCCTGAGCCGGACAAACACCTGATCCTGTGCGGGGAAGCCAGCCTCGACTCGACCTGGCCGCTGAACAAGCCGGGCGTGCCGAGTATCCGCATGATCCACAACCATTTCATGGTGTTCCCGATGGATTTGTTGCGGGATGCGCAAGCCGCCGACCCGAACAACCCCAACCTGACCGACAGCGGCCACAACACCCTGTTCCTGCGCCAGTTGAGCGAGTCTTACCGCAAATTCCTCGAAGTGCTGGATTTGCAAATCCTCCAGTTACTGCCAGCCGAAGATGCCGCACTGAAACTGACCGGCTACCCGCAAGGCTTGCCGTGCTGGGAAGTGCTGGGCGGTGCGGAACGCCTGAAAGACCAGTATTTCTGGTACGAATACGAGCAGGTCTTGCGCGGTTTCCTCGACTTCTACCAGACCTTCTTCTCGCTGGTCGCAACCGGGGAAACGCGCGTGCCTGAAAATGCCAACTTCCCCAACCAGGTTGACGACGTATTGCTGGGCAACCAACGCTTCCTGCGGGTAGCACGTGATTTGCGCGAAAAGGTTATCCAGGATCCGCAATTTGCCAACGACATCCGCTGGCGGCCTGCCTACAAGCAAATCCTGTTCCGCGATGACAAGGGGCGGCTGGTGGTGACCATTTCCCAGAACTCGGTGGGCAATGCGATTACCGAACTGCTGGGAATCGTGGTCAAACGCCAGGTCGACTCCGACGCTTATGCAGCGGTAGAAGAAGGACTGGTCAGCCGCCTGCTGGAAGCACGGGAACGCTTACGGGCAGCCAACCTGGGCGAATCCCTGTCCGCACCGTGCTGGCCGAATGGCGCATACAAAGCCTGCCGCTAACGGGAACCCGACACGATGAAGCTTGGAACCTGCCAATACCAGAACCAGACTTTCGTTTGCATTGCGGCGGGTGAGCAGGTGCTGGTTCCCGCGCTTGAGCCTGCTTTTGACCTGCCGATCTGGCGTGACATGCTGACGTTGATCGACAGCGGTATCGACCTACATCAGGCTGCTGCCAGTTTCACCGATGCCATGCGGGTTGATGCGCAAGCCATCACCCTGCTCGCCCCCATTCCGCGCCCGCGCAAAAACGTGATGTGCCTCGGCCTGAATTATCTGGAACACGCCGAAGAAACCGCCAACCAGATCGGGCGTACCGGTAAGGCGCCGCAATACCCCATCGTGTTCACCAAGTGCCCGACCAGCGTGATTGGCCACGAAGCCAGCGTACCGTTCGACCCGGATACCTGCTCACAGCTCGACTGGGAAGCGGAACTGGGCGTCATCCTCGGCAAAGGTGGCAGGAAAATTTCCCACGACACTGCGCTATCGCATGTCTTCGGTTACACCGTGATCAACGACCTGAGCGCCCGCGACATCCAGCTCAACCACAAGCAGTATTTCCTCGGCAAAAGCCTCGACGGCGGCTGCCCGATGGGGCCGTGGATCGTAACGGCGGATGACATTGCTGACCCACAAAACCTCGTGATCAGTTGCCGGGTCAATGGCGTGACCAAACAGGCATCCAATACCCGCAACATGATTTTCGACATTGCCAGCATTATCGGATGGCTGTCGCGCGGCATGACGCTGGAAGCCGGGGATGTGATTGCCACCGGCACGCCCAGCGGTGTAGGTTTTGTGCGGGAACCGCCGGAGTATTTACAGCCGGGGGATGTAGTGGAATGCGAAGTGGAAGGGGTTGGCGTGTTGCGCAACCGTATTGCAAGCCTATGAAACAGTTACTCCTCCTCATCATCCGTGGCTACCAGCTTTTCATCAGCCCATTATTGGGCAGCAATTGTCGCTTTTACCCGACCTGTTCGCACTATGCGCAAGAGGCCATCGAAAAGCATGGTGCGCTCAAGGGAAGCTGGCTGGCAATCCGCCGTATCGGGCGTTGCAACCCATGGCACGAAGGTGGTGTGGATCTGGTGCCGGAACCCAGACCCAAATGCGGCTGTGGTTCAGATGGATGCCACAAGCCATAGGAACCGTCAGATTTTCCGGCACAGGAAATGCTGGTAACGCGCCAGCGAACGCCACGGTTCCTTGCGGGAATATTCGAGCTCCAGCGGCAGGACTTCCGCCATATCCGCCTGTCGGCGCACATCACGGTACATGTAATCGTAGAAACTGCGTACCCCCGACCATACATGCAATTCCAGCCCCAGTTGCGGCAGCCACTCCAGCACGGTTTCCGGCTTGAGCGGGGAAATCGGTGCCAACCCGCGCTTGCCATCGCTGGCGATATTGCCCTGACGCACGGTTTCCAGATCACCCGCAATCAGGCGGCGCATCACCGTGGAATGTTCGTTGAAAAACATCAGCGACAACCAGCCACCGGGTTTCAGGCGGGCAAGCAACTGTTCCAGGCCGGTACGCGGTTCCGCCAGCCATTCCAGCACCGCATGGAAGGTGATCAGGTCGAAGGCCGGGAAAGCGTGTTCCGCCAGTTCCTGCACGCTGGCCTTCACCAACCGGATGGAAGCGGAAACGCCTGCCACTGCAATGCTGTCAGCCGCCTGTTGCAACATTTCGGCGGAAGGTTCGGCCAGCACCACATCATGCCCCTGTTGCGCCAGCCAGATTGCCATTTGCCCCAGCCCACCACCGGCATCCAGTATACGTAAGCGCTTCCCGTCCGCACGCTTTACCAGCGGTGCAAGGTCATCCTGCAAGATGGCCAGACGGATAATGCCGCGCGGGTCATCGTAAATCTGCCTCTGGAAACGCTGTGAAAGCCCGTCGAAAACCCGATCCTGTTTGCCCACCCTGTCATCCTGCCTTTCGCGTTTGTCAAGCCGCACCCCACAAATGCTGAATGCGTAATGCGCTTGCAGTATACTCACGCCTTTACTGAAAAGCATACAAAGCAAGCAATGGCGAACTACGACCTTTCCACCTTCCAGGGGCTGATCCAGGCACTGCAAGACTACTGGGCGCAGCACGGCTGCGTCATCATGCAACCGTATGACATGGAAATGGGCGCGGGTACGTTCCACCCGGCCACCTTCCTGCGTGCGATCGGCCCGGAGCCTTGGCGTGCAGCCTATGTGCAGCCGTCACGCCGCCCCACCGATGGCCGTTACGGCG
>JBBIHI010000118.1:0-7879 GCA_037447095.1 Thiotrichaceae bacterium
TCACATGGATTTCATTGCGCCCCGGCGGTTTCGCCGCGAGTATCACCCAACCGTTGTCGAGCAGCAGGCGCAGGTAATCATGACGCTGGTAAATCGCCGCCAGGGTGTCCATTTCCGCCTCCGCGATGACCAGCAGGCGCATCGGCTCGTGCAGTTCCACCATCTGCTGGGCAAGGCCGGTGCGCAAATCGCTGGAGCCGCCTTCCATGACCCCGAACATCCCGGTCAGGTTGTGGGTGGCCTTGCTACCGGAGCCGAAGTAACCGCTTTGCATCCGCGAGAAATAGTAATCCATCTGGATGCCGACCCCGACCACGCCATTACCTTGCAATTGTGCTTCGAGCATTTTGCCGTCCATGTCCGCCAACGGGTCGTAGGAAATCAGGAAGGAACGCCGATCCCAGAACACGCCTTTGCTCAATTCGCGCCGCCCGACGAAAGCCACTGCGCAGCCCTGATGCCCCAGTTCCGCACGCACCTGATCGGGGGAAGCGGCACGCCCTTCAACATGACGTTTGGCCTTTTGCGGGGAAAGGCGTTTGCTGGCCGAAGCGAACTTACGGCAACGTTCGTGCGCCGATTGCCGCGCTGCTTGTTCAGTAGCCTGTTTCACCCGCTCAAACACCGCGCTGTGGGTGGCGGGAAGCAAATCGGTATCCGCCCAGTCAATGTCATCACTGCTGGTGTCGTGTTCGCTGGCGATAAACCAGCAACCGTCAGGAATGTGGATGCCGTGTTCCGCCGCCAGCGCTGCCCGCACCTCAGGGTCATTCACCATCCCGCAGAATGCCCGCGCATTCGGGCCGCCGAAACGCCCACTGCACGCCCCGCAACCATAGCCGAGGATATGCGGGTTATTGAGGTGATGCGAACGGTGCGCCATCAACACGACCAGCGGTGCAAAGCCATCGGTAAAACCGGTCAGTTTGAGGAAAGCCGCCACCTTGGCAACCTTTTCCGCCATGCTTAAACCGAGCTGGTTATGTTCCTTGTTGGGGCATTCCAGCACTTCCGTAGCGGTGAAACCGACCCGCGTTTTCAGTGGTACACTGAGCTTGTGTTGCAACGTGCTGGCAATGCGTTGGTAAGCGGATGGCATCAGGCCACGCCCGAGCATTTCCAGCAGCGCAAATGGCGCAAGCAGCGGCAAACCCACCGCAGTAATCAGCGGATGGTGGCGCATACGCTGGTTTTTCAGGCGTTTCAGCCAGTTCAGGGAACGTTGGCGACGCTGATGCGCAGGCAAACGCTGTTGCTGGCTGACATCCGCCACTTCGCGGAATTCGTGTACCGCTGTGACCACCGGCTGTGCCAGTTTCAAAGGTACGGGAGCATCCAGCGCCCGCCAGTTGTTGGGCAGGCCGAATACGCCCGCAGCACCAAGGGTTTCGAGGTCGGGGGCAATTTCCTCCAGATGGCGGCGCACGCTTTCCTCGCGGTCGTCCATACAGAAAATCAGTTGCGCGGAAGTGGCGGGGGAGTGAGGGGTTTCCTTATTCAACACCGCGCTGAAAATTTCTTCCTGATAATGCTGCTCATACGCCCGCAGCCAGATATAGCCGCTGGTATTCGGGTCATCCAGCGTGGTGAGGATGTCCAGCAATCGCTGAATCCGCGCAGATTCCAGTTGCGCCATCCCCGCTGCATCCATCCCCAGGTGCTGGGCAAGGTGGAACAGCCGCCAGGCTTTGCGGTAAATGTCTGTCCCCACCGGAATGACGCTTTCCGGGGCAAGGTTCCAGGTCAGTATCTGGTGGGCAAGCTGATGCCATTCCTGGGGCGGGATATGATCCTGACTGTCGAGGAAGGACAGGGCAATCTGTTGCAGGAACTCCGGCAACACCGTGTTGTAGGTGTGGTAACGGACGAAAAATTCATCCTGACTGCGGTGGAAATAGCCCCGAATGGTGTGCAGGGTTGCATTCACCTGCCAGAGCTGGCTGGCCAGACGGCGGCAGTACAAATGCTCCAGCACCAGCCGCACGGCCAGATAGTCTTCCATGCTGACTGCTGTTGGCAGGCCGGTATATTGCGGGTTCTTCGCCCGCCAGTTGAACATGCCTGACCAGCCCGGCAGTTCCAGCGCCAGTGCTTGCAGGTACGCGCCCCAGTCTTCCTTGTGGATGCCGATGCGGGTCAGTTCCTGATGGATGGTTTCCAGCGGATCATCATCCAGGGAAATCAGGTAATCCTGCCAGTCGTCCATGCCCTCCAGATACGGTGTGAGGTCTTCCGCCGCCGCCTTGCGCCAGTAATGGTAAAAGCCATCCGTGCCGCGTTCCGCCGGGTGCAGGGCGGCAATGCCTTGATCCAGCCAGCTTGCCAGATAGCGTTCCAGCATTGGCAGGACTTGTTCCATGACATCTACATTCAGCAGCTTTTTCAGCAGGCCGCGTAGGGTAATGTGCTGGCCGATATCGGCCAGCAGTTGATGCAACAGGTCGCGGCTGGTGGTCTTGATGAGGGTTTCGGCATCATCCACCGTTTCACCAATCAAGCCCTGACGGCGGATTTGTTCCCAGACCCTGTTGATGTCGGCCAGCCGCAGGTTGAGCAGGGCTTCGGGGTGCGGCAGGTCGTAACCCAGTTTCAATTGGCGCAGGCAACTTTCCCACAAGGACTGGATGGCATCCGTTTCATCCTGCCCGGCAGCCGCCAGTAGTTTTTCACGCTGGGCGTAGGGGACATCCGTCTGGAAACGTTCCAGCGCGTGGTTTTCTTCCACCTGCCAGCGCATCTGCTGGAAGGAAATCCCCTTGATGTCGTGGCACAGCGCAGTCAGCCAGATGTCGCGCTCATCGGCGGCGACGGCATCGCTTTCCAGCACGCTGAAAATATCCGTGCGGTTGATGCGCCCTTCGCGGAAAAAGCGCCGGTATTCCTGGGCAGGTAAATAGCCCAGCGAACCGGTTTGCGCATACACGGTACGCAAGGCTTCCGCAAACGGCAGGTGTTCGTAATTCATCAGCGGGTTGAAATGCACGAAATCCTGCAAGGGCGCCTGGATCGGCAATACCGCATCCAGCGCCTGAATGGCCTTGCGCAACAGGCTGTACGGGTCACTCATGGTTTACCCCCGCATCTACCGGGGCAGTGATACCCGCCACAAATTGTTGCACTGGCGTATCCATCATGTGCAGCAGGGGGGAAGGGTAAAAGCCGAGCAGGAGTGTCCCCAGGATCAGGCTTCCTGCCGCGAGCATTTCCGGCATCCGCAAATCCTGAACCTGTTGCATGTCCAGCCGTACCGGGCCTGTATACAGGTGTTTGATGGTGCGGATGCTGTACGCCGCTGTCACCAGCACGCCCAGTGACAGCAGCACAATGACCCAGCCCCACACGGTGAAACCGCCGACCAGCACATGCAATTCCGCCACGAAACCTGCCGTTCCCGGCAAACCCACCCCACCGACAAACGCCAGGATAATCAGGAAGGCAAAACGCGGCGTCACTTTGATCAGCGAACCGTAATCGTTGATGTCACGGGTATGCGTTCGCTCATACAGCAAACCAATCAGCATGAAAGTTGCCCCCGCTACCAGCCCGTGCGCCACCATCTGGTACATCGCGCCGGTCATGCCGTACAGATTGAGGGTGGAAATGCCGATCAGCACCACACCCATGTGGCTGACCGAAGAATAGGCAATCATTTTCTTCATATCGCTTTGCCGCCAGGCCAGCAAGCCGCCGTACAACAGGCCGATCACGCCCAGGGCAAACAGCACACCTTGCATCGCCACTGCTGCCGACGGCAGTGTCCCGATCACCCGGATCAGGCCGTAGGAACCCATTTTCAGCAAAATGCCGGACAGCAAAATACTCACCGGGCTGGGCGCTTCCACATGCGCCAGTGGCAACCAGCCATGCAGGGGGAACAGCGGCATCTTGACCCCAAGGCCAATCAGCAGGCCGCAGAAAATCACGATCTGTTCACCGACCGGCAATTGTTTCGCCCCTTCCGCCATCGCCGTAAAACTGAACGCATGATGCGGGGTGGCATCAAACAGCAGCAGCAAGGCCAGCAGCATGAAGATGGAACCACCCATGGTATACAGCACGAAATTCAGCGCCGCTGTCTGCCGGTTTTTCCCGCCCCAGCGGTCGATCAGGAAAAACAGCGGGATCAGCACCAGTTCCCAGAACACGTAAAATAGACCCCAGTCCTGCGCCATGAACACGCCCATGGTGGCCGCTTCCAGCAACAACATGAGCAGATAATAGCCTTTGACATGGTGGGTAATCATGCCCGATGCCACCACCGCCATCAGCACCAGCAAAGCGGTCAGCAACACCAGCGGGTAGGAAAAACCGTCAATGCCCAGCGCGAAAGATGTGCCCAGTTCACTGTTCCACACATGCTGCACGACGAGTTGGATGCCCGCTACATCCGGGGAAAACTGCCGCAGCAGGCCAACCGCATACGCCAGGGTCAGCAGTGCTGCGCCAATCGCGACATGGCGCATCAATGCCGGGTGTTTGTCTGGCAACAAGGCCACGACAGCAGCACCTGCGACAGGCAAGAGCAATAACAGGATTAAAGGAGCCATGAGTCCCCGGAAAGGTTACGGTTGGGAGAAAAGCCGTTTCACAAAATCATACAACGCATGATACCACGCGGGTAAGGCTCAAGTTCCCCAGCAGCCCTACGGAGGAACTGGCCTGACACCCTCAGACTGCCTGTTTCATCTGCAACGGGGTCACATCAATCGTATCGCCCAGCTTTTCCTTGGCATGTTTCATGGCATGTTTACGTTCGCGGAAGAAGTGTTCCCTGCCGATATGCCCCACCAGACCGGAACGCAGGAACGCCCGGTACACCTCATCTTTGGTACGCGCAAGGTAAAACTCGATCCCGGCAATGCGCAAACGGTCGGTCATCTTTTCCAGCATGGCGTCGCCGGTCGCATCCACTTTCCCCACGCCTTCCATATCCAGCACCAGCACCTTGAGCTTGGGTTTGGCAGCAACACTGTTCAGCAGCTTGCCTTCCAGATAGCCGGTATTGGCGAAATACAGGTCGCCATCAAAACGGAAGACCGCAACCGTATCGCTGGTTTCCAGGCCATGCAGGCTGGCATCACGCAAGGTACCATCCTCGTGGCGGGAAACTTCCACAAAACGTGGGCGCATGGTGCGGTACAGGAACAGCCCCAAAGACAGCAGGATACCGGACAAGATGCCAACTTCCAGATGTGGTGCAAAGGTCAGGGTTGCAGCAAACGTTACCACAGCGGCAATCCCGTCGTGTCGTTCCACCCGCCAGGCACGCTTGATCGGCTCGATAGTGATCAGGTTAATCACCGCCATGATGATCACTGCACCCAGGGTCGCCTGTGGCAGGTAGAACAGCAGGTCGGTCAGGAACATCAGGGTGATCCCCACCAGCACGCCGGTAATGATCGAGGCAAGCCCCGTGCGTGCGCCAGACGAGAAATTGACTGCCGAACGTGAGAACGAGCCGGATACCACATAACCCTGGAACAGGCCGGAGGTGATATTAGCCAGCCCCTGCCCAACCAGTTCCTGATTCACCGACCATGGCTGACGGGTTTGCGAGGCAATTGCCTTGGCGATGGAAATGGCCTCCACCAGACCCATCAGGCCGATGATCACGGCGGACACCATCAGGGAACCCAGATGATGCAGGCTGAATTCCACGCTGGGGAAAACAAACGTCGGTAAACCGCTGGGGATTGCCCCCACCACGCCGCCACCCATGGATGGAAAGTCCACCGCCCACGCTACCACTGTGGTAATCACCACCGTGATCAGGATACCTGGCAGCTTCGGCGCATACTTTTTCAGCGCAAACAGCGAGGCCAACGCAAACGCCCCCATCGCAAAGGTCGGGAAATGGGTCTGCGGCAAAGCGGCGACCATATTCCACAAATACTCGTAGTAATGCTGGAACTGGTCAGCCTTGACATGCAAACCAAAAATTTTCGGCACTTGCGAAAGGGCAATGATCAACGCCCCCGCATTGGTGAAGCCCAGCACCACCGGATGCGAGAGGAAATCCACCACCACCCCCAGACGCAACAGGCCCAGGGAAAGACGGAATATCCCGATCATGAACGCCAGCATGGCGGAATAGGCAATGGCCGCCTCCACCCCTTGCGCGGCATACGGCTGGATCGCGGTTGCCGACATCAGGGAAGCCATCGCCACCGGCCCGGTACTCAACTGGCGGGAAGAACCAAACAGGGCAGCGACCAGCACTGGCAGGAAGGAGGCATACAAACCGATATACGGCGGCAAACCACCCAACTGCGCATAAGCCATGGCCTGCGGAATCGAAATCAGCGCCACAGTCAAACCCGCCAGCGCATCGGCTTTCAGGGTTTCGGGGTTTTTCAATTCACCAATCCAGCCCTTGAACGGCGTAAACCGCATTTTCCAGTCACTCAGTAGCGACACAAACCATTTCCCCATAAATGAATTACCTCAAAACCGGAAATTGAATAAGATGACACCGGAAGCACCGATGGTAATGGGGTAGCTGGTTAGCAAGTGCTGTGCCAAGCGGGTTGCTTTTTTGTAACGGATTAATAAACTTGATGTTTTATTCTGAATGATTGGCTTCTATTAACCATTGGTGGTGGCTGATAAAAACCAGCAAAGCGCATAATCAACCAACGTGCGGTTAATATTAACCATTTTTCCGACGATACCTGACATCCAAATGCTCAATCTGCGAAAACTGACCCAAAACCTCAAGCCCTTGTGGATACCCATCACCCTGTTGAGTAGCCTGTTGCTGGTTTCCCTGATCGTGCAACTGGCGCTCGCCAGACTCTCCTACCAGCGCATCCTGCCGGTTGACCAGCATGTGACCTATATTGAACGCCTGCAACGCAACCTGACCCGTATGGAAACCGCACTGGCCAATCATTTGGGTCAGGCTGAAACCAGCCCACTGTCACCGGAAGACTGGAAAAACCTGCACGACTCGCTCCAGCGCCTGCTCAGCCAGCACAACTACCTTGCCCCTTCCACCCCCGGTAACGTGCAAAAAGCCCAGCAAATGCTGGATGAACAGACTGCCCACCCCGGCGACAGCCTGCCCGCCATCCAGCAAATCCTACGTACCGTGTTTGTCGACGAGGAAACTGTCCAGCAGGATCTGACCCACAATATCCTCAACGATGCCCGTTTCCAGCTTGAACTGGTCGGGGCGGTACTGGTGGTCATGCCGACCAGCGCCATCGTCCTGCTGATCCTGATGCGGCGGCGCATCTATTCACCCTTGCAACAAATGGGCTACCTGATGGAAGCCCTGGGGCGCAAGGAATACCAGACCATCCGCCCGGCGCAGATCGACCCCATGTTCCAGCCGCTGATTGAAAACTACAACCGTATGGTCGGGCGGCTTTCCGAACTGGAAGCCGAACACCAGCAACGCAAGCGCTGGCTGGAAGAACAGGTGGAAAAAGCGGCACGCACCCTGATTGAGCAGCAATTCAGCCTTGCCAGCACCGAACGGCTGGCCGCTCTAGGGGAAGTCATGGCGCGGCTGGCGCACGAATTACGCAATCCGCTGGCAGGCATCCAGATGGCCTGCACCAACATGCAAATGGAAATGGAGGAAAACCACGACGCCGAACCCTACGAGACCCGCATGGGGCTGGTGGTCGGCGAAACCGAGCGTATTGTCCAATTACTGAATACCCTGCTGGCGGAAGCGCGGCATGAACCGGAACCCCTGCGGGATGTGGACATCAGCAGCGCAGTGCGGGATTTGCTGGCGCTCGCACATTACCAGATACCCGATCACATCCGTCTGACCCAGCAGACCGGAACCGGCCTGTTGTGCCGTTTGCCCGACATCCAGTTGCGTCAGGCATTGCTGAACCTGATCCTGAATGCCTGTCAGGCACTG
>JBBIHI010000119.1:0-7867 GCA_037447095.1 Thiotrichaceae bacterium
GTCAGTTTTCAATTGACTAAGTGGGTCAGTTTTATTGTGACAGTGACATCAATTCCGAGGCAAAATACTGCAATAACACGGCATCAGGTTGGCGGAACATCAATCGGGATCGTAATGGTCGCCATAGGTAGGGATGGCGGACAAGCAACGCGCCCTGTCACCACTGCCTCCAAATACCCCTCATCCAACGCCCCATCCATTTCTGCCCTGACTAACCTGCCCCTGATAGACAAAGCTTCAAGCCACTGGGCAACACCCCATCCAGGGTTCCCGCCATGGCATACCGCCGGATACCACGCAGGCAAAACATTACGCCTAACCATACAAGCCCCCATGCTGGATTAAAAACAGCCATAAGAGTACAAGAGTGGGTAAAAATCCAACTTGGCAACGGCAATAACCCCTAAATTACAATAATTTAACATTTTAACTTCCAACACCTACAGACAAGCCATATTGCCCTGGCCAAGACAGGGTGGAAAAGGGGCACGGCACCACTGGATATTGCAGTGCGGACTTTGCACAGGGAGGCGCAGGTTTCTATGCGGAGGTGTTTTTTTGCTTGAGGCCAAACATCCTCAACCGGATTTTGCTCCGGCGCATTGGGGGCACTTTTGGGGAGGGCAGGGAGTCCGACAGGCTGCTGGTAGCGGCATGGTGGGGCTGGGTGGCGGCTGTAGAAAGTTCAGGGGGGAGCCGAGGACGACATAAAGCCTACCGGCAAGGCATATCACTGTGGAAAACGGTGCTACAAGCAACCATCCTACCCTAGCGTAGAAGCAGCGTAGCACCAGAAAAATAACGTGCGACACCCATCTGCTTTGACAAACGGGGCAGGATAAAATAGCCTATTGATTTAACGGTATTCATCCTGCCAAAAATATGGTGGGCCCAGTAGGATTCGAACCTACAACCAAGGGATTATGAGTCCCCTGCGCTAACCGTTGCGCCATAGGCCCTGAAAGCTTTTAGTTGGTTGGCAATTGACCAGGATCATATTCGAGGAAACTGCGCAGCATATCCGAACGGCTGGGGTGGCGCAACTTGCGCAATGCCTTGGCCTCGATCTGACGGATACGTTCGCGGGTTACATCGAACTGTTTGCCAACCTCTTCCAGCGTGTGGTCGGTGTTCATGTCAATACCGAAACGCATCCGCAGTACTTTCGCCTCACGGGAAGTCAGACTGGAAAGCACTTCGCGGGTCACTTCCGACAGACTGGAGGTAGTAGCAGACTCGATCGGTGACAGGATATTGCTGTCTTCGATGAAATCACCCAGATGGGAATCTTCATCATCCCCGATCGGCGTTTCCATCGAAATCGGTTCCTTGGCGATTTTCAGGACTTTGCGGATTTTGTCTTCCGGCATATCCATCGCTTCGGCCAGTTCTTCCGGCGTTGCTTCCCGCCCCATTTCCTGCAATAGCTTGCGCGAAATGCGATTGAGCTTGTTGATGGTTTCGATCATGTGCACCGGGATACGGATGGTACGCGCCTGATCCGCGATGGAACGGGTAATCGCCTGCCGGATCCACCAGGTTGCATAGGTCGAGAACTTGTAGCCACGGCGGTATTCGAACTTGTCGACCGCTTTCATCAGGCCAATATTGCCTTCCTGGATCAGGTCAAGGAACTGCAAACCACGGTTGGTGTATTTCTTGGCAATGGAAATCACCAGACGCAAGTTGGCTTCCACCATTTCCTTTTTGGCACGGCGGGCTTTGGCTTCGCCAACCGACATGCTGCGGTTGATTTCCTTGATTTGCGGGATAGTCAGGTTACATTCGCGCTCGATTTCCGCCAGTTGCTCCTGGGCTTCCTGAACCTTGGGCAACATGGCCAACAAACGGCTTTGGTCGCCTTTCTTGCTTCCGCAATAACGCACCAGCCAGTCTTTGTCGGTTTCATTTTGCGGGAAACTGTCGATGAAATCCTGACGCGCCATGTTACCCTTCTGCACGCACAGCTTCATGATGTGGCGTTCGCTATGGCGGATACGGTCTACGATTTCATTCAACTGGACTGTCAGTTCGTCAATCACCATCTGTGCCAGACGGAATTCCATGAACTTTGCCGCCATAGCATCACGTGCGGCGGAATAGTGCTTTTCATTGCCCGCATTGCAGGCATCCCGGCAGGCATCATGCAGCGCCTGTAACTCGGCAAACTTGGCACGTGCTTCTTCCGGGTCAGGGCCTGTATCAACCGGGTCTGTAGCACCATCTTCGTCTTCATCTTCGTCGACTTCCGCCTCAGAAGCCGCCGCTTCTTCGCCATCATCCACCACAGGCGGAACCTGGAACGCTGACGTCAGGTCTTCATCAGGGTTGACGAAGCCGTTGATCACATCGGTCAGGCGTGCTTCTTCGGTTTCAATCAGGGCAGCCTTGCCCAGCAAAACCTCGGTGGAAGCAGGATATTGCGCCAATGCCCGCAGGATTTCATTCAGACCTTCTTCGATGCGGATGGCGATCTGGATTTCACCTTCTCGGGTCAGCAGTTCGACCGTGCCCATTTCGCGCATATACATACGCACAGGGTCGGTGGTACGGCCAAAATCGCCGTCAACGTTGGCCAGCGCGGCAGCAGCTTCTTCGGCTGCCTCGTCGTCAGCCTGGACAGCTTCATCATTCAGTAACAGGGAATCGGCATCAGGGGCATGTTCATAAACAGTAATGCCCATATCGTTGATCATGGCAACGATATCTTCAATCTGTTCCGGGTCAACGATGGTATCAGGAAGATGGTCGTTGACCTCGGCATAGGTCAGGTAGCCTTGCTCCTTACCCCTGGCAATCAGTTCCTTCAAACCGGACTGCTGCTGCTCTTCTTGGCTCATGCCCTAAACTCTCTGGAAAAAAGGTCGGTAATTGTAGCATAGTTTTCTGAAATGCAACGCGCCGTTTTCAACCGTCAGGCGCGGGAATCATGCAACTCAGACAATAAGCATAGTAAATCGTTGCGTTCCTGTTCGCTTAAACCTTCGGCCTGCTCCTTCAACAGTAGCTGGTCGAGCTGCTTTTGCTGTGCCTGACGCCGTATTTGCGCCAGACAATCCCGGAACTCACGCTGCGGAATATCACTTTCCTCATCGTAATGGAACTGGTGGCTGTTCAAACGTAACAATGCCTTTTCATACGGACTACCACGAAAACGCTCCACCAGCGCAGCCGTGTGTATATGGGGTTCCACCTCAATGATTTCAAGGATCGCCAGAAACAGTTCCATGCCCGGAATATCGTAACGTGCCCATTGTTCCGGGTTGCCCACTTCTACCGCCAGTTGCGGGTAATTTACCAGCAAAGCGACGGCGTGACGGATCGGCGTGCGTCGTACATCCTGCTCATTTAGTCGCCAATTCACCGCTTTTGGTTCATTTTCCGGCAATGACTGTCCGTACTTTTCAAAGATACGTTTCTGCCCGCTATCCAGATACCCCAAACGCACCAACTCCGGCATCAACTGACGTTTTTGCAGGATATTGGACATTTTTGCCAGCAAGCCTGCCGCTTCCTTGATGAAGCGGGTACGGTCTTCGGTCACATTCAGCGTGTAATTTTCACGAAAACCCAATTGTGCGTTCAGCCCCATAATGAAAAACCGCGTCAAGGGCAGGGCTTTGTCCAGCGATGCTTCAAAAGCTTCCTTGCCAATCTGCCGCACATGCGTATCCGGGTCTTCACCGGTCGGCAGGAACAGGAACCGTACATGCTTGTCGTCCTGCAATTCCGGCAGGCTGTTTTCCAACGCCCGCCATGCCGCCTGTTTGCCCGCACGGTCGCCATCGAAGCAAAACACCACTTCCGGCACAACACGGAACAACTGGCGGACATGCTCGGATGTGGTGGCCGTCCCCAAGGTGGCCACCGCATACGTGATGTCGTACTGGGCAAGGGCAATCACGTCCATATACCCTTCCACCACCAATAAACGCTCCAGCTTGCGGGTATGTTGACGTGCTTCGTAAAGGCCGTACAACTCGGAACCTTTATGGAAAATCTCGGTTTCCGGTGAGTTCAAATATTTCGGCGTGTCATTGCCTAGCACCCGACCACCAAAACCGATGATCCGCCCGCGCCGGTCACGGATCGGGAACATGATGCGCTCGCGGAAACGGTCATACACCTTACCCGCTTCGTTCTGGATCGCCATGCCGGTTGCCAACAACTTTTCCGCGCCGTATCCGGCCAATTGTTTGCCCAGCGCATCCCAGCCTGCGGGTGCGTAACCCAGGCCAAAACGGCTGATGATTTCCGCGCTCAGGCCGCGTTTCTGCAAATATTCACGGGCAGGTGGAAACTGCGGTAGTTGTGCCTGATACCAGGTGGCAGCTTCCTCCATCAGGGTATACAGGGTTTTACTGATACGCTTCCGTTTTGGCGCATCCTCTGCACCTTCACGGGGAACCTGCACACCTGCCGTGCGTGCCAGCGCCTCAATCGCCTCCACATACTCCAGATGGTCATAATCCATCAGGAATGAAATCGCTGACCCATGTGCACCGCAACCAAAACAGTGGTAAAACTGCTTCGATGGGCTAACCGTGAAAGACGGTGTTTTCTCGTTATGGAACGGGCAACAAGCCTGATATTCCCGACCAGCCTTTTTCAGGGGCACACGCGCACCCACCACGTCAATAATGTCGATGCGGGCAAGAAGCTGGTCAATGAAGTCTTTGGGAATACGGCCTGCCGTGCTCATATAATTGTGTGTACTAGTCTTTCAGGTTATGTGCGGCCTAAGTATATAGGTTGTGTTTTGCTGTGTATCTGTACTTTGCCATACAAAACACGATAATGTGCGAGCCTCAGCCCCGGAATACACTAGCCGTAGTCCGGTATTTTAGTATAATGACGACCCCGTTTATTGTCCGAAGATTCCGATGAGATACACCGAACTTCCTCCTGCACAAGGGCTTTACCACCCCGGCTTTGAACATGATGCTTGCGGTATGGGTTTTGTGGCTCACCTGAAAGGTGCCAAATCACACAAAATCGTCCAACAGGCATTAAAAGTATTGACCCACATGGAACACCGTGGGGCCTGCGGCTGTGAAGAGAATACCGGTGACGGTGCGGGTATCCTGCTGCAAATGCCGCACACATTCCTCGAAGCGGAATGCAAATCGCTCAATATCAAGCTGCCTGCGCCCGGTGATTACGCGGCGGGCATGGTGTTCCTGCCGCAGGACGCGGATGCACGCACGGAAGTCGCTTCCACCCTCGCCCGTATTGTCGAGGAAGAAGGCCAGACCCTGCTCGGTTGGCGTGATGTCCCGGTTAACCCGACACCGATCGGCAAGACCGCGCTGAAAGCGATGCCTTTCATCCGTCAGGTCTTCATCGCCAAATCGAACGACACCAGCGCCGGGATTGAGTTTGAGCGCAAGCTATACGTCATCCGTAAGCGCACGGAAAATACCGTGGATGCGCCGGAATTCAACGGGCACATTTATTTCCCCAGCCTGTCTTCACGTACTATCGTTTATAAAGGTATGTTGACCACCGAACAGGTCGGGCAGTTCTACAAGGATTTATCCAATCCGCACATGGAAACCGCTGTGGCCATGATCCACTCACGGTTTTCCACCAACACCTTCCCAAGCTGGGAGCGTGCGCACCCGAACCGTTACCTGATCCACAATGGTGAAATCAACACCATGCGTGGTAACGTCAACTGGATGAATGCGCGTCAGTCCATGATCAAGACCGACGTATTCAAAACCAGTCTGGACAAGGTTTTCCCGGTTGTAAACCCGAACGGCAGTGACTCCGCGATGCTGGACAACACGCTGGAGTTCCTGTACCTCAGCGGTTATTCCCTGCCACACGCGATGATGATGATGGCACCGGAACCTTGGGCAAACCATGAAAGCATGAGTGCGGAAAAGCGGGCGTTCTACCAATACCATAGCTGCCTGATGGAGCCGTGGGACGGCCCAGCCGCGATGGGTTTCACCGACGGCACACAGGTTGGTGCAATCCTCGACCGTAACGGCCTGCGTCCTTCCCGCTACTACGTCACCAATGATGACATGATCATCCTGGCCTCTGAAGTTGGCGTATTGGACGACCTTGACCAAAGCACAGTCATTTCCAAGCAGCGCCTGCAACCGGGCCGTATGCTGCTGGTCGATACCGCCGAAGGCCGCATTGTCACTGACCACGAACTCAAATACAGTATGGCCGGAGCCAAGCCTTATCAGGACTGGCTGGATACCAATCTGGTCAAACTGGAAGACCTGCCAGCCGCCAAACACGCCGCACCACCCGATCATGATGCCGTTATCCAACGCCAGAAAATGTTCGGCTACACCTACGAAGATGTGCGCAAGATGATCGTGCCAATGGCGCGTGACGGCATTGATCCGCTGGGTGCGATGGGCATCGACTCCCCGATTGCAGTGCTGTCTGACAAACCACAACCATTGTTCAACTACTTCAAGCAGTTGTTCGCGCAGGTCACCAACCCGCCGATTGACTCCATCCGCGAAGAAATCGTTACCTCATCCGTCACCACACTGGGTTCCGAAGGCGACATTACCGCGCCAACAGCGGCAAGCTGCCATCAAATCCTGCTGCAATCGCCGGTACTCAGCAACGATGAGTTGATGAAACTGGTGGAAATCAAGCGCGAAGGTTTCCAGTGCGTGACCCTGCCCATCACCTTCCGTGCCATGGGCGGTGAAAGCGGCATGGAAGCAGCGATGGAAAACCTGTTTGCCGCTGCTGACCGTGAAATTGCTGCCGGGGCAAACCTGATCGTGCTGTCTGACCGCACCGCAGATGCAGACAATGTACCTGTTCCATCCTTGCTGGCAGTTTCCGGTTTACACCACCACCTGATCCGCCAGGGTTCACGTACCCGCGTCAGCCTGATCCTCGAATCCGGCGAACCACGCGAAGTGCATCATTTCGCAGTACTGCTGGGCTATGGCGTACAAGCGATCAACCCGTATCTGGCCTTCGACTCCATCAGCGACCTGATTCAGGAAGGTCTGCTGCCAGACATGAAGCCGGACTACGCCATCCAGAAATACATCAAGGCTGCGACCAAGGGCGTGATCAAGGTCATGTCGAAAATCGGCATTTCCACCGTCCAATCCTACCGTGGCGCACAAATCTTTGAAGCACTGGGCATCAGCAACGCGGTTATCGAGAAGTATTTCACCGCGACTGCTTCCCGTATCGGCGGCATCGATCTGAATGTGATTGCGAAAGAAGCCCTGATGCGTCACCAGACTGCTTACGACCACCACGACGCCGAACATCGCTCGCTGCGTTCCGGCAACGTGTTCCAGTGGCGTAACGAGGAAGAAGAACACCAGTACAACCCGGCGACGATTTACACGCTGCAAAAAGCGGTACGCATGGGCGACTACACACTGTACAAACAGTACAGCAAACTGCTGCACGAAGACGCTGAAGTGAAATTCAACCTGCGTAACCTGCTAGAGTTCAACTTTGCCGAGCAGCCGATCCCGCTAAGCGAGGTGGAGCCTGCTTCTGCCATCGTCAAACGCTTCAAGTCTGGCGCGATGTCATTCGGCTCCATCAGTAAGGAAGCGCACGAAGCACTGGCCATCGCCATGAACCGTCTGGGCGGCAAGTCCAACTCCGGTGAAGGTGGCGAAGACCCTGCCCGCTTCACACCAGACGCCAACGGCGATTCCCGTTGCAGCGCCATCAAGCAGGCGGCATCTGGGCGTTTCGGCGTCACCAGCCACTACCTGAACAGTGCCCAGGAAATCCAGATCAAACTGGCGCAAGGCGCGAAGCCAGGTGAAGGTGGTCAGCTACCGGGCAAGAAAGTGTACCCGTGGGTTGCAAAAGTGCGTGGCACCTTCCCGAGGAAATGGGCCCCCAG
>JBBIHI010000120.1:0-7808 GCA_037447095.1 Thiotrichaceae bacterium
ATCAGCGAAGCGGTCAGCAGATGCCCGACCGCATCCGGCAGGGTATTGCCAAGAATCGTGGCGTACAGCACCAGCACAGTTCCGGCGATGGTCGCCATACCCGCCGTCATGACGATGAACAGCTCGCTGCGGCTCAGTTGCCCCAGCCACGGGCGGATGAACAGTGGCGCTTCGACCATGCCGACAAAGATATTCGCCGCCGCACTCAGCCCTACACTGCCGGATACGCCGAGGGATTTTTCCAGCAACAAGGAAAATACCTGAATGATGCGCGGCAGAATACGCCAATAAGTGAGGATGGCCGTCAGGGCACCAACCACAATTACCAACGGCAAAGCGCGGAACGCGAGGATGAAACTTGCCCCCGGCTGGGTTTCCTCAAACGGCAATGGCGCACCGCCGAGATAGCCAAAGGTAAACGCTGTGCCTTTTTCGGTAGCCGCTTGCAAGGCAAGTACAGCCTCGTTCAAACCGTTTAATGTCTGATGCAGCATCGGCCATTTCAGCAGCAAGGCCGCCAAACCGAATTGCAGGGCGGAACCCACCAGTACCAAGCGCCAATCCACCACGCTACGCCGTTCGCTGAACAGCCACGCGATCAGCAGCAGGGTGAAAAAACCGAGCAGGCTTTGCAGGTTGGGTAGGTACATACGGTGGTCTCCGGTATAAACTTGGGCAGTTATAACACGTTACAATCCTATCCACAGCTCCGCTGTTCCCATTTGCATCGCCCCACCCCACCTCCTACCATTAGCCTTTTCCACCACCCATCACACTCATGGCCGACCTCGACCTCAAAGCGATTGAAGACAAACTGGTTGCCGCCCGCACCAAACTGATCCTCGACAAGCCGTTCCTCGGCGCACTGGTATTGCGCCTGCCCTTGCAAGCCGCCAACCCAGCCTGGTGTCCGACCACCGGCACGGACGCCCGCAAGTTCTATTACAACCCCGAATACGTGCAGGAACTGCGTAACGAGGAAGCGCAATTCGTACTTGCCCATGAAGCCCTGCATTGCGCCCTGTCGCATTTCGCGCGTCGGGTCCATCGCGTCAAACACCGCTGGGATCTGGCCTGCGACTACGCCATCAACCCGATCCTGCTCGAAGACGGCTTAAAACCGCCACCCGGCATGATCATGATGAAGGAATATGTCGGCATGTCCGCCGAGGAGATTTACCCCCTCATCGACGACAATGACATGACCGAAACGCTCGACCAGCACTTGTATGACAAGGAAGACAACCCCAGCGAAGGCAGCCGCAACAGCAGCGAAAACCCGCTTGACAACCGTGAATCCCCCCACCCTAACCCTCCCCCGCAAGGGGAGAGGGAACAAGAAAATACACCACCCTCCTCTTCTCTCCCTTCCCCCCCTGCGGGGGAAGGGTCGGGGATGGGGGGGGAATTCGATGAACAGGCCAACGGCGGTGGCGAACGCCCTCCGCCCCCGCTAAGCCAGCAGGAAGCCGACGAACTCAGCGTACAATGGCAACAACGGCTGGCCGGGGCCGCACAACAAGCGCAACAGGCGGGCAAACTGAGTGGCATCATGAAACGGTTGGTTGAGGAACTGCTGCAACCCCGCCTGCCGTGGCGCACCCTGCTGGCGCATTACATGACTGCCGTTGCCCGCGACGATTACAGTTACACCCGCCCCTCCTCCCGGCGCGGCGACCCGGCGATTTTCCCGACCCTGAAAAGCCACCAGATCAACGCCGTGGTCGCGCTGGATGTCAGCGGCTCCGTGACTGACCGCGAATTACAGGATTGCCTCTCGGAAATCAACGCCATCAAGGGGCAGGTACGCGCTGCCGTTACCCTCCTGGCCTGCGACTCGGAGATTGTGGAAGGTTTCCCGCGCCGCTTCGAGCCGTGGGAGGAAGCCACCCTGCCACAGGACATGCCCGGCGGCGGTTCCACCGACTTCCGCCCGGTATTTGAATGGATGCAGAAGCAGGATCAGCAGCCGGACATCCTGGTGTATTTCACCGATGCACAAGGCTTTTTCCCGGCACAAGCGCCGAACTTCCCGGTCATCTGGCTGGTCAAAGGCAGATCAACTGTGCCTTGGGGAACACGGGTACAGCTGAATTGATATACAATGCCGCCTTTAACAAAAAACATAACACCGTAACTCATGGATAACGCTCACCGTAAAGACTTGCTGGCGCTTGCCAAGGCTGTGATTGATACCGAAATTGGCGCACTCCAGGCACTGCCCGCACGGCTGGATGAACAGTTTGTCAGCGCATGTGAGGCCATGCTGAATTGCAAAGGGCGGGTGATTGTCACCGGCATGGGCAAATCCGGGCATATCGGCAACAAGATTGCCGCCACTCTTGCCAGTACCGGCACACCGGCGTTTTTCCTGCACCCCGGCGAGGCCAGTCACGGCGACCTCGGTATGATCGTCAATGGCGACGTGATTATTGCGCTGTCCAATTCCGGGACGAGCGAGGAAATCCTTTCCATCCTGCCAGTAATCCGCCGTCTGGATGTACGCATTATCGCCATGACCGGCAACCCGCAATCGCCACTGGCGGAAGCTGCCGATTTCCACATCAATATTGCCGTGGACAAGGAAGCCTGTCCACTGGGGCTTGCGCCGACCTCCAGTACCACTGCCACGCTGGTGATGGGCGATGCGCTGGCCGTTGCCCTGCTGGAAGCCCGTGGCTTTACGGCGGAAGATTTCGCCCGTTCCCACCCTGGCGGTCGGTTGGGCAAGCGCCTGCTGGTGCATGTAAGAGACATCATGCATACCGGCGAGGCCATCCCGCGTGTCACGCCAGAGTTCAGCCTGCAACAGGCTATCCTAGAAATGACCCGCAAGAAACTTGGCATCACCACCATTACCGATAGCGACGGCACGTTGCTCGGCATCTTCACCGACGGCGATTTACGACGTTCATTTGAAAAAGGTAACAATCTGCTGGAACAACCCATTGCCGACCTGATGACCCGACACTACCAACAGGCTGAAGCCCCCATGCTTGCCGTGGAAGCCCTCAACCTAATGGAAAAACACGCCATTACTGTCCTGCCAGTCGTGCAGGCCGGGCAAGTTATCGGTATTATCCACATGCATGACCTTTTACGTGCTGGAATTGCCTGATGTATGCATTTGACCGCTTGCCTGATGAACTGCTGGAACGCGCCCGCCAGATCCGTCTGGTGATCTTCGATATTGACGGCGTACTGACTGACGGCGGGCTGTTTTTCGATAATCAGGGGCAGGAATACAAGGCATTCAATTCCAAGGACGGTCACGGCATCCGCATGTTGCTGGAGTGCGGTATCGAAATTGCCCTGATCACCGGACGTCAGTCCGAACTGGTCTTGCACCGTGCCGACAACCTGAAAATCCCGCGTGACCGCATCTGGCAGGGCTACCGCGACAAGCGCCCGGCCTTTGTCGATTTGCTGGAAAAAACCGGTTATCACGCCAACCAGATTGCCTACGTCGGCGATGACGTGGTGGATTTGCCGGTCATGTCACAGGTCGGTTTGGCCGTGGCGGTTGGCGATGCACACGGTTTCGTCAAACAACACGCGCATTGGGTCACGCAAACACCGGGTGGACGTGGTGCGGCGCGTGAAGTCGGTGAAATGCTGTTACACACCCAAGGCAAGTTGCAAGCCAAACTGGAAAGCTACCTGACATGAAACGCTTTGCCCTGCTGGTTGCCCTGCTGCTATCTGTCCTGCTGATTACCCAGGTGGAAAATTACATCGGGCAACAGGAAGCTGCACGTCAACCCAGGGAAAAGGATCAGGTGGATTACTATTTACAGGGATTTACCAGTAAGCAGTTTGACACAAACGGAACCATGACTGCACAACTGGACGGTGAACACCTGACCCACTGGAAAGAACAAAAACGCAGCTATATTATCAAGCCAGTCATTTTCAACGGGACAGACCCGGAGGCACGCAGCCGTACCGAGGCGGAAGAAGCCTGGCTGAACCAAAACAGTAATCAGGTTCGGCTTGAGAAAAAGGTACACAGTCATCAACCTGCAACTGGCTCACGCAGCGAAATGGATTTGTATACGGATTACCTGGATTACGACATGCAAACCCACATCGCGACCACCAAAGCAGATGTATTGATTAACACACCGTCCGGTTCCATGCATTCCACCGGGATGACCGGCAAACTGGACGAAGACCTGTTGAAATTCGAGAAAAAGGTCCATTCAAGCTATGAAGTTAAACAATAATTGGCTGGTTGGCTTGTTACTAACCATTGCTGCATCGACTGCCCACGCCCTCGACTCCGATGTGGAACAACCTGTGGAAGTCGAAGCCGATAGCGCCACGTTCGACCGCAATGCCGGGACAGCCACTTACGATGGCAAAGTCGTCATCAAACAGGGGACGCTGGAAATCCTCGCCGATCACGTGGACATCCTCGCTCCTGATAACCAAATCCAGCACGTTACCGCCACGGGCAAACCCGTCAATTTCGCCCAGGATATGGAAGGCGGCAAAAAGGCTACTGGCAAAGCACTGACGATGGAATATTTCGTCAAGGAAAAACGCCTGACCCTGACCGGTGAAGCCGAGCTACACCAAGATCAGGACGTGATGACCGGGCATTTCATGGAATATCTGGCCGACAAAGGGCAACTGACCGCAGTCGGCAAGGGCGGCAAAACCGGCAGGATTTCAGCCACCCTGTATCCCACCTCCTCAGACCAGCCCAACAAACCGGGCGAAAAAGGTGGCAAAACCGCACCGAAATCCAGCACAGCGGATAAAACCAAGCCTGCGGCAGAAGCACCTGATGCCAGCAAGGATGCAGAAACATCCACCCCACAAAACAGCTCAACCGGCAGCACCAGCAAGCCAGCCACAACTACCGCCACCGGCAAGGAAACCTTGCAGGTCTTCACCATTCCGGGGGCTGCACCAACCAATAATGGCAAAGCAACCCAATGAACACCCTTGCCGCACACAATCTGCAAAAACGTTTCAAGCAACGCCAAATCCTCAAAGGCGTTGATATAAACGTCAACAACGGCGAAATCGTCGGCCTGCTGGGGCCAAACGGGGCGGGCAAAACCACCTGTTTCTACATGATCGTCGGCCTGATTGGCGCGGATGACGGTCAGGTCATGCTCAACGGCAAGGATATTACCGCCGCCCCCATGCACGAACGCGCCCGTGAAGGCATCGGCTATCTGGCGCAGGAAGCCAGCATTTTCCGTAAGCTGACTGTTGAACAGAATATCCTTGCCGTGCTGGAAATGCGCAAAGGCATGAACCGCAGCCAACGCCAGGAAAAAGCCGACAGTCTGCTGGAAGAGTTCCAACTCAGCCACCTGCGCGACAGCCTCGGCATCAGCCTTTCCGGTGGGGAACGCCGCCGTGCCGAAATCGCCCGCGCTTTGGCCACCGAACCGGCATTCATCCTGCTTGATGAGCCTTTCGCCGGGGTTGACCCGATTTCCGTGCTGGAAATCCAGAAAATCATCCGCCATCTGGCTGCGCGTGACATCGGCATCCTGATTACCGACCATAATGTCCGCGAAACCCTGGGTATCTGTACCCGCGCCTACATCCTCAGCGAAGGCAAAATCCTCGTGGCAGGCCCACCGGAAGACATCCTCAAGAATGAACAGGCACGGCGTGTCTATCTGGGCGAAAACTTTTCCCTGTAAACAGGAATGCCTTTTTCCCCGGATTCCGGTTATCATAGCGGGCTATTTTGAGTTCAGATATTTTGGAGATGGACAATGGCCACCTACGGCGCAAACGACTTACGTGTCGGCGTGAAGATTATCATCAACGGCGACCCTTACACAGTAGTGGAAAGCGACTTCGTAAAACCTGGTAAAGGCCAAGCCTTCACCCGTTGCCGCGTGCGCAACCTCAAAACCGGTCGTACCATTGAGCAAACATTCAAATCCACTGAAACTGCCGAAGCTGCCGACGTGGAAGACCGCGACATGGAATATCTTTATACCGACGGCAGCGCGTGGACATTCATGGACAGCGCTTCCTTTGAACAACTCGAAGCCAATGAAGCAGCCATGGGCGATGCCGTCAAATGGCTGAAAGGCAATGAAAAGTGCATCGTCACCCTGTGGAACGGCGTTCCCCTGCAAGTGACCACACCAAACTTTGCCGAGCTGAAAATCACCCAGACCGACCCAGGTGTACGTGGCGATACCGCTACTGGCGGAACCAAGCCAGCCACACTGGAAACCGGCGCTGTGGTCAAGGTTCCGCTGTATATGGAAGAAGGCGAAATCCTCAAAATTGACACCCGCACTGGCGAATACGTTTCCCGCGTCAAAGCGTGAACCTGACCGCACTGCACGAACGCGCACGACTGTACCAACAGGTGCGCGTTTTTTTTGCCGGACGTCAGGTGCTGGAAGTTGAAACCCCTGCACTCTCGCAGGCAGGCAATACCGACCCATTCATTGACAGTTTCAGCGTCAATACAGGAAACACACTGCGCTGGCTGCACACGTCCCCAGAATACCCGATGAAACGCCTACTTGCGGCAGGTTCCGGCGACATTTACCAGCTTTGCAAAGTCTGGCGCAAGGATGAATCCGGGCGGCACCACAATCCCGAGTTCACGATGCTGGAGTGGTATCGGCTCGGCTTTACCTACCCGCAACTGATGCAGGAAGTGGCCGAACTGCTGCTCGCGCTGATTCCGCACTTGCAGCAACCGCCGCGTTTCTGCACTTACCGGGAACTGTTCCTTGAAACGCTGGGGATTGACCCCCATCTTGCCGGGGAAGCGGAACTGGCCAACTGCGCCCATGAGCATGGCGTCAACATCGACAGCAGCATGTCTGCACAAGGCTGGCGGGATTTACTGCTGACCCATTGTGTGGAATCGGCTTTTCCGGCTGACCGCCTGACTTTCATTTACCATTACCCGGCGGCGCAAAGTGCGCTGGCCAAACGGGAATACAGCAACGGGCAGGCAGTGGCACAACGCTTCGAGGTGTATCTGGGTGCGCTGGAACTGGGCAATGGCTACCAGGAACAGACCGATGCCGCGCAAAACCGCCAGATACTGGAACAGGATGCCGCAGCCCGTGGCCATGACGTCCCGGTGGACGAACGGTTTCTTGCCGCGCTGGAATCCGGCTTGCCAGAATGTGCCGGTGTCGCCATCGGTATTGACCGGGTGCTGATGTGCCGGATGCAGGTGAATGACATCAAACAGGTTATCGCTTTTCCGTGGGAGGTGGCATAATAGCCGCCGCAACCAAAATCAAGGAGATTGACAGTGGACTTTCTGATTTCCAAGGCTTACGCAGACGGGGCGGCAGCCGCACCACAAGGCGCTGCGGGTGGGCTTGAAACCATCCTGATGATGGGCGTTTTCTTTGCCATCATGTATTTCATGATCATCCGCCCACAACAAAAACGTACCAAGGAACACAAACAGATGCTGGAAGCGCTGGGTAAAGGCGATGAAGTTGTCACCAGTGGCGGCATTCTTGGCAAAGTCACCGGCATCAGCGAAAATTTCGTCGAACTGAGCATTGCCGATAATGTCAGCGTCAAAATACAAAAACAGGCTGTTACCGCCGTCATGCCCAAAGGCACGATGAAAAGTGCATGATTATACCCCCCTCATCCCACCCCCCCTCCCTCAAGGGGAGAGGGGCTAAGAGATAAAACACTCTCTTGTTCCCCCTCTCCCCCTTGAGGGAGGGGGGTCAGGGGGTGAGGGGATCAAGGCTAACATACGGAAACCTATAAAAATGAATCGCTACCCACTCTGGAAATACCTCATGATCGCAGCCGTGCTGCTGATCGGGGTCATT
>JBBIHI010000121.1:0-7807 GCA_037447095.1 Thiotrichaceae bacterium
TAAGGAATCGGAATGCGGGTTGCAACCTTCCAGAAACTCCCCCTTGTATAGCTCAATGGCCTGATCCAGTGCATCCGCATCAGTCTGCGCCATGAGGTGATTGAAACGGTGGATGTCGACTTCAATCTGCTGGCTATCGAGGGTGATCCATTCCTTGGTGCTGTGCAAAGAGCCGTTATCGTCAGGAAAAACCTTGCGCAATTCGGCCAGAGCTTGGCGCAGGCTGTGACGGCCTTGCGCTTCATCGCTGTCAGGCCAGAGCACGGCGGCCAGTTTTTCGCGTGGATGTTGCTGGTCAGGGTTAACGGCAAGCCATGCCAGCAATGCCTTGGCCTTGCGGGAACCCGGATTTAGCGTTTCGCCATTGATATTTATCAATCGAAAGCCGCCAAATAACAATAACTTGGAAATGTTCATTTGAAGATGGAACTTGACGATTCATTGACGCTGGAAAGGTATTCTGCGCCCATCGTCAATTGAAACATAGAGGGAAAAGTCATGAAAAAGATGAAAGGTTTTGCCGATCCTATCACTTTAGGCTTCGTTCTGGCTGCCTTGATTGGTGCGGCAGGTGCGCATACTTCCACCAAGATGCAGGCTAAAGAGCAGCAGGTTGCCAAAGCACCGGTTGCAACTGCCAGTGTCAAAATGGCTGATGAAGTACGGGTACGTCCTGCACCGCAAAAGTAATGGGTAATCACCCAATCCAATCCAGGGCAGCTTTCTTCCTCCTAAGCTGCCTTGTTAAACCTTCTTCCAGTATTCCACCTGTTTTGACTTACTTCATGGCCGGAAATGCGCCGATGTAACCGGTGTAAGCACGTTTGTCTGCGTCAGTTTCAGGTTTTGCCTCGAACATGCCTTTGTCCACATCAAATTCGCCGTAAGGGTGTTGCACAACTGCCATCAGATAGCCCCAACCGTTAATGTCCGGGTAAAAATAGGGGGAGGTGGTTTCCGAGCCATACGGCGTGGTCAGTATTCGGGTCAGTTTTTTGGATTCGGTATCGTAAGCCCAGATAGCATCATTTTGATGGCCAGTGCCGGTGTCTTCGCCAATGATCAGGGTATGATAACCGGGCATGAAAGTCAGATTGTCCGGGTTGGCGATACCCTCCAGGTCACAGGTGTTTTGAGCATCGTCTGTTGCCGATGCCTTGCCGGAAACCAGCGCTGCCATGTGGGTCGCAACGTATTGCTCATCCAGTGTCAGGCCAAATACGGTTCCGCAACTGTTCTTGTCCAGCCGGATGTCATTTGCCCCGCCCAGATCGCTTTTATCATTATCCAATGCAGCCTTTTCCACGTAGGACATGGAAACGTACAGGGTCTTGCTGTCCGGGTCGAGGGTAATGCCTTCCATCTTGTTGAATTCCGTGGTCGCACCTTTCAATGCGGCGTAGCGGCGTGTTTCCAGACGGAAAGCGGCCTGTTCCATGCCCGGTTTCAGTTTCAGGCATTCCAGCACCTTGTTGGGGCCAGTAGTACCGCTGCCAGTGGCGACATGGGTGAAACCTTCGCTTGGGCACGTCCCGTCTTCCTTTGGTTCTTCCGCATCAAACATATCGGCGAAAGTCAGTTTCTTGTCCAGATACGCCTTGACCTCTGCGTCAGTGGCGTGCCCCAGGCTGATCCAGGACAGGTCGGCAGCTCCACCGTTATCCTTGCTGGTTTGCGTCCATTTGGCGGCGAACAGTTCACCGGAACTCAGGTCGCCTTCCTCGTCCGCAACAAAGCGCAGCACCACGCCAGCCGTGCCGTCGTCGGTCATGTATACTGTTTTGTTGTCAGGCATGACCTTGCCGAGTTCGTGGGCAACGCGCCCCATCGAATAATGTTTGCTGACCGTGGCATCGTCAAAGGAATTGACTTTGACTTCCACCTGATAGCCGTAGTCATACGGGTTCAGGGCTTTCAGGTCGCCGCCGAAATAGGTTGCCATGGCGTTGTAATAGCCTTCGTCATTGTCGATGCTGCCGGTTTCCGGGTTGACCGCGCGGGCATTCGGCGGGTATTCCTCGCTGCCCAGATGGGTGTTCCAGGGTGTGACACTGCCAGCACAATGTGCCCAGCCGCCGTGGACAGCGGAGAAATCCAGCGGGCGGGTCTGGACGGGCGTCAGTTTGCCGGTGGCCTTGTCCTGCGACAGTTCGGTCAGGTACATGGCTGCCGGGCGGCTTTCAAAGTGGGAAACCATGAACAGCTTGTCGCCTAGCGGCAAGAGTGAGGAAAAATCATTGTCGTTGGAAATGTTGGGTGAGCCGTCTTTCCCCAGCAGTGGCTTGCCATCGCTGCCAAAAATCTGCCCGAATGTGCCGGAACCCACCTTGTCACCACTGCGCATCAGGACGTTGTAGCCTATGTCATAATCCTTGCCATCAACGCTGACTTTGCTGGCGGCATTGACCGCACGTTTTTCCTCATCCGTGGCGGGGACAGGGATGCCGGTAAAGCTGATGGATTTGCTGCTGTCGGCCATGGCAGGGTGAGCACCACTCAAGGCGAGCAGGATGGCCAGGGTCAGCAGGGATTTTGGGGCGCGTTGCATTCAGGCATCTCCGTCATGGTTTGGTAGCAGTAATGTAAACAAAGCAGGTTACTATTCTGTTAATCTTGCGTGCTGTTACATGATAATAATGAATCCTGCTTCCCTTAACCCGCTCACTGCTCAGCCAGCAACGCATGTATATCGTGATCCTGATCGTGGTGGAAATTGTCCTCAACCTGTACGAGCTGTTTTTCCTCAAACACTGAGCAGGGGATGAAAACGCAAGACCATACAGCAAAAAGCCCCTGTAAACAGGGGCTTTGGGATTCCAGTTAAGGTAATCATTTTAGAACGGAATATCATCATCAAAATCTTCAAAGCCCCGGTCATGGGTGCTAGGGCTGGAAGAAGGTGCTGAGCCTGAGCCACCACCATAACCACCGCCTTGTGGACGGCTGCCACCCTCGTCGTAAGAGCCAGCACCCATGCCGCCGCCCGGACGCCCGCCAAGCATTTGCATTTCATTGGCAACGATTTCTGTGGTGTAACGATCCTGACCGTCCTGACCCTGCCATTTGCGGGTGCGCAGGCTGCCTTCAATGTAAACCTGTTGCCCCTTGCGCAGGTATTCCCCGGCAATTTCTGCCAAACGATTAAAGAAAACAATCCGATGCCACTCGGTCATTTCCTTTTTCTCGCCTGTATTCTTGTCTTTGTAGGAATCATTAGTGGCGACGGTGACATTGGTGATCGCACCACCACTGGGCATGTATTTCACTTCAGGATCACGCCCCAGCGTGCCGACCAGAATTACCTTGTTGATACCACGAGCCATGTTGTTTCCTTGCCTTTAAGTGTTTCTTCCCAACGATTTTACGCAGAAGGGGACGAAAATGCACGGAGGGCGTCTTCATCCAGGGTTTTTTTGTCGACTTTCAGATAGGCGACACCCTCATCACCGCTGATCGCGGCTTCCTTGACCCCAGCTATGGCCAGTAGTTCGCGTTGCAAACGTTCAGGGTCGGAAAACAGTAATGGGTCGAGTTTGACGACCTTGCCGACATGGAAACTGGGTTGTGGCAACTGCAATGCCAGTATCAGCCACACACCGACCACGATGGCACTGAAGGTAAAGACCCCGGTCGTTCCCCAAGCATGGTTCACGATACCGCCGAGGGAGCCTCCGGCAAAAATGCCGAGGAATTGTGAACTGCTGAAAATCCCCATCGCGGTGCCCTTGATGCTGACATCCGAGTATTTCGCCACCAGCGAGGGTTGCACGGCTTCGAGGAAATTGAACCCGACGAAGAACAGGAAAAAGGCCGCCATCAGCCAGATGATGTGGGTATGCCCCAAGGCCATGCCAACTTCTGCGAGGATCAGGGCAAGCGTGCTGCCCAGCAGCAGGGTACGGATTTGATGCTTCACTTCCGCCAGGATAATCAGCGGCAAGGATAGTGCGAAAGAGCCAAGGAATACCGGCAGATAGATTTTCCAGTGTTCCACACGCGGCAGGTTGAGGTCGTGCACGAAAATTGGTGGCAGTACCAGGAAGTTTGCGGTCATCACCAGATGCAGGATGAATACCCCGGCATTCATGCGCAGCAGGGAAACATTTTTCAACGCCTTGCCGATATAGTTACGGATGATGCCGGTGTCGCGGTGCTGGCTGCTGTGCGCAGGGTTGGGCACAACAAACGTGACCAGCACAATCCCGGTCAGGGCCAACAGGCATGTCACCCAGAAAATGCCCGGTACACCGGCATACTGGCTGATCAAGGGGCCAAGGATCATGCCTGCCATGAAGGACATACCGATGGTCATGCCGATGACGGCCATGATGCGGGTGCGGTTTTCCTCACGGGTCAGGTCAGCGGCCAGTGCCATGGTTGGCCCTGCCACTGCACCCATGCCCTGGATGGCACGCCCGGCAACGATCAGCCATAGGGAATGTGCTACGGCAGCCACCACACTGCCTGCGGCAAACACCAGCAACCCACCAACGATCACCGGTTTGCGCCCCAGTTTATCGGACAGGGTTCCCAGCGGAATCTGGAAAATGGCCTGGGTCAGCCCGTAAATACCAATCGCCAAGCCCACCAGCCAGGGTGCGCTGTCGGGCAGGGTTTCCGCGTACAGGGCAAATACCGGCAGGATCATGAACAGGCCGAGCATACGCACGGCATAAATGGCTGCAAGGGATGCAGTTACACGCCATTCAAGAGCATTCATTGGATAAACTCTGGTGTGGATTTTATGAAGGCGGAAAGCATGGCACAGGATGGGAAGTGGCGACAAGTACCCGATCCGGCAAAGGCGGCTTTCCTATGGTATGATCGGCCAAATAAAAGCGAATCTTACCAGACCGTAATGTTACAAGCACTTTGCCGCCTCCTTCTGTTATCCGTTTTATTGCTGACTGTCGCCGTGTTTGCTGCGGATGCAACGGTGCCGACTGCGGAAAAGCAGGACTTCAATGCCTTGGGCGGACAGCTTGATGCCGCTGAGAAAGCCCTGCGTGAAACGGATGAGGGGATCGGGCTTATTGACCAGGTGGCAAATCAGGTGGGAGGTGTGGTGCAACAAGCCCAGACTTGCCTGGATACTTACGGGAAAGAAGCCAGCCAGACCCTGGCCGCCATTGAGAGCCTCGGTACCGCCAGCCCGGATGAAAACCCCGAAGTCAAACTGAAGCGCCAGGAACTGGAAAACAGCAGGCAACAAACCGAAAAAAACCTGTCACAGTGCCGCCTGTTCAGTTTGCGGGCAAATACCTTGCTGGAAAGTGCCCACAAGGCGCGGCAGGAAGTGCTCAAACGGCAACTGTTTGCCACATCCAGCCCATTGCTGGAAAACCTTTCCAGTTTGCTGCAAAGCGGGCGCTGGCAAACGGAAGCCAACAGTCTGGCCAGCCAGTTTCCTGAGCAATTACTGGCTGGTTGGCCGAAGACACTGGTTGCACTGTTTTACGGGGTAACGGGCATGTTGGCGGGGCTGCTTTGGAGCCGCTACAAACGTGGGCAGTATCGCCAGCAAATGCCAGCTTTCCATGAAACCAGCCCGACTTTTACAGCAGTGTGGTGCAGCTTGTTACAGGCCATGCCTTATGCTCTGTTTGCGGGGCTGGCAGCCCTGTCATTGTATGTCCAGGGGCAGGGCAATTCCCCGTGGTTGCAGTTCATGCTGACTTTGCTGCTGTTCAGCCTGGGCTACGGCATTCTCCATTCCATGCTGAGTGCTACCAGCAATATTGAAGGGGTAATCCCGCTGGCGGATCAGCAGGCCGGGAGCAAGCTGCAATCCGGGGCGCGGATACTGTTGTTGGCTACCCTGGTGGGAGGTTTGTTGCATTCGCCTGCACTGGACAGTGTTAGCTGGCAGGAGGCTGTGGTTGCCAGCAGTCTGGTCGGTTTACTGCGTATCCTGTGTGCCACCCTGATTGGTTTTCTGCTGGCACGTCTTATCTGGCGGGTATCCGGGCATCTTGTTTTCATGCAGCGCATACGTCTGCATTTACTGGCAAGTGTTGCCTTGGGGGTTGCTGTCGCCAGTTTGTGGCTGGGCTACCGCAATTTTTCCATCTTCCTGTTTACCGGCGTGTTTGGAACCCTGTTCCTGGTATTGGCTGCCTGGTTGTTGATCAGGATTCCAACTGAAATCTTTGACGGGTTGGATGAAGGGCGGGTGCTTTGGCAACAGCGTTTCCGCCACCACCTTGGCTTGAAACAGGCACAGTTTGTCCCCGGCCTGATCTGGCTGCGGGTAGCCAATACGCTGTTTGTGGGTGGCGGGCTGGTCATCCTGTTACTGCGCCTGTGGGGAATGCCGGAGCAGAATTTCACCCTGCTGTTGCACAAACTGGACAGTGGTTTTGAAATCTCCGGTTTTACGCTGGAACCTTTGCGGATTATCAACGGTTTGCTGGTGCTTTCGCTGTTGGTCAGCTTGACGCATGTGTTCAAGACCTACCTCGCGGAGAACTGGTTGCGCCGTACCAGTTTGAGCCGTGGTGCACGTGAAGCCAGCACGACCATTGTCGGTTACATCGGCATCCTGCTTGCCATCCTGCTGGGGCTGGCTGTTGCAGGTATCCGTTTTGAAAATCTGGCGATCATCGCGGGCGCATTATCCGTTGGTATCGGTTTTGGTTTGCAAAACATCGTCAATAATTTTGTGTCCGGGCTGATCCTGTTGTTTGAACGCCCGATCCGTCGCGGTGACTGGATCAGGGTCGGGAATGCGGAAGGCTATGTGCGTGACATCAGCATCCGCTCCACCACGATCCAGACTTTTGACCGTTCCGACATCATTGTGCCGAATTCGGAAATCATTTCCGGTCAGGTTACGAACATGATGTTGAATGACAATTACGGGCGCATCATCATTCCGGTCGGCGTGGCTTATGGCTCGGATACGGAACGGATTATGGAGATATTGCGAGGGGTGGCGGAAAAGCATCCGCATGTCCTGAAAGAGCGCAATGACATGAAGATCAACGTATTCTTTCGGGGTTTTGGCGATAACGCGCTGAATTTCGAGTTGCGCTGCTTTATCCGTGACATTGAAACGCGCCTGGAAGTGACCAGCGACCTGAACCTGGCGATTGACAAGGCGTTCCGTGAGCTGGGTATTGATGTGCCATTCCCGCAGCGTACCGTACATCTGGTGCAGGATGTGGCCATCCATCCAGTAAAAGCTGTACAGACACCTGCCAAAACCGATGAATTAGGCTAGAATACGCACTCTTTCAGCCGTGGCCCCATAGTTTAATGGATAAAACGGCCCCCTCCTAAGGGGCAGCTACAGGTTCGATTCCTGTTGGGGCTGACACTCTTTCTTCCAATAAGCTCCAAAGTCGTCCAAAACGCCAAATAAATCCAATACTTACACACGCCTGACTGTCCATTATCGGCTTGCAATGGCTCTTGGTGGCTTCAAATTTTGTGTAGTAGATTGTGTGTTAGATTCATAAAATCGGTTGGACGGCTGTTCAGGCGTGTATTAGTTTGTGTAGTAGAAGCCGCGCAAGCCTTGCCGGTATTAAGGGTTCGGTTCCCACTATGCCCATAACCAACACACAGGCCGACAACGCCAAGCCACAAGCCAAACTGTACCGACTGAATGACGGCAACGGCCTGCAACTGGAAATCAGGCCAACCGGGCGCAAGTTCTGGATATACCGTTACCGCAACCCACAAACCAAAAAGCCAACCGTCTACACCATTGGTGAATATCCGCAGGTTTCCATCAAGCGGGCGCGGGTGGTATTGCTGGAAACAAAGGGATTGGTCAGCAAGGGCAATGACCCCAACACCCAGA
>JBBIHI010000122.1:0-7766 GCA_037447095.1 Thiotrichaceae bacterium
GTGGGTCATTGTTGCGCCTTACAATGGGGAATACGAGCTTCCCGCGATTAGCCTGGATTGGTGGAATACCGCGACCGGCAAACAGGAAACTACACAGGTTGCCGCGACCAAACTGGTCGTGACGGGAGGGCAGGCAGCACCCGCCGGTTCCGTTACACCAGCAGAACCTGCGAAACCAGAAGCAGAATCAGCACCACAACAGCAGCCTGACGCTACGGACAAAGCCGCGCCAGCAAGCAAAGCCGGTTTGACAATCTGGGAGTGGCTTGCCGGTATTCTGTTAGGTTTTTGGCTGGTGCTCACCTGTATCTGGATGGCGATACGCTGGTGGGGAAAACGCAAGCCAGCGGCTGCCCGGCCTGCGAAAGCTTCGCCTGTAAAACCCGTTGCCAAACCTGCCAATACACAACTTGTATTGAAAAAGCTTGAACAGGCGTGCAAACAGAACCAGCCACAGGCAGCACATGATGCCCTGCTGGAATGGATTGACGCCGGTTTGAAGTTGCGCCCGGCATTATTCTCTACCTTGTATGCGCAAGCAGATGAGAATCTGCGGGAAAAGCTGGATGGTTTGAATTCCGCGCTTTACGGGCGTGGTAGTGATGAGTGGCGCGGGGATGCGCTATGGCAGGCGGTTCACGCTTTCAAACCCATCAGCATCAAGACAGAAAAAACCGAAGGTCTGGAAACACTTTACCCGGATGAATGATGTGCGTGCATTCGGGGATCAGTCGGAAAAGCCGGGCACACAAGCCCGGCTTTGTTTTGCCAGCAATCAGTGGCGGAAATGGCGCATCCCGGTAAAGGCCATCGCCATGCCGTGCTCATTGGCGGCGGCAATCACTTCCTCGTCACGCATGGAACCACCCGGTTGAATCACCGCTTTGATGCCCGCTGCGGCAGCGTTGTCGATACCATCACGGAACGGGAAGAAGGCGTCTGAAGCCATCACGGAACCCGGTACTTCCAGACCCGCGTGCTCGGCCTTGATGCCAGCGATACGCGCGGAGTTCACACGGCTCATCTGGCCTGCGCCCACACCGATGGTCATGTCGCCCTTGGCGTAAACGATCGCGTTGGATTTCACGAACTTGGCAACTTTCCAGGCAAATTGCAGATCACGCAGTTCTGCTTCAGTCGGCTGGCGCTCAGTCACAACTTTCAGGTCATCCAGCAGGGCGGTGTCGGCTGTCTGCACCAGCAGGCCGCCATTGACGCGCTTGAAATCGAGACGGTTGGCATTATCTGCGCCCCACATATCGACAGTCAGCAGGCGCACGTTTTTCTTTGCTGCAACCGCAGCGACCGCTTCCGGTGACACTCCCGGTGCGATAATCACTTCCACGAACTGACGGTCAACGATGGTTTTGGCGGTTTCGCCATCCAGTGGCTGGTTGAAGGCGATAATGCCGCCGAAGGCTGATTCCGGGTCGGTGCTGTAGGCGCGGTTGTAGGCTTCCAGCAAGTTCGCGCCCATCGCCACTCCGCAGGGGTTGGCGTGCTTGACGATGACGCAGGCCGGAACATCGTCGAACTGCTTCACACATTCCAGCGCGGCGTCGGTGTCGGCGATATTGTTGTAGGATAGTTCCTTGCCCTGAATCTGGGTGGTGGTGGCAATGCAACCAGCCGGGGCGTTGTACTCGGCGTAGAAAGCGCCTGCCTGGTGGCTGTTTTCACCGTAACGGCAGTCCTGTTTCTTCTGCACTTGCAGGCTGAAGGTGCGTGGGAATTGCGCTGGCTGCTCGTGGCTTGCGCCATCCACACGGGAACCGAAGTAGTTGGCGATCATGCCATCGTAACGCGCGGTATGCTCAAACGCCTTGATGGCCAGATCGAAACGGGTTGCCGGGCTGATGCAGTTGCCCGCAGCTTCCATTTCCGCCTGAATGCGTGCGTAATCGCCCGGTTCGGTGACGATGGTGACGTGGGCATGGTTTTTCGCGGCAGCGCGTACCATCGCCGGGCCGCCAATGTCAATGTTTTCCACCGCGTCTTCAAACGTGCAGCCGGGTTTGGCAACGGTAGCCTCAAACGGGTACAGGTTAACCACAATCAGGTCGATGCGGCCAATGCCGTGTTCCGCCATGATTGCATCATCAGTGCCGCGACGCCCGAGCAGGCCACCGTGGATTTTCGGGTGCAGGGTTTTGACGCGGCCATCCATCATTTCCGGGAAACCGGTGTGTTCGGAGACTTCTTTGACTGGTACACCATTGTCCGCCAGTAATTTGGCGGTTCCGCCAGTGGAAAGCAGTTCAACTCCCTGGCTGTGCAGGAAACGGGCAAACTCCAGTACTCCGGCCTTGTCGGAAACACTCAGCAGGGCACGGGTCACTGGCAGGTTGGAAGCAGTCGTCATCGCGTGGGATCCTATGGCGAAAAAAGGCGTATTGTAGCGCGTTCATGACTGGCTTTGCATAAGGAAGTGTTGTAAAAGCGGAAGCCCGTTTATAAAGGTTGCGCCATGTCTGAATTCGACCTCATCCGCGATTATTTCCACTGGCAGGATACCCCGGCATCGGTACGGGTCGGGGTAGGGGTAGGGGATGATGCCGCCATCCTGCAACTCCCGGTAGGGTACGAGTTGGTGGTGTCGGTGGATACCTTTAACGAAGGCATCCATTTTCCGCCGGAAACGCCGCCCCATGCCATCGGCTACAAGGCGCTGGCGGTCAACCTCAGTGACTTGGCGGCAATGGGGGCAAAGCCGCTCTGGTTTACGCTGGCGATTTCCATGCCCATGGCTGACCGCGACTGGTTGGCCGAATTTGCCAGGGGAATGCGCGAATTGGCGCAGGCGCAGGGCATTGCATTGATTGGTGGGGACACAACCCGTGGCACTTTAAGCATCACTATCCAGGTAATGGGTCTGGTGCCAAACGGGCAGGGTTTGTTACGTAGCCAGGCACAGCATGGCGACCTGATTTGTGTGACCGGGACACTGGGCGATGCGGCTGCCGGGCTGGCGGTTGTGCAAGGGCGGCTGAGCTTGCCGGAAAGTGCTGCGGGTTACTGCATACACCGGCTGAACTACCCTACGCCACGTAATGCCGTCGCTGCGATCTTGCGCGAACACGCCCATGCCTGCATGGATATTTCTGACGGTTTGCTGGCTGATCTCGGGCATATGCTCAAAGCATCCGGTCTGGGGGCAGACCTGTGCTGTGGCCAGTTGCCGTTTTCACCTGCCTTGCTGCCTATCCCGGAAAACCAGCGTCTGGAATTTGCCCTGACGGGGGGGGACGATTACGAGCTGCTGTTTACTTTGCCGAAAAATGCCCTGGGTGAAGTGCAGGAGCGTGTTTTACAGCACGACGTTCAGGTGTCGGTCATAGGACAAATGAATAATTCCGTGCAGGGGCTATTTATGGATCACGAATTTTCTGATAAAAGGCGGGGTTATGACCATTTTTCCTAGGAATACCTCCTGATCAGGAAACTTTGGGGGCTATACAATGGTCTACTGGAAGTAACAATTCATGCAGGGCTTTACTTATGCGTAATGCAACAAAACTGGGGGCCGCCAGCCTGACTCTGGCAGTATTCATCTCTGGCTGCGCACCGATGACGGGTACCACTCCACAGACGGGGACGACTTATAATCCGGGTACAACCTATAATTCGGGCGCAAACTACAATGCCAACACCGGTGCGGGTGGCTATGACTATAGTACCGGGGGCAATACCTCTTATGACTATGGCAATGGCTCGGGTTCCTCTTACGGCAACGGCAACGCCAATTCCAATACTTATGACAATTATTATGCGGGGAACAACAGCTCGTCTTATGGTTCTTCCGGCAATTACAATTACAACTATAATGGCGGCGATAGTGGTTCATCATGTTCCGGTACGGTCAATGGCAGCGTAAGCGGTTCTTATGCCGTGCAGGTTGTTGCCAGCCCCAATCGCGGTACCGCAGAAAACATGGTAGGCCAGATGCAGTCTTACGGGTTTACCGCAACACTTGACCAGGTAGGCGGTTACTGCAAGGTACGTGTTCCATACAACAGCGAAAGTGAAGCCAAATCCAACCTTGGCCGCATCCGTTCCTACGTGCCAGACGCTTTCTACACTACCCGCTAAAGGCTGCTGTAGTGCCCATGCCACCTGTGTTTAAGGGATACGGGTGGCAGAGGGTAGCCCATTAATCCTGTGTAGGTGGGATTTTTGAAACAGCCTGTTATATTCCTGCTTCTCCTGTTCTCCATCCCTGTCTGTGCTCAGGCGGGCGGTTTGTACCGTTGGGTGGACAGCAACGGGGAAGTCCAGTATTCCGATGTCGTTCCCCCTTCGGTTGCCCAGCGAGGACATACCGAGCTGGACGATCAGGGAATGACGGTCAAGACCATCCCTGCCGCCCCGACTCCGGAGCAGCTTGCCGCCCTCAAACGTGAGGAAACCCTGGCAAAATTACGCGACGATGAGGCACACGAAAAGCAGCGTCAGGATGCCTATTTGCTGGCAAATTACGCCAATGTGGATGAATTGGATGCAGTGTATAAAAGCAAGCAGGATTTGCTGGATGAAAATACCCGTTCCATCCAGGAACGCAGCAAATCCCTGAAAGACCGTCTGGATGCAGTGAAGAAGCAGCTCGACAAAGCCAAGGATGCCAAACTGCACCAGCAACTGGCAGATTATGTCCACGATGGGGAAACTTCCCTCGCCGAATATGATCACGCTATCGAAGAAAACGAGACGGAGAAGGAATCCCTCCGTCAGCGTCATGACCAGGAAAAGAAACGGCTGGCTGAACTGCTCAGCGCGTCACCATCGTCCCAACCCCCTGATCCGTCAAAAGTTCCAGCAGCACCGCATGGGGAACCCGCCCATCAATGATGCTGGCATTTTGTGCGCCGCCTGAGATGGCATCCATCGCACAAGCCAGTTTGGGTAACATGCCGCCCTGAATGGTGCCGTCGGCAATCAAATCCTGGATGTCCTGCTGGCTCAGGGTTTCCAGCAGTGTGCCTTCCTTGTTCAGGACACCCGGTGTATTGGTCAGCAGCAGCAGACGTTCGGCGTTCAATACTTCAGCCATTTTGCCTGCCACGATGTCGGCATTGATGTTGTAGCTGGTTCCGTCGCGGCCTACACCAACCGGGGCAATCACCGGAATGAAACGGTCTTCTTCCAGCATTCGCACCACGCTGGCGTCAATGTCGGTGACTTCGCCGACATGGCCGAGGTCAATGATTTCGGAAGGCTGGTTTGCGGCGGCCTTGCGTTCCAGCACCATCTTTTTGGCAATGATCATATTGCCATCCTTGCCGGTCAGCCCGATGGCGCGGCCACCCGCCTGATTGATCATATTGACGATCTGCTTGTTGACCAGACCGCCCAACACCATTTGCACCACATCCATGGTTTCGGCATCGGTGACGCGCATCCCGTCGATGAAATGGCTTTCCTTGCCGATCTGCTTGAGCAGGTTGCCGATTTGCGGGCCGCCACCGTGAACCACGACTGGATTGATGCCAACCTGTTTCAGCAACACGATGTCGCGGGCGAAACTCTTTTGCAGTTCCGGGTCGGTCATGGCATTGCCGCCGTATTTGACCACGATGGTTTTGCCTGCGTATTTCTGGATGTAAGGCAGCGCCTCCATCAGGATGGCGGCAGTATTATTCGGGTTGCTGTTCATGCTTGATGTAAACCTTGTAGTTGTCGCGGAAGTCACGCAGGTTGTCGCCCAGCATGTGGCGGAACTGCTTGCTCAAATATTCCATGCTTTCATCCATGTCAGCGGCAAATTCAGCGCGGTCAATGGATGAGGAGGCCACCACGAAGGCATTGAAACGGGTAGCGGCGAATAGCATAGCTGCGGCAATTTTACCCGCTTCAGCGCTTTCCAGCGACTGATTGGCCAGTTCAATGAATTGTTCGGTCAAGTCCCAGAATTGTTGGTCGTTATCAGCCGGATTGGCGGATTTTTTCTTGCTCATTAATGCGTCCCTGAGTGCCCGAAGCCGCCTTCGCCCCGGTGTGATTCATCGAAAGTGTCCACCTGTTGCAGCGTAACCTGTACCACCGGCACAAAGACCAGTTGCGCAATGCGTTCGCCGGGTTGGATGGTGAAACTGTCCTTGCCCCGGTTCCAGCAGGAAATGAACAACTGCCCCTGATAGTCGGAGTCGATCAGCCCGACCAGATTGCCCAGCACAATGCCATGCTTATGCCCAAGGCCGGAACGCGGCAGGATCACTGCTGCCAGCCCCGGATCACCGATATGGATGGCAATGCCGGTCGGAATCAGGCTGGTGTCACCCGGTTCCAATGCCAGTGCATCATCCAGACAGGCGCGTAAATCCATGCCTGCCGAGCCATGGGTGGCGTATTCCGGTAGCGGGAAATCCGTACCGATACGCGGGTCGAGAACCTTGTATTCAATGTTTGCCATGCGCATCCATTCAGGAAAAGTTTAACGGTACTGGCGCAGATACCACCATTCAAAGCCGCGTTTCACCCAGTGGAAGAGGCGGCAGGGGGGCAATACCAACGCACGTTTTTCATTGCGGGCAACCAGTGTACCCTTGTTGACCGAATCGACGATACACACCAGTTCAATCTTGAACGTGGTTTCAGCCGGTTTGCCTTGCAATTCAGCCAGCAGGTTTGTCGCAGCGGCCTCAGCTTGCAAATCAGCCATGTGCGCCTGTTTGGGCATCCAGTCGGGGCCTGGGAAGCTGCCGGAATCGCCAGCGACATATACCTTGTCCCAACCATGCACCTTGCAATGCTTGTCGGCCTTGAGCAAACCGCCTTCGGAACGGGGCAGGGTGGTGTTGTCAAACCACAGGTTGCCAGTCATGCCGGGCATGAACAGGATCAGGTCAGCGTTGAATTCCCCACCTTCGGTCGTGACCTTGCTCTCAGTGAAACTTTTCATCTTGTGGCCTAGGTGGGTTTCAATCCCACGCTTGCCCATTTCCGATAACAAGCCGGACATGGCTTTGGGGCCAAGGCGGTTGCCCGGTTGTGGGGCAGGGCTGAAAAACACCAGATGAAAGTCATTCCGACGCCCTTGCTGGCGCAGCATGGTGTCAATGCCGAACAGGAACTCGAACATCGGGCCACCGCGCATGGCGCTGGGTTCATTCGGGTTGCCAGCAAAACCGATGGCAATCGTGCCGCCTTGCATGGCTTCCAGGCGGTCACGGATTTTTTCCGCCGCCGTAATGCCTTCACACGGGGTAATGGCGTGTTCGATACCAGGCAGTTTTTTGATGAAACGCCCGCCTGACGCAATGATCAGACCATCGTTGATCACTTCACCTTTATCCGTTTCAATGATGCGCCCGCCATCGCGCAGGCCGGTAACATTGGCCTGATGGAATTTGACTTTCATGCGCTGGAAAAAATTATCCAGCGGAACAATCAGGTCTTCGCGGGTACGCAGGCGGTTGGGTATCCAGATAATGCCCGGCAGGTAATGCAACTCGGCACGAGGGGAAATCAGGGTGATTTCCATATTTTGGTCAAGTTTGCGCAACTGGCGCACGGCGCTCAGACCAGCAAAACCAGCGCCGATAATGGTAATTTTGTTCATGCCCGCCTCCAGCTTGTGCTACCCGCCTTGTCTTCCAGAAGAATGCCCTGAGCCTTGAGTTCGTCACGGATACGGTCAGATTCTGCCCAGTTTTTGGCTTGACGGGCTTCCAGGCGCTGCTGGATCAAGGCTTCAATGGCGTCATCGTCCAGACCATCCGCCCCGGCATTGCCCTTGAACCAGCTTTCCGGGTCATCCTGTAACAACCCCA
>JBBIHI010000123.1:0-7756 GCA_037447095.1 Thiotrichaceae bacterium
GGTTGCCCCGCACGGCGACGAGGTTCTTCATCTTGCGGAGGCGGGTGACCACCCGGTTGGGGCTGGACTGCATTTATGGGATTCAGATGGCTACTGAATTGGGGGATGACTGACTTGTGTATAAGGAGATGACATTAACGTCCGTGACGCAAACATTATCACCTGTTACATGAATGGCATCGTTACCTTTTCCAACAACTTTAATATCGGCTTGACTTAACGATTCATTGTCACCCAAAGTAAGAGGACTTCCTGAATCCTTGATTACAGTACTCTTCCCCGAGGCATCTGATTTGATGCTGCAACTTAAATCATCGCCAATTGCGCCTAATGGCTTATCCAGTTTACTGCTTGCCAAAGGTGGGGTAACTGGAAAAGTGGGTGCGGATTTTGATGACGAACTGCCTTTATCCGTCCCTTTACCAAAGCTGCCTGAAGAGACTGAACTGCTTGCTGTTGTACGGGGCGTGCTACCGACTGCATTCGTTGCCATAACTATCATCCTGATAAGTGAAAAATCGCCGCCCAGTATAGAACGACGAAGTTCTTTTGATGCGCCGCAACGTAACGGACAAGACAGGATGGCCGGGTTTTCTGATCAAAGGAACAGGCAAGCTACCCGATTCTTCGGATGACAAGATTATGCTTCAACCAACTCCCGATACCGCCCAAACAAATACCCCAACCTTTCCATATCATCCGCAAACTTCTCCTTCCGGTACGCCTGATCCACCGCTTTGTCGAGGGCTTTGTGTGCCTTGCGCAGGTCGGGTGGCATGGAACGCGGGTCGTACAAATCCGCCAGCGTGGAATCTGGGTAGTTTTTCCGCACATCCAGCACCACTTGGGCGGCGGCTTCGACTTTCTGGCGTTGCTTGTCGTCGGCGTCAGGCCACGGGAAGTTGTTGTAAACCAGCTTGGCGGAATAGCGGTAGTCGCTTTTCAGGCGTCCGCAAACCGTGCGCATCCAGGCCATGTGCATCCGGGATTCGAGCACGCCGAATTCGTACAGGCTGGCGTCGGGGATCATGAAATTCAGGTCGGTCGTGATTGTGTTGTTGTCAAAGAAGCCCATTGGCACGTATTCACGTCGTTCTGATGATGTTTTCGGTACAAGTATGTAATTGTCAGGAAGTCGAGTATCACGGAATTCAGCAGGGCGTTCTGCATGTATCCTCGTAGAAGCTGCAACACTTGCCAGTCGAAATTTTTTGACGCTATCGACTCGTTTCAAAACTTCCGGCATAGCTCGCAGTTCGTTTGGAGCAATACCAACCAGCCATAAACACCAACGCTCTTTACCATTCAGGAATTCATCTGCACCCAAACAAGGTTTCAACCACTTTTCGGCTTTCGGTTCTTTTGCCAACAAGTCGACCTTTTCAGTAGGCGACAACAGCAAGCCGCCGCCATCCAGCGGCATATTGCCAAACCACATGGGAGGCACTTTGCCCAATGGCTGATTGCGGCTTTCCAAAACCACATCCGGCGCATCGGTCAGGTAGGGGTTGATGTTGCCAGCTGTGATTTCAACGGGTTCGCCTTTGAGGTCGGGGTAATCAAAGATGCGTTTGCTGTCGGTGTCGTAATCGGCAAACCCGACGATGACCACATGCACCGCTGCCTTGCCGCGTGCCTCCGAATCCCATGCAAAAGTACGGTGGGCAAAATGGATGTGGATTCCTTCGTCCAGTAGTGGTTGCCACAATGGCGCGACCTGTTCGCCCTGTGTGATCGAGTTGGTAGCGACAAATGCGGCACTGATGCGGGTTTCCTGTATGAAGTCAGCCGCTTTTTTGAACCAACAAGCCACGAAGTCCAATTGCTTGGCGTTTTGCACCTTGCCGAACAGGTTCGCCAGTTCCTGTTTTTGTTCGTCGGACTGCATTTTGGAGCCACGAAACGGTGGGTTGCCGATGATGTGGGCGAGGGACTGGCGCGGCACAACGTTGTTCCAGTCGAGTTGCAGGGCGTTGCCAATGGTGATGTGCGCCGCCGACTTGAGCGGCAGCAGGTCGGGTTCGCGCCCGAACTGGCGGGCAAATTCGCGGTTCATCTGGTGCTGGGTCAGCCACATGGCGACTTCGGCAATCCGCGCAGGCCATTCCTCAATCTCGATGCCGTGGAAATGTTCCAGCCGGATCGCCGGTTCAATCGTGATGCCAATCCCGCCAATGTGGGTAGCGTCGAGCTTGTCGCCGTGCTGGGCTTGCAGCACCGCCAGTTCCAGCCGCCGCAATTCGCGGTAGGTGATGATCAGGAAATTGCCGCAGCCGCACGCCGGGTCGAAAAATTGCAGCCCGGTCAGTTTCTGCTGGAAGTCGATCAGCTTTTGCTGGCGGATGTGGCGCTGCCTGAGCTGCTCAATGGCTTTGAATTCCGCCCACAACACATCCAAAAACAGCGGCCTGATCAGGCGCAGAATGTGCTTTTCGCTGGTGTAATGCGCACCCAGATTGCGCCGCTCCTCCCGATCCATAATTGACTGGAACAGCGAGCCGAAAATCGCCGGGGAAATCCCGCTCCAGTCGAAATGGGCGCAATCCAGCAGCACTTCGCGCATCGGAGCGTCAAACGACGGCATGTCCAGCCGTTCGCTGCACAAATGCCCGTTCACATACGGAAACTCGTTCAGCTCATGGGTCAGGTTCTTGCTGCGCTTGTCAGCAGGCGTATCCAGCACCTGAAACAGTTTGCCCAGATGCATGTCGGTGTCGGAGCCATCCTCCGCCGTGAAATTCAGCAGATAGTGGATGAACTGGTGATGCTGGAAAATCCCGGTGTCTTCCGCGAACAGGCAGAACAGGATGCGCACCAGAAAGATTTCCAGCCCGTGCCCGCTGTAACCGGAGGCCGCCAGCGCGTCATGCAGGCTGCCGAGCAGTTCCGCCGCCTGAATGTTGAGCGCCTTCTCCGCCTCAGCTTCATCGTAATACTGCAAGCCGGACATGAAATCGAACAGGTGGATGCGGTCGGGCAAGGCACCGATGCTGAAGCTGTGATCCTCCTTGCGGCGCAAATCATACAGGCGGAAGGTGGCAAAATCCGACAGCAGGATGTAGTTGGGTTTTTCCTTGTCGGGCAGGCCGAGGTAATACTCGAACGCCTGCGATTCCGCCTTGTCCAGCGACTTGCCGCGCGACTTGTGCTCGACCAGCAACATGCCTTTCCAGAACAGGTCGATGAAACCGTGTTTGTTGTCGAGTTTGGCGACTGACCACTCAAACACGGCCACATCCTTGCGGTCGATGCCGAACACATTGAAAAACGCATCCCAGAACGATTTGGCTTCAGCCTCTTCGCGGCTTTCATCACGCCATTTCTGTACGAAGGCGTGGGCGCGGTTGCGGATTTCGTTGTGGTGCAAACGGATGGGCATAAGTAACAGCCTTTACACAGCCGAAATGCTAATCCCCGCGCGTGCCGCCAATTCCACAAAACCGGGGAACGAGGTATTCACATTCGCGCAGTCATTGATGGTAATCGGCTGGGTCGCCCGCAAAGCTGCCATGGTGAATGACATCGCAATGCGGTGGTCGCCGTGGCTGTCGATTGTGCCACCGCTAAAGTTACCAGGGTTGATGATGATGCCGTCAGGGGTTGGTTGCGCATCCACCCCGCAGGCAATCAGGCCATCAGCCATGACCTGGATGCGGTCGCTTTCCTTGACCCGCAATTCTTCCGCGCCAGTCAGCACGGTTTGCCCTTCGGCAAAGACAGCGGCAATGAACAGCACCGGGAATTCGTCAATCGCCAGCGGTACGAGTTCTTCAGGAATCTGGATGCCTTTGAGCTGGGCGGAACGTACCCGGATGTCGGCCACCGGTTCGCCACCGACTTCACGCTCGTTCAGTAACTCCAGATTGGCCCCCATCAGGCGCAGGATGTCGATAATGCCGGTGCGGGTCGGGTTGATGCCGACGTGTTCCAGCAACAGGTCGGAACCTTTGGCAATGCTTGCCCCGACCATGAAAAAGGCGGCGGAGGAAATGTCAGACGGCACGTCAATGTCGGTGGCCGTCAATTTGCCGCCACCTTGCAGACTGATGTGGTTGCCGTCAGTTTTCACGGCGTAACCGAAACCGCGCAACATGCGCTCGGTATGGTCGCGGGTCGGCGCGGGTTCCGTGACGGAAGTTTCACCTTCTGCATACAAACCCGCCAGCAACAGGGAGGATTTCACCTGCGCACTCGCTACCGGCATATCGTAATGGATACCTTGCAGCTTGCACCCGCCATGCACCAGTAGCGGCGGTGTGCCTTTTTCCGTCGCGTCGATTTCCGCACCCATGCTCGCCAGTGGTACGGTCACACGCTTCATCGGGCGTTTGGACAAGGAAGCATCACCGGTCATGCGTACATCAAACGCCTGCCCGCTCATCAGGCCGGACATCAGGCGCATGGATGTGCCGGAATTGCCCATGTCCAAGTCACCCACAGGCGCTTGCAAACCATGTAGCCCTACCCCGTGGATGGTGACATTGCCTGCATCAGTCGGCCCGTCAATTTCCACACCCATGCTGCGGAACGCTTTCAGCGTACACAGGCAGTCCTCGCCTTGCAGGAAACCGCTGACATGGGTTACGCCTTCCGCCAGCGAACCCAGCATGATGGAACGGTGGGAAATGGATTTGTCACCGGGAACGCGCACGCTGCCGTGCAGGCTGCCACCGGGCTGGACGATGAACTGGAGGTTGGTGCTGGAATGGCTCACGCAATTATTCCTTAATCAAATTGTGGCGCAAAAAATCAGGCTGGCATTCAAGCATACCCCACACCGTTTGCCAACCTCACTACCTCACTGCGTTATCCCGGTTATTTCGCCGTGGCCGGGTAAATCCAGCCGGAAATCAGGCCACCAACCGGGTTGCTGGTTCTGTCGCTGGCAACATCTTCGAGATGGTAACGCCCGCCAACCTCAAACAGACGTAACTGGCGGGCGTACTGGTTTGGTTTTGCCCATGGCAGGTTGTTGTAATTCTGTTCCGCCACATTCACCCAGCCGTGTTGCAGGTCAGCACCAACCACCACTGCGACATGCCCGTGCCGCCATTTCGGATCAGCCGGATTGGGGTAATAGATCAACAAGTCGCCCCGCTTGGGTGGGCGGGTTGCCGTGCCATTGATCGAACGCGCCAACGGGAATTTCGCATCGGTGTGAATGTTTTCACCATCAGTCAGGTAAAGGATGTCATAAGCGCTATCCACGTCGCCGAACGTGATGCCGAGATTGCTCATCCACCAACGCCGCGCATATTCCACACACTGGTAAGTCAAGCCTACATAATGCAGTTGCTTATCGGCGGGTGGTTTTTCATGCAGGGAAATCGCCTTGTTGCGCAAGTCCATGAAAGAAAACTCAGAACGTGCGCAGGTCGATTGGCAATTGGAATACGCCGGAACATGATCAACTTCACCCAACAACTTGCCCGCTGGCGTCGCGCAACCTGTATCGCAGGACAGTTTGGCTTGTGCATACGCGGCCTTGCTCACTGACTCCGGCACAGATGCTGGCTTAGCCAATAAACCGTACCCGTCGGTATTCGGTAAATTTGCCGCCAACCCGACAGGAGCAGCACTGCCCACATTTCCGACGCTTGCGCAACCGCTGGCCAGCACAATCGCGCTGAAAGCCAGTGCTTTTAATAACCTAGGTAACTTGTTGATCATAAATCCATTTCCCTACTTTTCTGCTTTACCATTTTCGAGGTAGGCAATGTAACTGTCGCGGGCTTGCTTGGCACGGGTCATGCGGGTAAACAGGGCTTCGCCGTCCTGCTGCCCGATCAGCGCGGCAAACTCGCTTAAATCGGCCTGCAATTTACCGATCATTTCCAGGATCGCATCCTTGTTGGTCAGGCAAATGTCGCGCCACATTACCGGGTCGCTGGAGGCAATGCGGGTGAAATCGCGGAAACCGCCCGCTGCATAACGGAAAATGTCTTCGCGCATCGGCTGGTTCAGCAAGGTATCCACCAGTGAAAACGCCAGCACATGCGGTAAGTGGCTGGTGGCGGCCAATACCCGGTCATGCAGTTCCACCGGCAGGGATTCCAGCACCGCACCAGTCACTTTCCACATCGCTTCCACCGCCGCGACAGCATCAGGATCGGTATGCTGCAACGGCGTGAGGATCACCCGTCGATTGACGTACAAATCAGGAATGGCCGCCTCCACCCCGCTTTGTTCACGCCCGGCAATCGGATGACCGGGGACGAAACGGGTGAAGCCTTCGCCAAATACCTGTTCGACTTCGGCCACTACGCTGCCCTTGGTGCTGCCCGCATCGGTCAAAATCGCCTTCGCAGGGAACACTGGTTTGATCTGCTGCAACAGCTTGCCCATTGCGCCCATCGGCACGGCCAGCAATACCATATCGGCATCGCGTACCGCTTCCTGCGGGTCGAGGGTGAAACTGTCGATCACGCCGAGGTCAACCGCCTTTTGCAAATGCCCAGCATTGCGGCTGCAACCGACGATATTCCGGCAGTAACCCGCCTCGCGTAATGCCAAGGCCAGCGAACCGCCAATCAGCCCTACCCCAAAGATGACAAGTTTGTTTATCACGCTTCAAGAACCTTCTTCAATGCACTGATACAACGGCCATTTTGTGCCTCGGAACCAATGGTGATACGCAAGTGTTGCGGTATCCCGTAGCCACCAATCGGGCGCACAATCACGCCTTCACGCAGCAGTGCATCGTACAGTGGCGCGGCAGGGCGCTTGCAGTCGATGGTGATGAAATTGCCAACGGTCGGAATGTATTCCCAGTGGTTTTCCGCACAAGCCGCAAACCACTGCTGCAAACCGGCCGTGTTGGTCATGACGCTGCGTTGCAGGAATTCGTCATCCGCCAACGCTGCTTCTGCCGCCGCGAGCGCCAGTGAACTGACATTAAACGGTTGGCGTACCCGATTGAGCATATCCGCCACCGCAGGATTGGAAACCGCATAACCGACCCGCAACCCGGCGAGTCCATAAATTTTGGAAAAGGTGCGCGTCACCACCAGATTAGGGAATTCATCCAGCCATTGCAGCGCATCGGGGAAGGCCGCTTCCTGCACGTATTCGGTGTAGGCTTCGTCGATGACCACCACTACATCCGCCGGAACCTGCTGGAGGAAAGCGTGCAGTGCTGCCTTGTCCAGCCATGTGCCAGTCGGGTTATTCGGGTTGGCGATGAACACCACGCGGGTTTTCTTATCAATCTTCGCCAACAAATTTTGTAAATTGTGGCCGTAAGGCATGGCCGGATGATCCGCTGGATTCGCCTGGGCAATGCGCAATTCCGCACCCACCGCCAGCGTCACAATCGGGTACACCGCAAACGCATATTCGGAAAATACGGCAGCGCGGCTATTATCCAGATACGCACGGGCAATCATGTCCAGCACATCGTTGGAACCGTTCCCCAAGGTAATTTGCGCCGCTTGCAGGCCAAACTTCCCGGCAATTGCCGTTTTGAGCTGATAGCCGCTGCCGTCAGGGTAAAGTTCCAGCGCTTTCAAAGGGTTTGCCAAAGCAGCCTGGGCTTTCGGGCTTGCCCCCAGCGGGTTCTCGTTGGATGCGAGTTTGAGGATATTGCTGATCCCCAGTTCGCGTTCCAGTTCCTCAATCGGCTTGCCGGGCTGATAAGGTTGCAGTTTTTGCACGCCGCTAACGGCAAGCTGCCGGAAATCAATGGTCGGTTGCATGGTTGGCCTTGCATGGAAAATTCAAGCAGGCATTCAATCACAGACCGGCATTGTTTGCCAGT
>JBBIHI010000124.1:0-7725 GCA_037447095.1 Thiotrichaceae bacterium
TTGTTATGAAAGGTTAGGGGAGCTTGAAGAAGCACAAGGGCAGATTCAGCAGGCGGTTATTTTCTTTTACGAAGAACTGGCCATCGGCGAACGTTTAACTCAAATGCTTCCCACTATGACTTATTACACAAATATTGAAACTTACAGTCGTCATAAAATCAGCCAGTTGAATGGAGTGGATGCTGATTAGGTTGTTATTGACAGCCGTTTCACCCACATCGCCGTAGCACCAGCCACCCCGACCGGCATCACCAGAAAATTCACCACCGGAATCACGGTCAGCAAGGAAAGCAGACCACCGAAGCCCAACGCTTCCGTGCGGTTTTTCTTCAACGCGGCAAGCTCCTCACGGAAAAACAGGTTGTGGTTGCCCATTGGGTAATCCACATATTCAATCGCCAGCATCCATGCCCCAAACAGTGTCCACAGTACGGGCGATACGACATTCACGCCCGGAATGACGGTCAGGATCAGCAACAGCACAAACCATTTGCCCATGTACCACAGCTTGCCCAGTTCACTGCGGAAAGTGCGCACGATCAGGCCGGGAATGCTTTTCCAGCCCTGGAATTCGGGGATTGGGCGGCCATACAGGCTGGCTTCCACCCGTTCCGCCAGCAGGGAGTTGAAGGGCGCGGCAATCAGGTTGGCGAGAATCGAGAAGGCGTAGAAAATCACGAAGATGATCAGGACAGCGAACAGCGGCCACAGCAACCATTCCAGCCAGCTTAACCAGCCGGGTAGCAGACGGCTCATCCAGTATTCAAACTGCGATTTCGCCAGCCAGATGCCGCCGGAAAACAGCACGGTATTGATCAGCAGGGGAACCAGTACAAAAGGGCGGATACCTTTGCGTGTGATGAGTGACAGGCCGGTGAAGACGTAGCCAAAACCGTTGAACAATCCCGTTATCATTATGCATTTCCTGTTCTGTGACGTTGGGCGAGTGGCTATACTGTAGCGCATTTTCACAGCCGTTTTAAGTTAAGGAGCGTTAACCATGTCGCCATTCATGCAAGCGATGCAGTTCCGCCATGCGTGCAAGAAGTTTGACCCGCAGCGCAAGATTCCTGATGCCGAGTTCCAGCAGATTCTGGAGTTTGGGCGTTTGTCGCCGTCTTCATTCGGTATGGAGCATTGGCGTTTTGTGGTGGTGCAAACTCCGGTGCTGCGTGAAAAACTGCGTGAAGCGTGCTGGAATCAGGCACAAATTACCGATAGCAGCCATGTGGTCGCAATCCTGGCCAGAAAGGTGGCTGTCGAACCGGGGACGGATTACGTCAACCGCCTGTATGGACGCCGGAACCTGCCGGAAGAGGCCAAACAAGCATCGCTGGCACGTTATGCCGCGCATCACCAGGCTGAAATCCAGCCGTATATGAGCACCTTCGCGTGGAGTTCCAAACAATGCTACATCGCGCTGGCCAATATGATGACCGGGGCGGCCAGTCTGGGTATTGATTCCTGCCCGATTGAAGGCATGTCCAATGCCGGGGTGGAACAGGTGCTGGGCGTGGATACGCAGCAATACGGGATTGCCGTGGTGGTGGCTTTCGGCTACCGCGCAGGCGAGCAATCACCCCGTCTGCGCCAGTCGCTGGATGAATTGGTCGAGTACCGTTAACTGCCCTTGAAGGTATTGCACTGGTTGATGTCGCCGCTGTCGAAGCCGCGTTTGAACCAGGACATACGCTGTTGGGATGTGCCATGGGTGAAGTTGTCCGGGTTCACGGCGTGCCCGGACATGCGCTGCAAACGGTCATCGCCGATGGATTGTGCGGCGTTCATGGCGGCTTCCACATCCCCCTGCTCCAGCATGTGTAACTGGTTTTGCACGTAATGACCCCATACCCCGGCAAAACAGTCGGCCTGTAATTCCAGTTCCACGGACAGGGCGTTGCTGTCACGTTCACTGGCGCGTGCCTGCAAGGCGGAAATTTTGTCGGTAATCCCCAGCAGGTTTTGCACATGATGGCCGACTTCATGGCCTAGCACATACGCCTGTGCGAAATCGCCCGATGCGCCCAGCCCCGCCAGTTCCCGGTAAAAACCGAGGTCAATGTAAACCTTCTGGTCGCCAGGGCAATAAAAAGGCCCGGTTGAAGCGGTTGAATAACCGCAGGCCGTATTAATCTGGTCATTGAATAGAGCCAGCTTCGGTTTGGTGTAGGTTCCGCCCATTTGTTTGAAAATCGGTGTCCAGACATCTTCGGTCGTTGCCAGTACGGTGGATACGAAACGCCCTGTTTCATCTTGCGGGACACCTGTGTGGACTTCGGTGGGGGTGGAACTGCCACCCAGCCCGCCCAGCAGTGTATTTGCACCACCAATCAGCCCGAGTAACTGGATCGGGTTGGCGCCCATATACCAGCCAACCAGCACAATGGCAGCAGTCCCCAGGATGCCAATGTGGAAGCCTTTACGTCCGCCACCACCGCTCCCGCCACGGTAGTCTTCTACATTGTCGCTTTGTCTACCGTCTCTCCAGCGCATTTTTTATCCTCCAAAGCCTGACTCAGTGAAAAGGGAACTATTTCACAGAATCACATCGGAATGGGGCGTATATGTCAACTTATAAATGCTTGAAACGTTGTGAGGAGGGAGTCGCCGGTATTTTCAAGGTGCCGGTCAGGCTTATGGCTTATGGTAGAAACGGCGGTACGGATGGCGGGTCATCATGGCCCGTTGCAAGGCAATACGCAAAGGGAGCGGCATCTGGCAGCGACTGCGAGGATGGACAATTTCCTGCGGGGGGTTGAACGTCGGGCATTCGTGATTGCGCGTCTGGCGACTCAGGATGATGAAGAAGCGCTGGATATTGTGCAGGACGCAATGTTGAAACTGGCAAGTAAATATTCATCCCATCCCGAGCCGGAATGGGGTGCATTGTTCCATACCATCTTGCACAGCCGGATCAATGACTGGCATCGGCGGCAAAAGGTACGGAACCGCTGGCGGGTGTTTTTCTTCGCCCAGGATGATGAGGAAAACCTGTCAGTCAGGCCGGAAGAACAGGTTGCCCAGACCCAGTTTCTGGAGCCGGAAACCGGCGTATTGAACGCTGAATTGACAGAAAACCTGCTGGAGGCGATAGGGGGATTGCCATTACGTCAGCAGCAGGCGTTGTTGCTTCGTGCGTGGGAGGGGTATGACATTGCTGAAACAGCCAGAATCATGCGTTGTTCGGAAGGCAGTGTCAAAACCCATTATTCCCGCGCCATCCACAGTTTGCGGGAAAAACTGGGAGATTACTCACAATGAACAAGCTGGCAGAACAGGTATTGGTTGAGGCCGTCAGGCGGGGGCTGGAATATTCAGCCAACACACTTGACTGGCCTACCCGTGACAGGTTGAAACAGGTGCGTTTGCAGGCGTTGGAACGGCATGACCATTGGTCTGGGTTTCTACACCTGCCATCATTATCAGGCGGATTTGTAGCCGCTGCTGTCGTCACACTGGCAATAACACTTGGGGTGTTGCCGAATACGGCCGATTTGCCGTCTGTTGAAAAGGGTTCCGTGGCTTGGGTTCCGGTGCCGTCTTTCCGGTTTGACAAGCCGGATACGGTGGTGGATGTGAAGACCATGGAGGTTTTGATGTCCGGTGAGGAGATGGATTTCCTCGAAAATCTGGACATGTATGAATGGCTGGCAGCCGAATACGGCTGACTGTATCTGACACAGGAATAGGTGATGACATGGAAAGGAAAGGAATCCGTCATGTTTGCTGCATGGGTCTGGTTTGTCTGGCGGGGTGGTTCGCCCCGGTGCAGGCCGCAGAGACAGCAGATGAAATCATGGCCATGATGGCCTGGTGGGATGAATACGGCAGCTATTGGGATGAAGCGGATGCCTTGATTGAATTCGCAGGTGATGCCCCGGTTTATGTACTGGCAGAAAATGCCCTTGGCGTGGAGGCACCGGAATGAAATCGTGGGCAGGCCGTTTTACATCTTTCCTGACAGGTGTGGTCATGCTGGTGACAGCGGCAAGTGGGCAGGTCATGGCTGATACGGTGAGATGGTCGCAACTCAGCGCCCAGGAACAGGCAGTGCTGGCCGGGTTTGCCGGGCAATGGGATGGTTTCCCCGCCAGCAAGCAGCAGACGCTACGCCGCTGGGCAGCAAAACCGGCACAGGAACGTGAACGCATCCGCCAGCGTTATGCGGAATGGAAGCGTTTAAGCCCGGCCAGCCAGCAAAAGGTTGCCCAGCAACTCCAGCGCTATAAGGCCATGCCTCCGGCAAAACGTGCCCGTCTGAAGGCGTGGTATGCATGGGTCAATACCTTGCCGGTGGCTGAACGGCAGAAGCTGCGCCAGGTCTGGCCGAGTATGGGGGATGCTGAACGCAGGGCTTATATGGAAGATTTGCGCAGGCGCTATGGGGGGTAGCAAGGTTCTTGAAAAATTTACCATTCGTTCAGTTTCAGTTCAGCTTTGTAATTCAGCAACTTATTGCTGATACGTATCTGTTGTTTACTAATCATGTACTTAAGTTTTTCGTTAAGTTTTCATTAAGGTCTTTTCGATAGTGAACTTTTGTGCTACCGTGCATCCATAACTACAGCAAATGAACGTCGATTTGGGGATTGTTGGCTGACTTTCTTTCTGGAGGATGAAAGAAACAGGCCATGAATGAAGTGTCAAATCCCTTACAACAAAGGAGTCTAAACTGATGCCAAGACCACAGACTCGTATGCAGGACAAAGAGCACAGCTTTGCTGCATTTGATACCACCGAAGAAAATGAGCTGTGTCCGCTGGATGATGATGACGCTGGGGATGCTGATATTGCCAGCGATGATGACAGTGAGGTTGTGGAACTGTCCCGTCTCAGCCCATCCATGAATACGCATGAAATGGATGCCACGCAAATGTACCTGCGTGAAATCGAGTTTTCCCCCCTGCTGACACCTGAGGAAGAAATCCATTACGGTCGTCTGGCACGTTCCGGTGACGAATTGGGGCGCAAGAAAATGATTACCTGCAACCTGCGGCTGGTGGTCAAGATTGCCCGGCGTTACATGGGGCGCGGTTTGCCTTTGCCTGACCTGATTGAGGAAGGCAACCTCGGCCTGATTCATGCCGTGGAAAAGTTTGATCCTGAGCGCGGTTTCCGTTTTTCCACCTATGCCACCTGGTGGATCCGGCAGAATATCGAACGGGCGCTGATGAACCAGACCCGTACCATCCGCCTGCCGATCCACGTCAACAAGGAATTGAATGCCTATCTGCGCAAGGTGCGTGAAATGACCCAGAAACTGGGTTACGAGCCACCAGTGCAGGACGTTGCTGAAGCCATGGGTAAGCCGGTTGAATCACTGCGTAAGCTGCTGGACTTCAATGAGCGCATTACTTCGCTGGATATTCCGGTTGGCAAGGATGGTGACAGCCCGCTGGTCGATTTCGTCAGCAATGAGCAGCACGATGAGCCTGCCAGCAAGCTGGAAGATGAGGATATTACCCAGTCCGTTGATAACTGGCTGGATCAGCTCGAATTCAAACAGAAGGAAGTGATTGTGCGCCGTTTCGGCCTGCACGGTCATGAGCGTGCCACACTGGAACAGGTTGGTGAAGCCTTGGGGCTGACCCGTGAACGGGTACGCCAGATCCAGATGGATGCACTCAAGCGCTTGCGCCGCATCCTGGAAAACAAAGGGCTGTCTGGGGAAAGCTTGCTTGGATTTGCCTAATCCCGAATAAAAAATGCCGCTACAACATGGCGTGCTTCACCCAGAAGCACGTTGTAGGTGCGGCAGGCAGCGTCAGTTTTCATAATTTCAAATCCCACCCCGTGCTGTGCCAATGCCTTCCATATTTCAGGTGGTGGCAATTGTTGCTTATTGCCGCTGCCGATGATCATCACCTCTGCTTCCAGCCCAAAGAGTGTCGCCAGATCAGCGACCTGTAATGCCTGAAAACTTTGCGGGCGCCAGTCACGGATCAGGGTTTGCGGGCTGATAATAAAACTATTTTCCAGCGGCTGGTCATTCACCCATACCGCATCCGCATTGTAACGGGTTATCCGGTAACGGGCATCGCTGGCGGCTTCACTGAATTTCATGCTTATACCTTTCCTGATGGGAGTCCAAAGTGTGGCGTTTTGGGTGCTCAGGTGCAAGTTTGTATGCAGTCTGTGCATATGTAGCGAAGGTGTTTAGTCGTGTTACACTCTACACAAAGTTCGTGCAACACGAGGTTTGTGTTATGAAAAATGTTACCGTCAGTCTTGATGATGAAGTCGCCCTGTGGGTTCGTGTTTGGGCTGCCAAACAAAACACCAGTATTTCCCAGTTGTTGGGCAATTTGTTGCGCAACCGGATGCAGGAGGAAAATGGTTATCAGGCGGCCATGCAGCAGTTTTTTGCCCGTTCCCCCAAAGCCTTGAAACCCAAAAGTGAACGTTACCCAAGCAGGGAATCGTTGTATGAGCGTTAAGGCATTTGTTGATACCAATATTCTGGTTTATTCACGCGACAAGTCGGAAGAAGACAAACAGGCTATTGCCTTGGAATGGTTGGGTATTTTGTGGCGTGAACGTTCCGGCAGGATCAGCTTCCAGACGCTCAATGAGTTCTATGTCATTGTTACCCAACGATTGAAACCCGGCTTGACTCGCCCGGAAGCGCAGGCTGACATCCGTAACCTGTTGCTTTGGAACCCGGTCGCAGTTGATAAAGCTGTGATGGAAAATGCCTGGCTGCTTCAGGATCGCTATCACTTTTCGTGGTGGGATTCACTCATTCTCTCGGCGGCACAGGTGCAGGATTGTGAGCTGGTTCTGAGCGAGGATATGCAGCATGGGCAACAGATCGGCAAGCTGACTATTCTCAATCCTTTCATGTCTGATGTTTCGATACTGGCGGGCTGAGGATGAATGCCTGTCAGTGGCTGGCGTGTTGCGGCTGCTTTCTTCTCATCACAATTGACAGTCCGCATGGTGGATTGTAATGTGGCTGGCTTACCATGGCCCCAGTTATTGGGTGATTTCCTTTCAGGACCAGAACCGTGCAGGACGATTTCCAGAGAATAAACCGGCTTCCGACCTACGTTTTCAAGATCACCGATGCGCTCAAACGTGAGGCACGCGCCAAAGGTGAGGATATTATCGACTTCGGGATGGGCAACCCTGACCAGCCTACCCCGAAACACATCGTCGACAAGCTGGTGGAAGCTGCCCAGCGCAATGACACCCACCGTTATTCCATGTCACGCGGCATCCCGCGCCTGCGCAAGGCGATCAGCAATTGGTACAAGCGTAAGTTTGACGTGGACATCGACCCTGAAACCGAAGCGATTGTCACCATCGGTTCCAAGGAAGGCTTGGCACATCTGGCTTTGGCTACCTTAAGCCGTGGCGACACCGTGCTCGTCCCCAACCCGGCTTACCCGATCCACCCGTATGGCAGCATCATTGCTGACGCGGACATCCGCCATGTGCCGTTAGTGCCGGGCAAGGATTTCTTTGAAGAGCTGGAAGCCGCCATCAGGAATTCCTGGCCGAAGCCGAAAATGCTGATCATCAATTTCCCCGGCAACCCAACCGGGCAAGTGGTGGAGCTGGATTTCTTTGAGCGCGTCATTCAGGTTGCCAAGGAACACGATGTATGGGTTATCCACGACATTGCCTACGGGGAAATCTGTTTCGACGGCTACAAGGCGCCTTCCATCCTGCAAGTGCCCGGTGCAAAAGACATTGCGGTGGAATTCTATTCGCTGTCCAAAA
>JBBIHI010000125.1:0-7722 GCA_037447095.1 Thiotrichaceae bacterium
CCGGTGCTTTCCCTGCGTGAATTCATGGAAATCGAAACCGGGTTGGTGTTTACTCCGCATTCCCTGCCGGAAATACTCGCTGACCACCCCAACATCGCCGCCAGTATCATGCAACATCTGCGCCCCATTGAGCAGTTCAGGAAATACCTGCAATACGGCGCTTACCCGTTCTACCGCGAATCGCTGGATAACTACACCAGCAAACTGCTGGAAGTGGTCAACCTGACCATTGATTCCGACCTCGCCAGCCTTTACAGCATTGACCCCGGCAAGCTGGGGAAACTGAAAAAGCTGTTATACATGTTATGCAGCACTGACCCGGTGGAATTGAACATATCCAAACTCAGCGCTGGTGTCGGGACATCCTGGCCAACACTGGCACGTTATCTGGAAAGCATGAGTGCGGGCAGCCTGGTGCATGTGGTACGCGGCGGCAGCGGGATGCGCACCGTCAACAAGCCGGGCAAACTGCTGCTGGACAACACCAACCTGTTTTATGCGTTGTGCACCAACCCCAATATCGGCTCCATCCGGGAAAGTTTCTTCGTTTCACAACTGTCATACGGGCATCAGGTTCACTACCACGACAAAGGCGATTTTCTGGTTGATGATCGCTGGGTCTTTGAAATCGACGGTGCGGGCAAAACCCTAAAACAGCTTGCCAAGCACCCGGATGGCTATGCTGCCGTGGATGATGTGGTGATCGGCGACGGCAGGCGGATTCCGTTGTGGCTGCTCGGGGTGATGTATTGAAACACTCCTCTCACAATAACTGCGTATAACACTCCACCGCCACAAATTCCTGCGTATCTTTTGGTGGCAGTCTGGAATCCGGCTCGCGGATCGCCAGCAAATGCTTCACCCCCGCCGCCTGTGCCGAACGCAGCACATGCAGGTTGTCGTCGATGAACAGCGAATGTGCCGGGTCAAACACTTCCACGTCCGCCAGCTTCCGCCAGAAATCCTCATGTTCCTTGGGCAGCCCCAGCGAATGCGAAGTAATGATGCGGTCGAAGAAATGTTCCAACGCCACATAGCCGAATTTCAGGGCAACACTTTTCTGGTGCGCATTGGTCAGCAACACCACCCGTTTGCCGCGCGTATGCAGCGATTCGAGGAAATGTTCCACATGCGCCCGTATCTGGATGCGGTCGGCAATCTCGTGTTTCAGCGCTACCAGATCGGTTTCCAGATGGTTTTGCCAGTAATCGAGGCAATACCATTCCAGCGTGCCTTCCATTTCGGTGTAGCGCTGGTTGAGATAGGTGCTGATTTCTTCCGGTGTCACGCCACGCTGTTCCGCCAGGCGTACCGGCAGGTGTTCCAGCCAGAAATGGTTGTCGAAATGCAGGTCGAGCAGGGTTCCATCCATGTCCAGGAATACGGTCTGGATGTCATCCCAGTCGAGCGGAAGGGGTGGCAGGAAAGCCTTCTTTGTCGTATCCATCGTGCTAGAATCGTCGCATGTCAAAATTGCCAACCATACACCAAACGCGCCCGGTTGCCAGCAGCCGCCTGTTTCATGTGGAAGAAGTCCACATCGAATTCAGCAACGGGGAACGTCGCATCTACGAACGCCTTGCCAACCGGGGCAATGGCGCGGTGCTGATTGTACCGCTGTTGGATGACGATACGCTGTTGCTGATCCGTGAATATTCCGCCGGAACCGAGCGTTACGAACTGGCATTCCCCAAAGGGCATGTGGAACGCGGCGAAGACATCCTCGATGCTGCCAACCGCGAAATGATGGAAGAGGTCGGTTACGCCGCACACGACTTGAACCTGTTGCGCAGCGTTACCCTGTCGCCCAGTTATATGGCGCACCGCACCAACCTTGTGCTGGCCCGCAACCTTTATCCGCACCGCACCGAAGGCGATGAACCCGAACCATTAGAAGTCGTGCCGTGGAAACTCGACAACCTCGACGAACTACTGCAACGCGACGATTTTACCGAAGGCCGCAGCCTGCTTGCCCTGTATCTGACACAGGACTGGCTCAAACAACAGTAACAGGAAACCGAATGGAACTGGATACACTCACCCACTCTGTCGTGCGCATTGCACAGGAAGCCGGTGAAAAAATCATGGCCGTGTACAACAGTACCGATTTTAGTATCGAGCACAAGGACGACAATAGCCCGCTGACCGCCGCTGACCTTGCCTCCCACCACCATATTGTCGCTGCATTGGGGAAACTTTCCCCCCAATTCCCCGTGCTGTCCGAAGAAAACGCCAGCGAATTGCCATTTGCCGAGCGCAGCCAGTGGCAAACCTACTGGCTGGTTGACCCGCTGGATGGAACCCGCGAATTTATCAAACGTAATGGTGAGTTCAGCGTATTGATTGCATTGGTACATGACAACGTACCCATCCTTGGCGTCGTCCATGCCCCGGCACTGAATGAAACCTGGTTTGCCAGCCAGGGCAATGGTGCTTTCAAGCAGGCCAATGGCGAAACATTCGGCATCAGCACACGCCCCCCCGCTTCCCCGCTGAAAGTGGTCGGCAGCAAATCGCACCGCGACCCAGTAATGCCGCAGTTCCTTGAGCGCATTGGTGAGCATGACTACATCGTGATGGGCAGTATCCTCAAAGCCTGTCTGGTCGCGGAAGGTTCCGCCGACATTTACCCGCGCCTGGGACTGACTTCCGAGTGGGATACGGCGGCGGCACAAATCATTGTCGAAGAGGCTGGCGGGCACTTTACCCGCACCGACATGCAGCCGATGCGTTACAACACCAAGGAATCCTTGCTGAACCCGCATTTCTTCGTGTTCGGCAGTGATTACCGCGACTGGTCACAATACCCCGAAGGCTGATTTCCGACAGACAACAGGAGACGAAACATGAAATTCAAGGTTGGCAACATGAAATGCGGCGGCTGCGTCAGCAACGTCAAGCAGAAGCTGGAACAGCTCGAAGGCGTTACCTCCGTGACGGTAGACCTTGCTTCGGCCAGTGCTGAAGTCAAGGGCGATGTTGACCCTGATCTGGTCATCGACACCCTGACGGATGCTGGCTACCCCACTGATCTGGACGACGAATAAGGCAATACAAGGCCATGGCTGCAACGACCGTCCGTCTTTCCATCAGCGGCATGATGTGCGCTGGCTGTGTCAGTGCGGTAGAAACTGCCTTGCAAGCTGCTGCCGACGGTGGCGAAGTCAGCGTCAATCTCGCGGAACGTACCGCACTGGTCAAAGGTGACGTTAACCCTGATGCGTTGGTGCAGGCGGTGAAAGCCGCCGGTTACGGCGCAGCGGTGATGCAAGGCCGGGCTGCCGAAGACGAAAAAGAGGCGCTCGAACAGGCACATTACTGCCAACTATGGCGGCGCGTATGGGTGGCGGGCATTCCCGGCGCTTTCATGTTCCTTACCGGCATGACCGGCCTGTTGCCGGAAGTCGTGGGGCAAGGCCGCTGGTTCTGGGCAGCCGTCAGCCTTGTTACCCTGATCGTGCTGGTGTATTCCGGTGGGCATTTCTTCCGGGGCGCATGGCAGCGCCTCAAACACCGCAGCAGCAATATGGATACGCTGATTGCGCTCGGCACGGGCACGGCCTGGCTGTATTCCACCGCTGTGGTCGCCTTCCCCAACGCCATTCCCTCGCTGGCGCGGCACGCCTATTTCGAGGCTGCACTGGTGATCATCGCACTGGTCAGCTTCGGCAATGCGCTGGAAATGCGGGCGCGGGGGCGCACTTCCCACGCCATCAAAAGCCTGATGAATTTGCAACCACCGATTGCCCACGTCGTCCGTAACGGTCAGGAGATGGACATCCCGCTGGAAGAAGTCGGGCTGGAAGAAACCGTACAGGTACGGGCGCATGAAAGCATCCCACTGGATGGCAAGTTGCTGGAGGGTGAATCCCACGTCGACGAATCCATGCTTACGGGCGAATCCGTTCCGGTTGCGAAGCGCAAGGGTGATAGCGTGACGGGCGGAACCCTGAACGGTTCCGGCAGTTTCCTGATGCAGGTCAGCCATATCGGGGCGGATACGGTGCTTGCCCACATTATCGACATGATCCGGCAGGCGCAAAGTTCCAAACCGGCGATTGCGCGGCTGGTGGACAAGGTGGCGTCGGTATTCGTGCCGGTGGTGGTGTCGATTGCGCTCCTGACCTTCGGCCTGTGGTGGTGGCTGGGGCCGGAACCGCGTTTGAGTTATGCACTGGTCGCGGCAATGACCGTGCTGGTGATTGCCTGCCCGTGTGCTTTGGGTTTGGCGACACCGATTTCCATCATTGCCGGAGTGGGCAAGGCGGCGCAATCCGGCATCCTAATCCGCAACGGTGATGCGCTGCAACAAGCTGCCAAACTCGACACCATCGTGCTCGACAAGACCGGCACGATTACCCAGGGCAAACCGTCCGTGAATGCCATCCACGTCGCTGACGGGCAGGATGCTGAGCATTTATTGTCGTTGGCGGCGGGTCTGGAGCGTGGTTCGGAACATCCGCTCGGTGCTGCCATTCGTGCTGCTGCTCAGGATAATGGGCTGAAAGCACTGCGGGTCAAAGGTTTTACCAGCCTTGCCGGACACGGCGTGCAAGCCAGTTTCGACGGGCAGGAATACCGAGTCGGCAATGCGCGTTTGATGCAACAGCAGGGCTTGGCTCTGGATGCATGGCAAACCCGCTTGCAGGCACTGGACAGCCAGGGGCAAACCCCGGTTTTCCTTGCTGACAGCCAGCAAGTCCTCGCCCTGTTCGGCATTGCCGACGCCATCAAACCGGACGCAGAGGAAAGCATCCGCGCCCTCCAGCAACAGGGTCTGCAAGTCATCATGCTGACCGGCGACCGGCGCGAAGTGGCGGAACACATTGCGCAACAGGTGGGGATTGCGGCGGGCAATGTCCATGCCGAAGTGCTGCCGGGCGATAAGGCACAACTCGTGCAAACCTTGCAGGCTGACGGGCGCAAGGTGGCGATGGTTGGCGATGGCATCAATGACGCACCTGCCCTGGCGCAGGCCGATGTCGGTTTCGCGATTGGTGCAGGGGCGGATGTGGCAAAAGCCACCGCTGACGTGATCCTGGTCGGGCATTCCCTGCATGGCATCAGTGACGCGATCAAGGTGTCGCGTGCAACCGTGCGCACTATCCATCAGAACCTGTTGGGTGCGTTCGTCTACAACGCGCTGGGTATCCCGATTGCTGCTGGGGCTTTGTATCCGTTTACCGGCCTGTTGCTCAACCCTATGATTGCGGGGGCGGCGATGGCGATGTCATCGGTTACAGTTGTAACCAACGCCAACCGCTTGTCGCACCTGAAGGTGTGACAGGAATCAGGCATTCACCAAGTTGCCTTTCAACTCCTGACGGATGGTTTGTTTAACAGCATCCACCAGCGTTTGCCCCTGAATAAATTGTTTCAACGCCTCATTCATCATGGCCTGATAACTGCCTCCATGCATTTCTGCCCTAGCCTTGAATGCGGCCAGAACGTCATTATCAACCCGCATGGTAATACGGGTTTTGCTGCCGTGTTCGGCTTGCAGTTTTGCCAATGCGGGAATCCGGGAAACAGGCTTTGCATCAGCAAAATCATCATCTTTGAATTTATCGTACATTTCGTCAGAACTGGCTTTCATAACGTCTCCGTTGCGGCTGGTTGGCCTTCCATGCGGAAATCAGGCGGATACGGTCGCCGCGTAATGTCCATACAACAACAAGAACCCGGTTTTTTGTGCCCATTCCCAAACTGACAAAACGCTGTTCTTCTGGAATGTCATTGTCTTCGCGGGTCAGGGCGTAAGGGTCAAGCAAAACCGCTTTGGCTTCGTCAAAGGTCACGCCTTCATGCCTCAGCGGGTTCTGTTCCGCCTTGCCAGGATCAAACTCTATTTCCATTCGTTCACTTATTGTATGCACGATTGTGCATAAATACAAATTAAGTCTGATGCATTATTGCCGACCGTTAATGCAGTGATGCACTACCCGCAATCATCCCCACCTCCAGATCAATCCCCAGCTCATGGTCAGGGTTGATGGAAATGCTGTAACCCGTGCCGACCTTTTCCACGATCCATTTGAATTCTGCCAGCAGGCCGCCGCCGTAACCGGGGAACTCTTTCACGAAATTTTTCGCCCGATCGGGGCTAGTGAACAGGATGAGCACCTTGTTGCCCGCATCATCATCCAGCGTCAGCGGAATAGCCTGGTCGCTGGTGTTCGGTTGCAAGCCGCCAATCTGGTGTTTCTCGTAAATCGGCATGAACAGTTGTGCGTCCATCAACTGCTGCATAAAGGTATCGCTATCCAGTTCCCCTGCCTGCGCCTTGAGTAACAGCGCTTCGGCATCATTCATGACTTGCTGGTTCATCCACAAAATCCTTCCGTTATTGATGCATGGAAGGGTAATGGATACCCCCATGCGGGCACAATGACCCGTATGCAGTATAATGAAATGGGCACAGGAGAATAATCATGCGCATTTCCCGAATCCTGCCCGTCCTGCTGGTCGTCGCCGTAGTCGGCTGGCTGGTGTGGCAGAAACAACATCCGACCCTGCTCGAAGTGACACTGGCAACTGTGGACAAGGGGACGGTGGAGGCCAGTGTTGCCAATACCCGCGCGGGAACCGTCAAAGCCTGCCGCCGCGCCCGGCTTTCCCCCTCCATCGGTGGCCAGATCAGTGCATTGCCGTTTGCCAAGGGTGCAAAGGTGAAAACCGGGGACGTAGTATTGCGCTTGTGGAACGATGATTTACAGGCCAGCCTCAATGCCGCGCAGGAAGGTGTGCAAGCTGCCGACAAACAACGTGATGCGGCCTGCCTGCAAGCAGACGAAGCCAGCCGCGCAGCAAGCCGCTCAGCCCAATTACGCCGTTCCGCCAGCATTTCCAGCGAGGCACTGGACAAGGCCAATACGGCGGCAAAGGTTGCTGAAGCCAATTGCAAGACTGCCGCTGTCCAGACCACGGTTGCCGCTGCCCAGTTGAAGGCGGCACAGGCACAGCTTGAACGTGCCACCCTGACAGCCCCTTTCGCCGGGATCATTGCCGACATCAATGGGGAACTGAACGAATACGTCACGCCTTCCCCGCCCGGTATCCAGACCCTACCGGTGATTGACCTGATTGAGCCGGGCTGTTTTCTGGTCAGCGCACCGATTGATGAAGTGGATGCACCGAAAATCAAGACCGGCCTGCCTGCCCGTATCACCCTGGATGCATGGCGTGGCCGGGATTTCCCCGGCACTGTGACCCGGATTGGTTCCTACGTGATTGACCTGGAAAAGCAGGCGCGGACGGTGGAAGTGGAACTGGCATTCAGCAATCCCGACGACCTCAAGGATTTGCTGGTTGGTTACAGTGCCGATGTGGACATTATTCTGGAAACCCGTGACAGCGTGCTGCGCATTCCCACCGAAGCCTTGCTGGAAAGCCAATATGTCTACGTACCTGACAGCAGCGGCAAGCTGGAAAAACGCGCCGTGAAAACCGGACTGGGTAACTGGACTTTCACCGAAATTACTGACGGTTTGAAGGAAGGCGAACAGGTTGTCACCACACCGGGCGCAACCGGGGTCAAAGAGGACATTGTGGTGAAAGCCAAGGAAAAAGCGGATGAGTGATAGGCTCCTACCCCCCCAGCCCCCGCACCCAGCCGCCGTTGACGTCGACCCTCAAGGGGAGAGGGGGAGAGATCCACTCATTGCACTACGGGATATTTGCCGCAATTTTCAGGTGGGGGATGAAACCGTCCATGCGCTGGAT
>JBBIHI010000126.1:0-7715 GCA_037447095.1 Thiotrichaceae bacterium
GCGACAGTCAAGCGATTGCAAGGCAGGCAATCCGCTGAGAGGTGACAGGTCGCTGATCTGGTTTAACGCGCATTTGAACTCGGTCAAAACGGTTAGTTGCTCAATTCTTGGAGAAATTTCTTTAATGAACCCAAACTTTCGTCCTCTTCGCCACTCTCCTGACACATCCAGCTTTTCCAGCCACGTCAGTTCAAACACCGCTTCCGGTATTGCTTCCAGACCGAGCTTGCTCAAATCCAGTTCGGTCGAGCGGGTGCGGCGGCACTCTTCGATGCGTTGCAGGGCGATTTCCAGTGGGGTCATAGACATGGCTAGTCAGGCATAAGGGACGATAGGGCAGATAGTAGTCGGAATATCGGGGGCGGGCAAACGGTGCATGTTGCCCCTCCTTGATAAGGGAGGGGCGGGGTGGGTTTCTTCCCCACTGTAAAACACCAGGCCGGATTCCAGCCGGTCGCCTACAAACTTCGCCAACCCTTTGATATCCGCCTCGCCAACGGATGCGGATGCTTTGATTTCGATCCCGATCTGCTTGCCGCCGCTGCGTTCCAGCACAATATCCACCTCGTTCTTGCTGTTTTTCACGAAGGGATAAATACGCTATGCGAGATTACGCGATTATGAAGTTTGTGTGCATCCTTGGCTTGGCGTCTCTTCCCACTCAAACCGCACCAGATTCCGTGCCTGCCCATTAAACTCCATGCCAATCAGGAAAATCCGCTGCTGCCCATCCCGATAGGGCGCGGCGTAATCCTTTGCCTTGATCTGCTGTAGGGCGCTACCGTCGCCTTCGGCCTTGTCCACCATCTTGAATTCAAAGATGTAAACCTGCTTCTGCCCATCCGGCAGGGTGAAGCGCAGGGTAATATCCACCCGCCCCTTGTTGGTGCTTTCTTCCGCCCGCGTATCCAGACTCAGTGAGCAGAGGAAGGCATACACCACCGAGGCGTAATAGCCTTCATAAGCCGCAATCGGATTATTGGTGTGGTTCTGGTAGGCGATGCCGTCAAACAGGGTGCGGAAGCGCCGTTCCAGCGCGGCAAAGTCGTTGGTGAGGAATGCCTGATAGATGGAACCGCGTTCGTGGCGGCTGTCGGTGAGGTAGTTTTCCAGCAAATACCCCATCAGGCTGTAGCGGACTTCAAGGTTGGGGTAGGAAAGGATGTATTCCGGCGTGCTGCCCGGAAATGCCGCCTGTTTCTGTTTGATGGTCAGATAACCGGTCTGGAACAGCAGGGTTTCCAGATGGATGGTGTCTACATCGAAATTACCCAGCATCTTGTATTCCATGCGCACCGCTTCCAGATCGGGCAGATGGAACGGGCGCTTGCGCAGGATTTCTACCAGAAAGGTCGGCGTGCCGGTTTCAAACCAGTAAGGCAAATACTCCTTGCCCTTGCTGATAAAGAGCAGGATGTCGAACGGGTTGTAAACGCTTTCTCCCAGCCAGTTGTAGCCGTTGTACCAGCGTTGCACCAGTTCCCTGTCCGCCTCTTGCAGATGCTCGGCGAACTCGCGATCCAGTTCGTTTTGGGTGTAGCCGCACAACGCGCTGTAACGTGCATCGAGGGTGATGTCTTCCAGATTGTTCAGGCCGCTGAACAGCGATACCTTGGAAAACTTGCTGACCCCGGTGAGCAGGGTAAAGCGGATATTGGCGTCATTATCCTTGATGACAGAATACAGGTTGCGCAAACCATCACGCATTTCCGCTGCGATGTCAGGCTTGCTGATGTTGTCGAGAATCGGCTTGTCATATTCATCTACCAATACCACGACGGATTGCCCGTATTTAATTTTGGCAGCGCGGATGATGTCGCTGAAACAACTGCTGACATCTTCCTGATCCGGGCATTCGAGGCCAAGCTGTTCCTGATTGACCCGCAGGATGTGACGGAAGCGCCGTTCCAGTTCCGCCCGGCTCTGCAAATGGCCAGCGCCGAAGCTGATATGGATGACCGGATAAGTCACCGACCAGTCCCAATGCGGGTGGATATGCAGGCCACGGAACAGTGTTTCGTTACCGGAAAACAACTGCCTCAGGGTATCGACCAACAGGGATTTGCCGAAGCGGCGCGGGCGTGACAGGAAGTAATATTTGCCTGCATCGGTCAGCATCTGTACGTAAGGCGTTTTGTCCACGTAGACGTAGCCATCATTGATGATGTCCGCCAGGGTACTGATGCCGATGGGTAACTTTTTCATGCCATCCAGTTTAGCATAAGGCGCATTTCAATAAACGGCGTGTCCGTACTCCGCCTGCCCTATGCCGTCTTGACCGGCTTGCAATAAATTTAAAATTTACTGGGAAGGGGCACTATACTAAAAAACGATCAGTCCCCTTTATGGGGATTTCTGTCGATGAGGGGGATGCTTCCCGGCACTTTTCGGGAAATCAGTTAGCGAGGATAAGAGATGAATGCCGATCTATTGATGCCTATCTTGCAGGCATTGCACAGCACTACGCCCGAAATTGAAGCTGTTGCTGTCATATCAGCCAGTGGCCTGGTGTTATGCTCCGTGCTTCCTGACCACGTGGATGAAGATATGGTGGCGGCCATGGGCAGTGCCCTGGTGTCCAGTGGTATCCGCACGGCGGATGAGTTCCGGCTGGGGGATTACGGTGAAATGTTCCTGAAGGGCGAACAGGGTTATGTCATCGCTGTCCAGACGGTGGAAGGGGCATCCTTGCTGCTGATGGCCGAGCCGGATGCCGACATTGATGCGGTGCTGGCAGCAGCCCATCAGGTCAGCGGGCAAATCCGCGAGCAAGTTAACGCAAACATGGTAAAAGGAAGTGAAATGACAACGAAAAAAGAATGTGCAGTCACAACCCGTGATCTGGTGGTGTTGTTGGCCGATCTGGCAGAACAGATTGAAGTCCTGATTGGCAAGCGCGGCACGATCAGTGTGTTCCGTTATGCAGGCAGGCAATTGGGCAAGCGTCTGGGTGCGGGGCAACAGGGCGACCCTGAGCAGGCGCGTGCCATCGTGGCTGATTTCTTCAAGGCCAAGGAATTCATGAGCGGCGTTACCCTGGATGGTAAGAATGCCGAATTGCACGGCTGCCAGATTGGCCTGGAGCTGCACGAACGGGGCATTGATGCAGGAACCCACGCCTTGTGCAATTTCGGTTTCGGGCTGATTGACGGTGTAACCGAAAGTGTGACCGGCAACAGGATCATTACCTTGCACGTTGCTTCCGAATACCACGAGGCGGGCGTTACCTGCCATGAAACGTGGTAACACATCCACTCTGTAGCCATCCACTGACACCCTGTCCTGCCGTCAAGGCATTAACCGTCAGCCTTGCCTGTCAGGCTGATGGTGGTGTGTGGCTGCGTTACCAACTGCTGGCCGAGCCTGGGATGATCCGTTTCCCGCAGCGGCAGGCAGCAGGTTTCACCGATGGGCTGTGGGGGCATACCTGTTTCGAGGCGTTCATCGGCGTGCAGGGTGAAAGCGCTTATCATGAGTTCAATTTCTCGCCTTCCCGGCAATGGGCGGCGTATGCTTTTGGTGGGTATCGGGAACGGCAGGCATGGCAGGTGGGCGTGCCCCCGCAATTGGTGATGGCACCCCCTCCCGGTGAAAGTACAGGCAGTTTCTGGCTGGAAGCTGCTATCAGTGCTGACATGCTGCCCGGCAATCCTGCTGGCAAGCCATTCGCAGTCGGTTTGACGGTAGTCATTGAAACCATCCACGAGGAAAAATCCTATTGGGCATTGGCGCATCCCGGTGAGCGGCCTGACTTCCACCAACGTAACAGTTTTGTTGCCAGTATCGGGGTTACGTAACGCGGTTGCGTAAATATTCATCTTTCAGCAAGCCATAAAGAACAATAATCGAGGGTAAGAAAATCGCTGTTGATGAGGGCTAGAGATGAAAACAGCACCCCGTATCGTCTATTCCAATGCCCGGAGGGTTGGGCTGGCGGAAAGTTCCCGTATGCTGTTGCTGCACCTGATGCAGCAGGAATACCGTAATGCAGGCAGCATCCACGTTGATACCAGTGCCATTGAGCATGAGCGTAAGTACCTGCGTGAGCGTGTCGACCATAAACCGGGCACAGCGCTCATTCTGGAGCGTATGCTGTCGGGCTTGTATGAAGATGCCCGCACCCTGTTTTGCTCCCAGACTGGCAGCAGCGGGCACTTGCCGCCGCCTGCCTGCCCGTATACGCTGGACAGCCTGCTGCAAGGCGCAGCCGGGATGTAAGGCCGATATTAGAACAATTATACGGGATAACACTATGACAACAACAAGTTCCAGCCTGCCGGGTAGCCAGCAGAAAGCCAGACTGATCCAGACATTGCGTGAGTTGAAACAGGTTCAGCAGGAGTTGCTCGCTGCCAACCGTGAGCGTGCGTACCTGTTACATCGCCTGGGTGAATTGCAGGATGCCCTTGTCGTGAAAGGTGCGTAAGGGTTCAGCGACCCGCTTTCCCTGAAGAAAACGGGTGCTGTCGCTCAATGCTTAGTGGACGGAAACCTCACCTACCCGGACGGTAGGGATTTTAACCAGTGAATCGCTGACGTTCACATTGACACTGGTGTTGCCGCTATTGGTGTTGGTGGTGGTAGTATTGCCACTGTTGATATTGACGTTGTTGCCGGTGCCACCGTTGGCTGTTCCGCCATTCTCGCCGGGGTGGTTGCTGGCGTCATTACTGCTCACAGCATTGGCGCTGGAGTCAGTGGCAGAGGTGTCAGCAAATACGGCGGGGGCAGCCAGCATGGCGGAGAGCAGGGTGGCGGCAATTGTATTGATCAGTTTCATCTTGTGACTTCCTTGATAGTTAAAAGGTTCTTCGTTTGTGGGGTGTGATTCGACCAGCAAGCCGTTGTCCGGGGTAGCCTACCTCGCAATAGAAGCTGAACAGCGACTTAACAGGATGAACGCGGCGCAGCCTGTGTGGTTGACATACGCCATAAAAATTTGTTGCCGATCAGTAAAATATTGACCTTTATCAGAAAAACCGTATTTGTGTGGGGTTTGTGCCATTACACATATCGGGATGGCAGGAAAAAAGCCTGCATCCAGCCAGATTTTGGCTAAATTCAGGAAGAAACAAGGAAAGACGAAGGAGTCCGTAATGTTTAGTGTCGCCCTCCAGATGATAGGAAGAGGGATGGTAGCCTTGGTGCTGCTGTCAGCCGTTACAGGTTGTAGCCAGGAGGCCAGCAAGCCTACCCCTCACCCACACCCGGCCAGCGCAGCCAAAGCCCACAGGGTTTCCTACATTCCCACACGGCAGCACAAGCGTCAGGTGACGCTGGTTGACCGGGTAGTGTGGAACATGCAAAAGCAGCAGGGAAAAATGTACAAATGGGGCGGTACCACGCCCGTGACAGGGTTTGATTGTAGTGGCCTGACCCAGTATGCCTTCCGGCAGGGGGCGGGGATGCAACTTCCCCGTACCGCAGCGGAGCAATATAACGCCGCATTCAAGGTGTCGCCAACCCAGGCCAGAAAAGGCGACATGATCTTTTTCCACACTCGGGGTTCACGGGTAAGCCATGTCGGCTTGTATCTGGGCAATGGCAAGTTCGTCCATGCGCCACGTACCGGGAAAGCGATTACCGTCAGTGCCTTGAATGGCTATTGGGCAGACCATCTGGTTGGCTTTGGCCGTATGCCGGGTGTGTGCCGCCAGTCATTGTCGTGAGCCACAGCCGCCGGTGCGGGAAAGCAAAATAGCGATTGTGGAAAATGCGGGTGCTTGGGCATACTTTGCAATCGCTTAACCACCGGACGGATGTGTAGATGAAATTTGGCCTTGACCGCTTGCTCGACGATTCCACCCTGCGTATCCCGCTGGCGGGCAAGCGGGTAGCCCTGCTGGCACACCCAGCTTCCGTCACACCCGACCTGACCCATGCGCTGGATGCACTGGCCGCGCTGCCCGACATCAAACTCAGCGCGGCTTTCGGCCCGCAACACGGCATCAAGGGCGACAAGCAGGACAATATGATGGAATCGCCCGATTTCACCGACCCCATCCACGGCATTCCGGTGTTCAGCCTGTATGGGGAAGTGCGCCGCCCCACCGATGCCATGCTGGAGACTTTCGACGTACTGTTGGTCGATTTGCAGGATTTGGGCTGCCGTATTTACACGTTCATTACGACCTTACGCTACGTATTGGAAGCGGCTGCACGGCACGGCAAATCCGTGTGGGTACTCGACCGCCCCAATCCGGCAGGCCGCCCAGTGGAAGGCTTGACGTTACGTAATGGCTGGGAAAGCTTCGTCGGCGCAGGCCCGATGCCGATGCGTCACGGCCTGACCATGGGTGAACTTGGCCTGTGGTTCATTCACGAGCTTGGCCTTGATGTCGATTACCGCGTGATTGGAATGGAAGGTTGGCAACCGGAAACAGCGCCCGGTTACGGTTGGCCGCTGGGCGAACGCGAATGGGTCAACCCCAGCCCCAATGCGCCCAACCTTTCCATGGCGCGTTGTTACGCCGGGACGGTAATGCTGGAAGGCGCAACGCTTTCCGAAGGGCGCGGCACGACCCGTCCGCTGGAGCTGTTCGGCGCACCTGACATCGACGCCCGCAAGATCATTGCGACGATGCAGGCACTCGCCCCGCACTGGTTACAAGGTTGCATCCTGCGCGAATGCTGGTTTGAGCCGACCTTCCACAAGCATGTCGGCAAGCTGTGTTCCGGCGTACAAATCCATGTGGAAAGTTCGCATTACGACCATGTTGCATTTCGCCCGTGGCGGGTACAGGCGCTAGGGTTCAAGGCCATCCGTCAGCTTTACCCTGATTACACGATCTGGCGGGATTTCCCTTACGAATACGAATTCGGCAAACTGCCAATCGACGTGATTAACGGCTCGCCATTGTTACGCGAGTGGGTGGATGATGCGCAGGCAGCCCCAGCCGATCTGGATGTGCTTACTGTGCCGGATGAACAGGCTTGGGAGGAAGCCCGCAAGCCGTTCCTGTTGTACTGAGCAACATCATCCAGTCCATCAGCCGCTTATTTGCCAAGCAGGCTGACGCCGTACATCACCAGCAACATGCCAGCCAGATGGAACCAGCCGAACGGCTCCCCCAGCAACACCACGGCCAGCAGGATGGTGAAAACCGGGCCTGCCGTGCCGACGATACTGGTTTTGGCTGCTCCCAGTCTGGCTATCGCTTCGCTGATCATGAAACTGGGCAGCACGGTGCTGACGAAGGCCAGCAGAAATGTCCATATCCACGCAGTCTGACTGATCAGCAGGTCGCTAATGTTGTGCGTCATCAGAAAGTGAATGCTCACAAACAGTGTCGATGACAACATCGCAATACTGGTAAACAAAAGGCTGCCCAGCGTGTTGATCAGCCTTTTGCCCAGAATGACGTAGCCCGAAAAGCTGAGTGCCGCACCAACTACCAGGGTCACACCTAAACCGGTATTGCTGCCTTCCACATGGGCTTCATGCCAATAGAGCAAGATGACGCCGGAATAGGTCAGTACCAGCGCCAGCAGGATGTGCCGGGTAATCTTTTCCTTGAGGAAAAACCAGCCCAGCAGCGTTGTCATGACCGGATAGGTATAGAGCGTCAGCCGTTCCAGTTGCGCTGAAATATATACTTTAACCGCCCATAATTGCTGATTTTTCGAAGGTCTGAAAATTGAGCGTTAGCAAGGAATCCAGCGCTTTCTTATGGGTCGTGTGGGTTTGCGCCAAACATGCATCAATGGTCCGGGTA
>JBBIHI010000127.1:0-7597 GCA_037447095.1 Thiotrichaceae bacterium
GCTGGCTGCTGGTGTTGACGCCATCTGGATTACGACGGCTCCCGGCATCGCCGGGGCGTTGCCCGCCAATAAAGCCCGTACCCTGCTGGGGCAGGAAACTGATGCAATTGTGTTTGATGCGCATAGCGGCTTAGATGTGAATGCGTTTGCGGCGATCAGCGGAACCTTGCGTGGGGGCGGAACTTTCTACCTGCTGACGCCACCGCTGGATGAATGGGCGGATTTTCCTGATCCTGATTACCGGCGGTTTTTGCCCTATCCGTATCAGCCGGAAGATGCCAATGGCAGGTTTTTGCGGCGGTTTGTGGGGTTATTAAAATCCCCCTCGTTCCCCCTTTTTCAAAGGGGGAAGCCCTCCAGCCAATATCCGGCTCTTGCTGATAGGTTCCCCCCTTTGAAAAAGGGGGGGCAGGGGGGATTTCTCCAGCAGGATGCCGTTACCGCAATCCTCCGATCTGAAGACCCTGTCGTCCTCACTGCGGATCGGGGCAGAGGCAAATCTGCCGCACTGGGCATGGCTGCCAGTCAACTGATTACAGAAGGGAAACGGGTGTTGTTAACTGCGCCCTCCCGTGCAACAGTCGAATCGGTTTTCAAACACGCCGAAAACACACCCGATTTTTTCGCCCCTGATGACCTGCTGCAAACCCTGCCGCAAGCCGATGTGCTGATGGTGGATGAAGCAGCCGCGATTCCCGTTCCCCTGCTGCTGAAAATGCTGGAACACTACCCACGCTGTGTTTTCTCCACTACCCTGCATGGCTACGAAGGCAGTGGGCGTGGCTTTGCCCTGCGTTTCCAGAAACAACTGGATATACATGCGCCGGGTTGGCAATCCATTCGGTTGTATCAGCCTATTCGCTGGGTTGAGAATGATCCGCTGGAACAATTCATCAATCAGACACTGCTGTTGGATGTGGACGCAGGTTTGCCCGTAGGGGCGGTTCGCGAACCGCCCCTACATCACCGTCCTCTCAACCGTGACGATCTCGCCCAAAACGAACCTCTCCTCCGTCAACTCTTCGGCCTGCTTGTCACCGCCCACTACCAGACCCGCCCCTCCGATCTGCGCCAGATGCTCGACGCCCCCGACATTTCAATCCACATTCTGGAGCAGGCGGATGAAATCCTCGCCGTAGCCCTGCTATCCCGCGAAGGCGGGCTGGATGCGGAACTGACCGTCGCCATCCACGCAGGCAAACGCCGTCCGCACGGTCACCCTATTCCACAAACCCTGACCTTCCACGCCGGAATCGCCGAAGCTGCCCAACTGGTGTGTGAAAGGGTCATGCGCATAGCCGTCCACCCCAACCTGCAAGGGCAGGGGTTAGGCTCAGAATTACTGGGACATCTGGTGAAATATGCGGAAAGCAGCGGCGCAGACTACATCGGCGTCAGCTATGCGATGACGCCGGAGTTGTTACGTTTCTGGGAACGCGCCGGATTCGTACTGGCGCGGGTCGGCCACCGCAGGGACACTGCCAGCGGCAGCCATTCCGCCGTGCAAATCCGTGGTTTGACGGCGGCGGGCAAGGCGCTGGCGGATCAGCCGTTTGTCCAGTCGACCAAACCGCTATAAGCCGTAACCAATACGACGATACCAAACGCAATCCGGTACCAGGCAAACACGGTGAAGTCATGGTTGCTGACGTAGCGGATCAGGGCGCGCACCGCAAACATGGCGCTGATGAAGGCAAACACGAAACCCACCGCCCACGCGCCAAGATCATCGGTGCTGAACAGCGCGCGTTCCTTGTACATTTCGTAGAAAGACGCAATTCCCAGCGTCGGCACCGCCAGGAAGAAGGAAAACTCCGCCGCCGCCTTGCGCGACAGTCCAAAGAACAGGCCGCCGATGATGGTGGAGCCGGAACGCGACATGCCGGGAATCAGCGCCACAGCTTGCGCAAAGCCCAGTTTCAGCGCATCCAGCGGGCGGATGTCGTCGACCGTTTCAATCGTCACGGTATGCTTGCGTTTTTCCGCCCACAGAATGATGAAGGCACCGACAATAAAGGCAATCGCCACCGGAACCGGTGCGAACAGGTGCGCCTTGATGATCTTGCCGAATGCCAGCCCCAGAATCGCCAGCGGCAGGAAAGCAATAGCCAGATTGATGAACAAACGGTTGGCGATCGGGTCTCGCCCCAGACCCGTGAAGGTGCTGACGAAACGTTCCTTGTAATCCCACACAACAGCGAGGATGGCCCCCAACTGGATGGCGATTTCAAACACCCCGCGCTTTTCCGGCGTCATGAAATTCAGCAGGTCGCCGGTCAGGATCAGGTGGCCGGTGCTGGAAATGGGCAGGAATTCGGTTGCGCCTTCAACAAGACCCATGATGGCGGCTTTGAGCAACAAGATGATGTCCATGAAAATCCTTTGGTTTGGTATTGGGTCAGGTGGTGTTACAGGCGATGCCGCCGGTCGCCAAGTCTAAAGCCCAGCAATTCTGGCGTAAACCCTTTGCAGAAGGCGATAACCCGGAAGCGTTCACCCATTTCCGACGGTAGGCTGAGCATCCGCACCTGTTGCGCCAGTTTGTATTGGTCGGCAGGGTTGGCGTTCAGGGCGGCAATGAACAATTCTTCCAGTCCGCTGCTGGCGAGGAAAGCTGCCTGTGTTGCGTAACCAGCCAGTTCCAGTCTGGCGTCCGCGCCAGCATTGGCAACAGCAGTGAAATCCACGCTGGCGGTAATGTCCTGAAGGCCGGGATACAGCAATGGGTTGTCATGTACGCGGTGCTGGTAGTGACAGATCAAAGTGCCCTGATTGCGTTCCGGGTGGTAGTAATCTTTCTGTTCGTAGCCGTAGTCGATCAGCAGGAGGGTTCCGGCTTCCAGCGCGTCGGCCATGCTGCGCATCCAGCCGGGCAGGGCGGGGTTGTATTCGGAGGTGTAAGATCCGTCCACCGCAACCAAGCCAAAACTATCATTCTGTATTTCCACATGCCGAATGAATCGCTCCCCGTTTACTAACGTAAACAACTCCACCGGCATGGCGTCCAGTACCTCATTCCCCACGATCACGCCTCGTATTGGCGTTTCCGGCAGGGTATCAAGCCATTCCACCCGCTCCAGCAAATGCGGCGCTTTCGTCTGCAAGGTTTGCCGTTGCCGGTCACGCAGTTCAGGACTCAGGTCGAGGATCAGGTAACGTCCCGGCAGGCAATCCAATGTTTCCAGATGCAGCAGCATGTTCGCTGCCATGATGCCGCTGCCTGCGCCAAGCTCCAGAATGTCGCCACCGCCCAGCTCAGTCAGTACTTGCGCACACTGGTTGGCAATGCACTGAGAAAACAACGGGGAAACTTCCGGCGCGGTGATGAAATCACCTTCCTTGCCGATTTTACGCAGACCTGCCACGTAGTAACCCAGTCCCGGTTCGTACAGCGCCATCTGCATGAATTCACGGAACGGAATGCTGCCTCCATTGGCGGCAATGGCAGCGCGGATATGCCCGGCAAGCTGTTCGCTATGTGCCAAAGCCTCGGCAGATGGTGTGGGTAATGTGTCGGTGAAGCGCATGTTGGGTTATCAGAATCCAGTCAAAACAAATCAATGCCTTAGTACACAAGCGCAGTACCACAGCGGTACTGGGACGATTGGACAAGAAACTTACCATTTCACAGATAAACAGGCTGGCAAACCCAAAGGCTGGCTATCAAGAAATGGCTGTTGGCACAGTGCCGGGGTTCAGAGTGCGGGTAATGTCTTCCGGGGTCAAGTCGTTTGTGTTCAGGTACAAGGCGTCAGGGTAAAACAACGTCATTACGCTGGGCAGGGTGATTGACGCCGATTCAATGAAGGACGCCGAAACCAGAGCCAAGGAATTACGGAAGCTGGTGGATGCAGGACTTGACCCGGCACAAGAACGGTGGGAGCGGAAACATATCAATGCGGATGTAACCGGGCTGCCCGTTGGGTGCGGGCTTGCGCCGTTCCCCGATGGCCACTTTGCTGGGGGTGGTTTTGGTGAGGGTCAGGTGTTGGTGCTGGTAGCTGCTGGTCTTGCGCAGCCGGTAAACCTGCGCCACCGAGATGCCTGATAACCTTGCATATTCCGCCTGCTTGAACACCCGGAAAGCGCGTTCGCACAGTTTTTTGCTGACCGCGCCGCTGGGTGTCCCGTGCAGGTTGTCCAGCCCTGCCAGCAAACGCGCATCCGCTTCACCGCACTGGCGTTTGAACCTGTTGCCCCGTGCCGGGCGGTGCACCACCCTGCCGGTTTCACGCTGCTGTTTCACCAGCCGTTTCAGTTGCGCGGGGGAATAGCCAATCACCCGGCGCAGCAGTTTCAGCAACAAGCCCTTATCTTTGCGGGGACGTTGCTGGTAGTCCCATTTCACCAGCAACCACCGGTAGCGTTCCTGCTTGCTGCCGGCTACCGCAAAGGTAACCGCTTGCGTGCCATCCAGGAAGGCTTCCACCTGTCCCAACGTCGTCAGTTCGTCGAGGTTCATGATCGTTTCCATCTCCTGATCATGAACAGGCGCACCCAAACTTTCAGGCTCATTTCATGGGCGGATCAGCAAGGCGCTTCAGGATCATTTCATGTGGGAGAAGACTGGTAATTGCTATACCGCAGCAAATTCGCCGATACTGCGCGTACCCATGCCTGCCAGAACAAGGAAAAACCATGAGCCAGCCGGAACCTAGCCATCCTTCCGCTCCAGCCACCTCCCCCGCCAAAGGCAGCCGCCGCCGCAAGGCGCTGAGCCTGCTGGCAGTGGTCTTTGGCATCATCGCTGTCGGCGGATTCCTGTGGTGGTTTTTCATCGGCCAATGGCAGGAAGACACCGATAATGCCTACGTCGCGGGCAATATTGTGCAGGTCACGCCGCAAACCAGTGGAACCGTGGTCGCGGTCAACGTCAACAACACCGACCGCGTGCAGCAAGGGCAGGTGCTCGCGCAACTGGACGAAACCGATGCCAGGGTCGCACTCGATTCCGCCGAAGCGGCACTGGCGGATGCGGTGCGCAGCGTGCGGGGCTTGTATGCCAACACGTCCCAAAGTGATGCCGGAACCGCACAAGCCCGCGCCGACCTCAACCGCGCCAGGCATCAGGCCGAACAAGCGGCAGCACAGCACCAGAACGCGCTCGACGAATACAACCGCCTTGCCAACCTGCGCCAGCAGAAATTCGTTTCGGTGGAAACACTGAACCAGGCGCAAACCACCCTGCAAGCTGCGGAAGCCAGCCTGCAAGCCGCCAATGCCGCCGTCACTTCCGCCCAGGCTGCCCTGCAAAAAGCCCAGGCGCAACAGGCCGGAGCCAGCGGGCAAACCGAGAACACCTCGATTGCCAGCCACCCCAAGGTGCAAGCCGCCGCCGCGCAGGTACGTCAGGCATTCCTGGCACTGGAACGTACCCACATCCTCGCCCCCGCCAGCGGTGATATTGCCCAGCGTGCGGTGCAGGTCGGTGCAAGGGTTGTCCCCGGCTCGGCACTGATGGCGATCATTCCGCCCGAACAAATGTGGGTCGATGCCAATTTCAAGGAAACCCAGCTTGCTGACGTGCGCATTGGCCAGCCGGTCAAACTGACTGCCGATTTGTACGGCAGTGACGTGGCCTACCACGGCAAAATTGCCGGGTTCGCCGCCGGAACGGGTAGTGCTTTCGCCCTGTTGCCTGCACAAAATGCCTCCGGCAACTGGATCAAGATCGTGCAGCGCGTGCCGGTGCGGATCGAACTCGACCCGCAGGAATTGCAGGCACACCCCTTGCGCATCGGCCTTTCCATGCGGGCGCAAATCAATACGCATGACCGCAGCGGCCCGATCATCGCCAGCGGCAGTGGTGAAGACAAGGCCACCCTCAGCCACACGGATGTTTTCACCCAGCAGGCCAGCAAGGCCGACGCGGTGATTGCCCAGATCATTGCGGACAACAGCGGCAAGGCGGCGCAGTGAGCCAGACCAGCCTGCCGCCGCAACCACGCCCGATGAGCGCCGGGACGCTGGCGCTGGCAACCTTCGTGCTGGGCTTGGGGTCGTTCATGAACATCCTCGACCTGTCGATTGCCAATGTCTCAGTGCCGTCGATTGCCGGTGATCTGGGCGTGGGGTATACACAGGGGACGTGGGTCATTACCTCGTATGCGGTTTCCGAAGCCATCATGCTGCCACTGACCGGCTGGCTGGCGCAGCGTTTCGGGCAGGTGCGCCTGTTCGTGATGGCAACCCTGCTGTTCACGCTGGCTTCACTGCTGTGCGGCCTTGCGCCGTCGTTTGCGGTGCTGGTGGCAGCGCGGGTCTTGCAGGGCATGGTGGGCGCGTCCATGATACCGATGTCGCAAACCCTGCTGACCAGCATTTACCCGCCCCATCAACGCGGGCTGGCGCTGGGCTTGTGGTCAATGACCACGGTGCTTGCGCCGGTAGCCGGGCCATTGGCAGGTGGCTGGTTGACGGAAAACCTGTCGTGGCACTGGGTATTCCTGGTCAACCTGCCGGTTGGCCTGAGTGTGGCCATGCTCGCCAATATTCTGGTCAAGGATTACGAAAGCCCGCGCCGCAAACTGCCGGTGGATTACGTCGGGCTGGCACTGCTGGCCTGTGGGATCGGAGCCATGCAAATCGTGCTCGACAAGGGCAATGAACTGGACTGGTTTGGTTCGCCTTTCATCCTGACGCTGATGGGTGTTTCCGTGGTGGCGCTCTCGCTGTTTGTGGCGTGGGAATTGACCGAGGAGCACCCGGTGGTGGATTTGCGCCTGTTCGCACGGCGCAATTTCCTGATCGGGGCATTCTGCCTGATGGTGGGGTCGATGGCCTTTTTCGGCATTGTGGTCACACTGCCTCTGTGGTTGCAGAGCTTCCAAGGCTATACGCCGCTGTGGGCGGGGAAAGTAGTTGCCTTCGGCGGGGTGCTGGCGCTGATGATGGGGCCGATTGTGGGCGCGAATATCCACCGCATTGATGCACGCGCGATTGCCACGTTCGGCTTCGTGGTCTCGGCGGCGGTGTCGGTCTGGAGCACGCGCTTTACCCCGGATGTGGATTTCTGGTCGGTGGCGATGACCCGCTTCCTGATGGGGATCGGGATTAGCTGTTTCTTCCTGCCCCTGGTGACGATCAATCTATCGGGGCTGGAAGGGAAACAGATTGCGGCGGCATCGGGGCTTTCCAGCTTCATGCGCAATCTTGGCTCCAGTTTCGGTACCGCAGTGATGGTCGGTTTGTGGAGCCACCGTGCCACCTTGCACCAGTCGCAGTTGGTGGAACACGTCACTGATTACAGCACCCCGACACGTCTGGCGCTGGAAAAACTGGCAACCCTCGGCCTGCCCCACGATACAGGGCTGGCGTGGATTAACAGCCAGATTCAGGTACAGGCGTATTTGCTGGCAACCAACGACATCATGCTGCTCAGCGGTTTGATGATGTTGTCACTGGTGCTGGTGATCTGGTGGGCAAAACCGCCGTTCACGGTGAAACGGGCGCGGTGATGCGGCCATGAACCCCCCCTTGAATTGAGGGGGATTCCACAGGTTTTCAGCCTTTGGGCTTTTTGAGCAGGTCAGAGGCTTTTTCGAGGGTATTGCTAGCCAATTCCTTGGCTGTCCCCCAAGCCTCCTTGGCCTCGCTT
>JBBIHI010000128.1:0-7589 GCA_037447095.1 Thiotrichaceae bacterium
GAATATAACAATAAACGGAGAACCCATGCGCCGCGCCCTGCTGCTGTTTGCCCTGCTGATGGCGCTCCACGCGCCAATGCTGTATGCCCTGCAACCGGATTATGGGCAGGACGAGATCGCCCCTGAGGCGGACGCAAACCACCCACAACCCCTGATTGCGGTCAACCAGATCGGTTATCTGCCAGATACTGCCAAACGTGCCATTGTCGTCAACGCCAGCTCCCAGGCACCCATTCAACTGGTGCAGACACCCGACCGGGTCATGCTGGAAATCCCCTTGCAGGCAGAAGTGAAAACGCCAAACAGTACCTCCAGACTGCATGTGCAATGGATTGATTTCAGTCAGGGCAGGCTGCCGGGGGAATATTTCCTGCGTCAGGGGGAGTTGAAGTCCGCCACGTTCCGTATCGGCGCTGACGTTTACGACAACCCGTCCTGGCTGTTGCAGCGCAGTTACTATTTGCAGCGTTGTGGGGTGGCCATCCATGACCGCATCAGCGGGCTGGGACACGCCGCCTGCCATACCAGTGATGCCCTGTATGCTCGCAGTGATGAGATCAATCAGGCCAACGACCCGCACGAGGCCACGGGCGGCTGGCATGATGCAGGCGATTTCGGCAAATACATGGCCACCGCCACCGTTACGGTCAACCGCCTGATGAGCCTGTACCTGATGCAGCCACAACGTTACCAGGACGGCGACCTGTTCATCCCCGAATCCGGCAATGGCAAACCCGACCTGCTGGACGAAGTGGCCTTTGAGTTAGCCTGGATGCTGAAAATGCAACGCATGGATGGCGCTGTCTACCGCAAACTGGCAGGCACACAATGGGTCAAGGCACGCAAACCGGAGGATGACACCGCACAGCGTTACATTTATGGCATAAGCTCACCGGAAACCGCCAAGTTCGCCGCCAGCATGGCCTTGGCAGCGCGGACTTACCGTACCATTTCCCCCGAAGATGCCGACATCTACCGGGTTGCTGCGGAAAACGCCTGGGGCTGGCTGGAAAAACACCCTGCCATGGACGTTGACTGGCAGAAATCCGACGACGGTGGTTCCGGCAAATACCTGGCATCCGGCACCGATACCGAAGCCAGCCTGGAATTCGATGACGATGACCGTCTGAGCGCTGCGATTGAGCTGTACCTGACCACTGGCGGGAAAAAGTACCGTGATTACATCCTCGCGGTTGCACCTGACATGCCCTATTCCCTGTACGAATGGAAAGACCCTTCCGCCCTGCCCCTCTGGCATCTGCTGACCTACGACAAAACCCCGGCTCTGGCAACCTTGCGCCAGACGATCAAACGCAAACTGCTGGCGCGGGCGGATGGACTGCTGGAAAACGCCAATGCCAGCCCACTACACATGGCAAACCTGCACCTGGTCTGGGGTTCCAACAAAATGCAGGCCGAAGAAGGCATTACGCTGTTACATGCCTGGCATTACACGCAGGACAAACGCTATCTGGATGCGGCATTGGATCAGATTGACTACCTGTTCGGGCGCAACCCGTTTGCCCTGTCATTCGTCACCACTGCCGGTGAATATTCGGTCAAAACACCGCTGCACCTGTGGGGAACCGCCATCCACCGCACCATCCCCGGTTTGCTGGTCGGCGGGCCCAATGTACTGGCACAGGACAAGGTAGCCCCACAGGATCAGGGCATTTTCAGTTACGTGGATGACGAACGTGCCTATTCGGTAAACGAATACGCAATTGATTACAATTCAGCCCTGATTGGCTTACTGGAAACCCTGGCCATTTACCGCAACCCGACGCCAGCAAGACTTCCCGAAGCCACAAAAGACTAAAAATTATCCGGCTGGGCGTGGTCTGTCAGACGCGGCATGGAGCGGAACGCATTGTTCAACTGGTTCGCCCATTCATGACGGATTGAAATCAGGTAAGGGTCTTCGGCACTAAAGCGGTAATGCTGAAGCGCCATGAACCGGTCACGCGGGTAAATCAGCACTTCAATCGGTGGCCCCACGCTGGCATTGCTTTTCATGGTGGAATCCATCGAAATCAGCGAGCAAATTGCCGCATCTTCCAGCGAGGTTTCGCGGGTCAGGAAACGGTCAAGCACCGGCTTGCCGTATTTGCTTTCACCGATTTGCAGGTAGGGCGTATCGTCAGACGAGGTAATGTAATTGCCCTGCGGGTAAATCATGTAAACATTCGGATTACGCCCCATGATCTGCCCACCCAGGATCAGGGTGGCATCGGGTATGAAGCCGGTCTGTTCAGTATGCTTGCGGATTTTCGCCACCAGCACATCACCCAGGTATTCGGCAACGTCTGCAAGGTAACTCAGGGTATTGACGTTGCGCGGCATCCCCTCCATGACATCACGGCGTACCTGTTGGATCACACTTTGGGTGGTGGCAAGGTTGCCCGCACTCATGATCACCAGCATCCGGTCGGGATTGGTTTCACAATGGTGCATCTTGCTGTATGTGCTTACATTATCGATGCCCGCATTAGTGCGCGAGTCAGAGGTCAGGACAAGCCCGGCATCAAGGGAAACGCCTATACAATATGTCATGTCAGCTCAGGATGTAGGGGGAGGTCGGGATAACTTATGTGAGTCTTCGCAGCAGGTCAATCCCCATATTTTCTTCTGGCAAAAGAAACCATGGTTTCCAGCCTGACCAGCACCCTAGCGGGTTCACTACCAGGCATTTAATCTTCTTTCCTCTCCAAAGCCTGCTTGTATAACTGGTTGCGGGGCAAACCTGTCAGACGTGCTGCGATCCCCGCAGCCTGTTTGACGGGCAACTCCTCCAGCAGTACCGCCAGTATCTTGTCCGCAGACAACATTTCACCCTGCTGCCGCCCCTCACTTGATGGGCTTGCCCCTTCAAGGACAATGACAAACTCACCCCGCAAACGGTCAGTATCCTGCTGCATGAACGACAGCACATCCGTCACTGTGCCGCGATAAATGCTTTCATAGAGTTTGGTCAGCTCCCGCAATACCGCCAACTTGCGACCTGCCCCCAAAACGCTGATAACATCTTCCAGCAAATCCACGATCCGGTGGCTGGACTCGTAAAACACCAGGGTACGGGTTTCCAGCGCCAGACTTTCCAGTGCTTTGCGGCGTGAAACGATCCGTCGGCAGCCCCGCCACCGACAAGGCCGCCGTCAATGCGCTTGCCCCCGGTACGGGTATGATCCTGAACCCTTCGTTCCCCAACGCTTGTACCAGCTTGTAACCAGGGTCGCTGATCAGGGGCGTTCCTGCGTCACTGACCAGTGCCAGACGCATTCCCTGCCCCAACTCTTCCCGCACCCGCTCAAGACGCGCCAGTTCATTGTGGTCATGCAGACTTTCCAGGGCATTTTGAATCCCGAAATGGGCAAACAGGCGGCGTGTCACGCGGGTATCTTCCGCATACACCTTGTCCACTTCAGCCAGAACCCGCAACGCCCGTGCAGTCATATCCTCAAGATTGCCAATGGGTGTGGCAACGCAGTACAAAACTCCCTGAGCCATCAGGACGCCTATCCAGAAAATATTACAACTCAGCCGGAAACCTTGTCTTTTCCCCAAAACCCCAGAGCGCACGCACAAAAAGAATGCTATAGTTTTTCCGCCAAATGAATTCTAAAACACGGAACCAGGGACGCCTGACCATGCAGAAAAAAACCTTTAACGGGACTTTCCAGTACTTCTCCACCGCCTTACTGTGCGTGGCCTTGCTGTTCATCCAGGGGTGCTCCGGCACACCTTTCCTGAATAATACCGCAAACCTTGCCCAACCGGGTGATGTTTCCATCCAGCAGGCCAACGACCTCCTGAAACGGGGTGACAAGCTGGGCGCGGCAGAAAACTATTTCCGGGCGGCCTCTGCTTATCCGTCACCACAACGCGAACGGATCGTTTTACAGGCTGCCGAAATTACTGCCTCCATGGGCAACACCAAGGCGACCAACCGTTACCTTTCCAGCCTGACCCCCAGCGCACTGGACGGGGAAAACCGGGGACGCCATGCCTATGTCCTTGCTTTGCTGGCATTACAACAGAATAACCCCGGCCTTGCCCTGAGTACGCTACCCAGCAATCTGGCCGAGCTGTCCCCAGCCTTGCGCGAAAAAGTGCAGCACATCCGTACCCGTGCGATGGAAATGGGCGGCAAGCCAAGCGGACAGGCGAATGTACAAAACGCCATGATCCCGGACAGCAGCAACCATATTGCCGTACTGCTTCCGCAATCCGGCGCATTGGGTGGTGTCAGCCAAGATATTATCCAGGGTATGCAAAGCGCCCGCAGCAGCCTCGGCGGTGATAGCACCGTGCAATTGTACGATGTCAGCGCGGGGGGTGCAGTTGCCCAATATCAGAAAGCGGTTGCAGAAGGTGCCGACATTATCGTTGGCCCGCTGGACAAGGAATCACTTGCCCAACTACTGGCACAACCCCAAACCCTGACCAAACCCATCCTGAGCCTTAACTATCTGACCAGCACCCACAACATTCCGGGCGCACTGTACCAGTTCGGCTTGTTGCCGGAAGACGAAGCGCGTCAGGTCGCAGATTTCGCCCTTTCACGCGGTTTGCGCAGTGCCATCATCCTGGCACCAGCCTCCAGTTGGGGTGAACGGGTTGGCGGGGCATTCCGTGCTGCCTATCAGGGCAAAGGTGGCCAGATAGCGGCTTACCAGAGCTACGCTGACACCCCATCAGGAAGCTACATGCAGGATGTCCAGTCTGCACTCAGCACAGCACAAGGCCGAGCCAGCATGGTGTTCCTCGCCGCCTCACCAACCCAGGCACGCATGATGAAACCCTTGCTATCGGCGCAGGCAAACTCCCTCCCGGTATACGCCACTTCACACATTTTCTCTGGCCGGACTGATCCTGGCCAGGACAATGACCTGGACGGTATTATCTACACCGAAATCCCCTGGGTTCTGGAAGCCATGCAAAACGGCACGCTCAATAACTCCAAATATCCGCGCATGTTTGCACTCGGCATGGATGCATTCCTGATTGCCAAAAACCTGCCAAGCATCGCCCGTAACCCTGGGGCAAGGGTGAATGGCAAAACAGGGAATATCAACCTTGCCAGCAACCGCCAAATCCAGCGCACCTTGCTGTTTGCCACATTTGCCAACGGTTTGCCCCGCGCCCTTGGCCAGTAACACAACGCAACAGCCCCCGCATTTACAGCGGGGGCAAGCGACCGAGCAACTGGTCTGTGACTTTTTACAGGCCAGGGGTTTGAAACTACTACACAAGAATTACCGCCTGCGTACCGGTGAAATTGACCTGATCATGCGCGATGGCGCAGTCATTGCCTTCATTGAAGTACGCTACCGCAAGACCCAATATTACGGTGGGGCAATTTCCAGTATTGACCACCGCAAACAAGCGCGTATCATCCGCACTGCACAACATTACCTGCAATACCGCGCCCCTGATGCGCAGGCGCGTTTTGATGTCGTTGCCATCGAAGGCAACAATGACATACAGTGGATAAAAAGCGCTTTCGATGTGGGCTAAATGATGGACAACCTTTACCAGCGGATACAACAACACTTCCTTGCCAGTATTGAAACCAAGCAAAAAGCCTTGCAAGTCCTGGAGCAGCCCATTTATGCCGCTGCCGGACTGGTGTTCAATACCCTGCAACAAGGTAACAAAATCCTGAGCTGTGGCAACGGTGGCTCTGCTGGCGATGCCCAGCACTTCTCATCGGAAATGCTCAACCGTTTCGAGCAGGAACGCAAAGGGCTGGCAGCCATTGCCCTGACGACGGATACCTCCACACTCACCTCCATTGCCAATGATTACAGCTACGAACGAGTATTCTCCCGTCAAGTAGAGGCATTAGGACGTCCAGGTGATCTATTACTGGCAATCTCTACCAGTGGCAATTCACTCAACGTCAACCGTGCGATTGAAGCAGCACATCAGCAGGGTATGCGCGTCCTTGCCCTCAGTGGTAAAGCCGGGGGGAGCATGAAAGACTGCCTGAATGCAGAAGACATTGAACTACGGGTTCCGGCAGACAGCACTGCACGCATCCAGGAAACCCACCTGTTGCTGATCCACTGCATTTGCGACCTTGTTGACGAAATGTTGTTAAACCCCGCTACGGCATAGGACACATCATGACAAACGCGCAAGACTGCAACAGCGTTTCATTCTTTCGCGAAGCTGCCCCCTATATTCACAGCCACCGGGGTAAAACCTTTGTGGTTGCTTTTGCCGGGGAAGTCATTGCCAGTGAACGCTTCCCGCAAATTATCCAGGACATTGCCATTATCTCTGCATTGGGCGCACGTCTGATTCTGGTTCACGGAACCCGGCCACAAATTGATGAACGCCTTGAACGGAACAAACACCCCATACACCTGCATAAAGGCATCCGTGTTACTGACAACACCGCCTTGCTGGCTGCACAGGAAGCCATTGGATTCCTGCGTATCCGCATTGAAAACCTGCTGACCCACGCCCTGAACCAGCCGACACTCTCCAGTGGCGGCTTCGGTATCGTTTCCGGCAATTTCATTACTGCCCGCCCCTTGGGTATCCATGACGGCGTGGATTACGGCTACACGGGTCTGGTACGCAAAATAAACCATGCACTGCTCAGACAACAATTGGATGCACATAACCTTGTCCTGCTCTCACCCATGGGTTATTCACCCACCGGGGAAGCTTACAATCTCCGCTATGAACAGGTTGCCGTAGCAGCGGCCAAAGCCCTCAAGGCAGATAAACTGGTGTTTCTCAGCCATCAGCCACTCAATCTTCCCCACGAATTGACGCTGGACGAGGCCAAAGCCCACATCAGTCAAAATGAGCTGTTACCTGCGGTTATTGAGGCGCTGGAAACGGATGTGGAGCGTATCCATCTGTTAAATGCCGACACAGATGGCGCCTTGTTACTGGAGCTTTATACCCGAGATGGTATTGGCAGCATGGTTTCCGCTGAGCAGTTTGAGCGGCTGAAAGCAGCAACCGTCGAAGACATCAGCGGAATCCTGGAACTCATCCGCCCACTCGAACAGGCAGGTACGCTGATCAAACGTTCCCGTGAACAATTGGAACTGGAAATCAACAACTTCCAGGTCATCACCCGGGACAAGGAGGTTATTGCCTGTGTTGCGCTGTATGACACCGACGATCCACAAGTTGCCGAACTTGCCTGCCTTGCCGTTAACCCGCATTACCGGGGCTGCAACCGGGGAGACAAGTTACTTCGGCATGTTTCACAACTGGCAACAACGCAAGGTAAAACAAAACTATTGGTTTTAACGACGCAGACAACAGACTGGTTCCGTGAGCGTGGCTTTGTGAAAACTGAAGTTGAAGCTTTGCCGCCGAACAAAAAATCTTTGTATAACTACCAGCGAAATTCACAAGTTTTGTTCAAAACGTTGGCCTAAAAACTAAAAAGCCGAAGCATTCATTTCAAATTCAAGCCAATATTCATCTGGCAAAAAAGGAAAGCCCCGCATGGCATGTTATTGTCAGGCGGGGCTTCGGTTTGGGTGCCTGGCGTTGACCTACTCTCACATGGGGAGACCCCACACTACCATCGGCGATGCTGCGTTTCACTTCTGAGT
>JBBIHI010000129.1:0-7539 GCA_037447095.1 Thiotrichaceae bacterium
CTGTCTCCAACCCTTGGAAACGGCCTTGCCCACATAAATCGGGAAGTTGTATGCAAGGCGGTTCAATTCGGCATATTTCCGGTACGCTGGATATTGCCCCGTATAATAAATCGCATACACACCCGTACCCGCGAAAGCTTCAGGCGGCGGGAGTGTATGCACAGGTGTGCCGTTGAAAAACCTGACCGCATCCTTTACCAGTTCAGCGAAAGCTGTACTGGTGTAGATGTGTTTACTGCGGTCGAAAGCAGGAGACTGCATAGGCTTACTGGCAAGCTTCGCAGTCAGGATCGAGGATCGAGCACGCCTTCGGCGCTTCCGAGCCTACGGAAAGCAAGCCGGTTGCTGCCTTGAAACCAACACCTGTTTCTGCTTTTGTTGGTTCATCGGTTGAGGTTTTTTCCGCACCGGTAGCGCCCAGGGTACGCAGGTAATAGGTGGTTTTCAGGCCACGCACCCACGCCAGCTTGTAGAGGTTATCGAGCTTTACCCCGTTCGGCTCTTTCATATACAGGTTGAGCGATTGGCCTTGGTCGATCCATTTCTGGCGGCGGCTGGCGGCTTCGACCAGCCAGCGGGCGTCAATCTCGAACGCGGTAGCGTATTTGGCCTTGATTTCATCCGGTACACGATCCAGTGGTTGTACGGAACCGTCGAAATATTTGAGGTCGTTCATCATGACCTCATCCCACATATCCAGACGTTTCAAATCTTCGACCAGATACGGGTTGATTACAGTGAATTCGCCCGACAGATTGGATTTGACGAACAGGTTCTGGTAAGTCGGCTCGATGGATTGCGATACGCCACAGATATTGGAAATGGTCGCAGTCGGCGCAATCGCCATGCAATTGGAGTTGCGCATCCCCTGCTTTTTGATCAGGTTGCGCAAACCATCCCAGTCTTGCGTTTGGGTTTTGTCGACGATGAAATACTGACCACGTTCCTGCCCCAGCATTTCCAGCGAGTCGATCGGCAGGACTCCCTTGCTCCACAGCGAGCCTTCGTAACTGGCGTATTTGCCGCGTTCCGCCGCCATATTGCTGGAGGCACGGATAGCGAAATAGGAAACCGCTTCCATACTTTGATCCGCAAATTCCACTGCTTCGGTAGACGCATACGCCAGATTCATTTTGTACAGCGCATCCTGGAAACCCATGATGCCCAAACCTACCGGACGGTGACGCAGGTTGGAACGACGTGCTTGTGGCACGCTGTAATAGTTGTAGTCGATGACGTTATCCAGCATCCGCATCGCCGTGGTAACGGTGTGTTCCAGCTTGGCAATGTCCAGCTTGCCATCGACAACGTGCGCAGGCAGGTTGACGGAGCCGAGGTTACACACCGCGATTTCGCTGTCATTGGTGTGCAGCGTGATCTCGGTACACAAGTTAGAGCTATGCACCACACCCACATGCTGATTGGTGTAACGGATATTACAAGGGTCTTTGAACGTTACCCACGGGTGGCCGGTTTCAAACAGCATCCCCAGCATCTTGCGCCACAATTGCACGGCCTGAATCTTGCGGTGCAGCTTGATTTCGCCGCGTGCCACTTTGGCTTCGTATTCGGCGTAACGCGCTTCAAATGCCTGCCCGCTCAGGTCGTGCAGGTCGGGCACGTCATCCGGGGAGAACAGTGTCCATTCGCCTTCTTCCGCCACGCGCTTCATGAACAAGTCAGGAATCCAGTTGGCGGTATTCATGTCATGGGTGCGACGACGCTCATCGCCAGTGTTCTTGCGCAGTTCGAGGAAATCCTCGATGTCGATGTGCCAGGTTTCGAGGTAGGCGCAGACCGCACCCTTGCGCTTGCCGCCCTGATTGACTGCCACTGCCGTGTCATTCGCCACTTTCAGGAATGGGACAACACCCTGCGACTTGCCGTTGGTGCCTTTGATGTGCGACCCCATACCGCGTACCCGGCTCCAGTCATTGCCCAGACCGCCTGCGTATTTCGACAGCAGTGCATTATCTTTGATGGCGTTGTAAATGCCGTCCAAATCGTCAGAAACCGTGGTCAGGTAGCAGGAAGACAATTGCGGGCGCAACGTGGCCGAGTTGAACAATGTCGGCGTACTGCTCATGAAATCGAAGCTGGATAACAGGTTGTAAAACTCAATCGCACGCTCCTCGCGGTCAACCTCATTAATTGCCAAGCCCATCGCCACGCGCATGAAAAACACCTGCGGCAGCTCGAAACGGGTGCCCTGATGGTGCAGGAAGTAACGGTCGTACAGGGTTTGCAGGCCAAGGTAAGTGAACTGCAAGTCGCGTTCAGGCTTGATCGCCGCACCCAGTTTATCCAGATCGTAATTGCGCAGGTCTTCCGCCAGACGCTCAACTTTTACCCCGGTGAGGATGGTTTTCTGGAAAATTTCCGGGTACAGCGTGGCCATTTCCACCTGGGTCGCTTCGGTCGTATGCCCTTCGAGGAAGCTCAGCACTTCGCGGCGCAAGCTATCCATCAGCATCCGGGCGGCGACGTGGGAATAGTTCGGGTCACGGTCAATCAACACACGGGTGCTGATAATCAGCGCAGTCGCCACTTCCTTCTCGGAAATGCCGTCGTACAGGTTACGCATCGCGGCGTTCAGCACCTGTGTGGCGTCGACACCTTCCAGACCTTCGACGGATTCCGCCACGATCTTACGCAGGCGCTCTTCGTCCAGTGGTTTTGAGTCACCATCCGCAGTCTTGACGTGGATGACGCTTTCGGATTTCTTGCCTTTCTTCTTGGCTTTGGCGTCTTTTTCCGCACGCAGACGGGCGCGTTCCGCACGATACAGCACGTAACTCCGCGCCACCTTATGTTCGCCTGCACGCATCAGCGCCAGCTCGACCTGATCCTGGATGTCTTCGATGTGTACCATGCCGCCTTCCGGGGTACGGCGCAGCAGCGCGTCCACCACCTGCGCGGTCAGCTTGCGCACGGTGTCGTGGATGCGGGCGGAACCGGATGCCTGACTGCCTTCCACATCCAGAAAGGCTTTGGTCATGGCAACCTGGATTTTGCTGCCATCGAAATCCGTCACCTGACCATTACGGCGGATGACTTTGCAGGAACAAGGGGTAGTATCTTGGGTGGTAGACATAAACGATGACTGGCTCACGGGTTTTAATTCCTGTGCGGTGGCAGCTTGCATGACTCAATCCTCACGCCGCTGAAACGGCTTGACAATTCTGAAAATTATTGGTTAAGCCCAAAGTGGTTTTCTTTTGGAGAACTACTATAGGATGTGCTTTTGAGAGTGGTCAAGCACAAGATGTTGTCAACATGCTGTGCAAAGGTTGTGGATAACTACCCCAAATTCAGTACAGGTGCGGAGTTTTCGGCTTGTCATCGAACCGTAAAAAATTTTTCAAACATAGCCACGATGATCATTGGTTTTTTCGATTTTTGCATCTAAAGCCGGGAACTTTGCGTACAATCCCGTGGGTCAGACATACTGATCACAAAATACCGACTGATAATCTGGAGCGTAACGATGGATAACAAAACTTCCCTGAAACTCGCCTTGGGTACAACCTTTGCCGCTGGTCTGGCGCTGGGTATTGCGCAGGCAGCCGACAACCCGTTTGCCGCCACCAAGCTGGATAGCGGCTACCTGCAACTGGCTGACAACAAGGCCAGTGGCGAAATGAAATGCGGTGCGGGCATGTGTGGCGGCAACATGAAAAAAGCCGATGCCAAAGCAGGCGATGATATGAAATGCCCGGCGGACACCAACGAAGACGGCATGGTCACGAAAGAAGAATTCATGACTTACCACGAAAAAATGTTCGACGAAGCCGACGCCAACAAGGACGGTTCACTGGATGCTGCTGAGCGCAAGGTTCTGCACGGCAAAATGATGGAAGGCAGATGCGGCTCCAAAGCTGACGATGCCAAGCCGGACGATGCCGCTGGTGAGAGCAAGACTGAAGACAAGAAATAATCCCGACGCGGGGTTGTCTGCCCGGCAGCCCCGCTGTTTTCCCGCCTAATCATCCCCTTCCAGGTCATCGGACTGCGGCTTGCTGATATTGTATTCTTTCAGCAGATCATCCTGTTCGGTTTCGGCAAGATGACGGTTGATCACCACCTGATAACCACCACTGTCTTCCAGCACAATGTTTTTTTCCGTCCCCTGTTTGACCAGACGGTAAAAGTCATCGAAGGTATCAAATGTCTGGCCATTCACCGTGCTGATGAGCATTGGTGCGGCATCATGGAAACCGATATTACCGGATGAGGTCGGCAATACCTGAACCAGGCTCACACTATCCTTGCCGTCTTCCGGCTCCCCGGTTTCATCATCCCCCACCGCCTCGCACGCAGGTGCACTGTGGCTGGCAAGGAACACAAAGCCACCGAAGATGAAATAACGCGGCTTGCTTTCCGGCACTTTGGCGGTCTGGCTGCTTTTGTTGAGGCGCAGGTTACGCTTGACGCTGGAACCGTTGCTGAGGATGTCCAGGCTTACGATGTCATCCACCTGATGCAGGTCAATCCGGTTCTGGAAATTGCTGTACTGTTTGCCATTGGTTTCCACAAAGCCGTCTTCAGTCACAGGCTGGCCGTCCACAGCAGTAATCACATCGCCCTTGTTGAGCACCATGGCGGCGTCGGTATGTGCGCACAGGTTATTGACCAGAATGCCGGTCTGTTGCGGTGTCAGGCGGTGGTAATTCTTTTGCGCCGGGTTCAGGATAAACTGGTAATCCAGCCACAATTCCGGGACACCATCCAGCTTGCCGTCCTGCAAATCCTCCAGTAACTGGCGGATACGCGGGGCAGGAACCAGATAACTGATGTTTTGCGTCCCCGGCATCAACTCGAAGACCATGCCTACCACTTTGCCATCAACCAACGCCGGGCTGCCACTATTCCCTGCATTGACCGCTGCATCCACCTGAATGGCCTGGAAGGTCAGCCCGCTATAGCTGTAGGGCTGGTACTCAATGCGCGAAACGATGCCTTCGGTGATGCTGAGGCTTTCCCCGCCCACCGGATAACCGTACAACGTGACTTTTTGTGCTGGTTTGGGCAAATCCCCCAAGGCCAGTGCATCGCGGTGCTGGAAGAAACCCTGATCCTTCAGCTTCAATACCGCAAGGTCGACCTCATTGGAGACCTGCTCGACCTCAGCATCCACACTTTTCGAGGAACGGTTGGAACGGACAGCCACATAGACAGCATTCTGCACCAGATGCGCGGCGGTCAGTATGCGCTTCTCACCCTTGACGTTGATGATGAAACCCGTACCGATGCGCTGTTGCATATCCGTGTTCCAGGGCGACTCCTGCTGGTAGGTGGCAGCATCGACACTGATTTCCACCACCGAATCCAACGGGCTGGATGCGGCCTGGGCAGGTACGCCTGCCTGACACAACCCCCACAGCATACCCAACAGGCACACGATCCATCGTCCGTTTTTCATGCAACAACTCCACTTGACCCGCCGGGTATTGACGGTGTTCTGACAAACAGGACAGATTATGCGGTGAATATAAGCACGAGCCAAGGCCAAACTGTATAAAATTTATAAAGGCGGGTATAGCACTGCGTCCATAACCGCATCCTGCGCGTAGTTTGGATAGTGACTGGCAGCCATACTGTATTTCTGGCAGCATGGGCGCATACCGTTATCGCAGAACAAGGATAATGATGGAATTACTCAACGAGCTGCTGATCCGCAGCGGGCAAGGCGACCAAAGCGCTTTCCGCCAATTGTACGACGCCACCGCGCCGCGCCTGTTTGCGTTGTGCCGACGTTTGCTGCGTGACGAACAACTTGCTGAAGACGTGTTGCAGGAAGGTTTCATCAAAGTCTGGAACCACGCCGCCAGCTACGCCCGTGACCGCGCCAGCGCCATGACCTGGATGAGCACCATCATCCGCAACCACGCACTCGACCGGTTACGCCAGTTGCCACGCAATACCCATTCGCTGGATGACATGGAATACGAAACCCTGGAATTTGCCTCAAACGCCTTGCAACCCGACAAGCTCCAGCAACTGGGCGAAGATACACAGCGACTGGCCAAATGCCTGGAACACCTGAAACCCGAACAGCGCGAATGCATTTTGCAGGCGTTTTACTACGGCCATACCCATGAACAACTGGCGACGAAACTGACCCGACCGTTAGGCACGGTAAAAGCCTGGATACGGCGCGGACTGGAACAACTACGGGGGTGTCTGCAATGAAACGCTACCAAAACCCGGACATCTTTGAACACCTGGCCATGAGTTATGCTCTCGGCACACTGCACGGCAAAGCCCGCCGCCGCTTTGAAACGCTGATGGAACACCATGTGTACCTGCGGGCAGTCACCGACAGTTACCAGCAACGCATTGCCCCGCTGGCCGAGTTGCTGCCCGAAGAAACACCGCCTGCACGGGTGTGGAATAACATTGCCCGCCAATTGCCTGCCAGTCACACAGTGATAAAGGAAAATGCCCTGTCCCGCTGGCTGGCCATGCTGATTCCATGGGGCAGTACCATTTTCGCCTCCGTGCTTGCCTCGGTACTGACGGTCTTGATGTTAGGATGGTGGAGCCCTGCGCCGAAAGCCTACATGGCCACCCTGAAATCGTCCGACCAACCGGACAAAATGATGGTCGCGATGGTTGAACGCAGCAATATGACGCTTTCCCTGGAAATGCCGGAACAGACCATGCCGGAGGAACAGGGCATGACCCCGGTATTGTGGTGCATCCCCAAAAACCCGGATATGCCGCCCATGCGCATGGGGGAGCTGACCGGCGACCACGCCCGCAGGATGCCGATTGACCATGCCACCTGGCATGACATGAGCCATATCGACGCCATTGCGATCAGTATGGAACCCGCCAATACCAAGGCCGACAAACCGATGGGCAAGATCGTGTTCAACGGCAAACTGGCGGGGTTATAGCGGATGGATGGCCGCACCTTGTATGGCGCAGGACTCGGTTTCCGCCGTGATCACCTCAACAGCCTGGAAGCCAGGGTTCCAGACTGCATCGACTTTTTTGAAATCGCCCCAGAAAACTGGATTGGCACTGACCCCACCAGCGCCAAACGCCTGCGGGCTTTCACTGCGCGTTTCCCGTTTGTATGCCACGGGCTTTCCCTGTCACTGGGTGGGTTAACACCGCTGGATACGCAATTGCTGGGCAATATCCGGCAGTTCATGTATGAACACAATGTGCCACTATACACCGAACACCTGTCGTGGTGTTCCGACCATGGGCAGTTGTACGACCTATTGCCGATCCCGTTTACTGAAGATGCGCTGAAACACACCGTTGCCCGCATCCGACAGGCGCAGGATGTGCTGTGGCAACAGATTGGCATTGAAAACGCTTCCTTCTACCTGCAAGCGCCAATCAACGAGATGGATGAGGCCACGTTCATCAATACCGTGCTGGAAGAGGCCGATTGCCTGCTGCATCTGGACGTGAACAATGTCTACGTCAACAGCGTCAACCATGCCTACGACCCGCGCGAATTCCTGCTGAAACTGCCGAAAGAGCGGGTGGTCTACCTGCACATGGCCGGCCCAGCCAGCG
>JBBIHI010000130.1:0-7493 GCA_037447095.1 Thiotrichaceae bacterium
CTGAATGCTGTACTCAAAACCGTAGACCCGCCGCCAGACCAGATGCCCCTGCCGGTTACGGGCTGGCTTGAGGCTTTCCAGCGCTACTGTCTGATCCAGAAACTGCACATCAATTTCAACGCACGCCCGTTGCGCAGCACGGATGGCACGTTCCCGGACATCCAGTGAGTCCAGCCAGAACCAGATACCTGCACCCAATAACGCCACTAACAGCAAGTTTTCCATTATTGCCCTTGGAGGTTGTAAACTAGTGCCCCATTATTACGGAAAACCCTTAACAGGCACAAAACGAACATGGAAACACCTAAACTGGCACAGAAACCAACAACCATTACCTTCATCGGCGCAGGCAACATGGCTCGTAGCCTGATTGTCGGCCTGCTACAGGATCAGTCCAACGTTGTCCTGCGGGTTGCCGACCCGGATCAGCGCCAACTGGATGCCATCCGTCAGCACTGGCCGAGCGTTTTCGTCACCACTGACAACCAGGAAGCCATACAAGGCGCGGATGTGGTGATCCTTGCTGTCAAACCGCAAATCATGCGTGAAGTGGTGGAAGGTCTCGCCGAACCGGCACAACGCAACCGCCCGCTATTCATTTCCGTCGCTGCTGGCATCCGCGAAGCCGCGATCAACCGCTGGCTGGGTGGGAATCTCCCGGTCGTCCGCTGCATGCCCAACACCCCGGCTCTGGTGCAGGCAGGTGCAACCGGCCTGTACGCCAACACCCAGGTTTCCGAAGCCCAGCGCAGCATTGCCGAAAGCATCCTGCGGGCAGTCGGCATTGCCCTGTGGTTCAGCGATGAAAACAGCCTGGATGCGGTCACTGCCGTTTCCGGCAGCGGCCCGGCCTATTTCTTCCTGGTCATGGAAGCGATGCAGGCCGCCGCCGAACAGCTCGGTATCCCGGCAGAAGATGCCCATCTGCTGGTTGTACAAACTGCATTGGGTGCGGCGCGGTTGGCATTGGAAAGCAATGACCCACCAGCGGAACTGCGCCGCAAGGTGACATCCAAGGGTGGGACTACCGAAGCTGCCCTCAAAGTGCTGAACGAAGGCGGATTGCCGGAGTTGTTTGGCAAAGCTTTGCAGGCCGCCAACAACCGATCACAGGAACTGGCTGCGGCCAACAGCTAAATCAACAAGAAGGGGGAAGCGCCAGATGGCAGCCTTGCAAAATATTGGAATTTTCCTGATCAATACCTTGTTTTCACTGTATATCGGTGCAGTTGTGCTGCGCTTTCTGCTTGCTTCAGTACGCGCCAGCTTCTATAACCCGCTGTCGCAGTTCCTGGTAAAGATCACCAACCCGGTACTCATCCCGTTGCGGCGCATCATTCCGGCAGCGGGCAAGCTGGATACGGCGGCTGTCGTGTTGGCGTTGTTGCTAAGCATGGTCAAACTGACCCTGCTTGCCCTGCTCGGGGCAGGGAGCGGCAGCATCATTATCCACAGCATTTTCGATCTGCTGGAAACGGTCATCCAGATTTACATCTTTGCCCTGATTGTTCAGGCTGTCATGAGCTGGGTGGGTAACAGTTACGGCAATCCGCTGTCAGACCTGTTGCACAGCCTGACCGAACCATTGCTGCGCCCGATCCGTCAGTTTGTACCTGTCATTGGCATGATTGACCTGTCGCCCATGGTTGCCTTGCTGTTGCTGTACATTATCCTGATTGCACTGCATTCCTGAGACGCATAAGGGGATGGCCGGGTTTTACCGTTGGGAAGGGAACGTGTTGCACCTGTTCGTGCGGGTGCAACCCAAAGCCAGCAAGGATGAGTTTGCCGAAGAACAGGAAGGACGCATCCGCGTCAGGATTACCGCACCGCCTGTAGACGGCAAGGCCAATACACACCTGATAAAGTTTCTGGCAAAAACCTTTGGCGTGGCAAAATCAGATATTCAGATAAAAAGCGGCGAAACCGGGCGTAACAAGCACTTGCATATCGCCTCGCCAAACAGACTCCCTGACGGGATTATGTGGGAAAGCTGACAGGGAAAACCCCTGCCAGCTTCGCAAGATTAGAACTCGCGCTTGCGGAAGCCGCCACGGTCGCCACCGCGATCATTGCGGCCACCACCGAAGCCACCACCGTCATTGCTGCGAGGACGGAAGCCGTCACCGCTGCGTGGTTTGAAGCCACCACGATCACCGCCACGTGGGCGTTCTTCGCGAGGCTTCGCTTCGTTAACCTTGATGTTACGGCCTTGTACCGGCTTTTCGTTCAACCCCTGGATGGCAGCACTTGCTTCGGCATTATCAGGCATTTCGACAAAGCCAAAACCCTTGGATTGCCCTGTCATTTTGTCTTTGATCATGCTAACACTGGTGACTTCACCGTAAGCGGAGAAGAGTTCACGCAGATCAGCTTCGGCGATTTTGTAGGGCAGATTACCAACGTAAATATTCACTGTTTCTCGTCTCATAAAAACATGTGCTGTTTGGAAATACGTCAGAAGGCAACCAGACACACGAATCACCTCATAACGACCGGCCATGGCGGCCCGATAGGTTATGCGCTCTTGAGACCTGTGAGTCATACGTGGCAGCGGAAAGACGGAGCGCACGGAAACTTGCAAGTACCAGGCAAACTAAATGCAGTGTAACCCAGTTTGTTGCTGCTGGTAACAAAAATCGGATGACTGCACAGTTAAATTTTCGCGGAAGTGGCCGTACCCGCGAAATACGCTTGCAGGAAACGCTCAAAATCAACTTCACCCGCCTGCTCCAACGCCATCTGTTGCGCCAGGGACGCTTCCGCCTGTTGCCGGAAGGATTGTTCCAGTTCCGGGGCAAGAGTACGTTGCAGGAAAAAGTCCCGATGCTCCTGTGACTTGCGCTGGGCAAAACCGAAAAAGCTCTCGTTGTGGTTGCGCATTTCCTCCAGCATCCGTGCCGAAGGGGTAATGTCCGGGTTCCAGGCAAGCTGTATCTGGCTATCGAGGCAGTCAGTGTAACAATCCTCATTGTGTACCGCGTTCAGCATTTCTGCCACCGGGCGCATGGCTTGCAGGATTTCCCGTGCCTTGTCGCGTAACAGCACATCCTTGCCCAAACAAGTGATACGCAAATCGGGATCCCGGCCACGGTGCGCAGCCAGTGTCTGGTTGTGGTTGATGGTGTGAAATTCGTCGGCATCAACCAGTGGGCTTTCCTGCAACAGGCAGAAATGCATGAACACTTCGAGGAAAAACAGTTGCCGCCGGGTCATCCCCGCCGGATGGAAGGCATTCACATCAATCGAGCGCAATTCCACATAGGCAATCCCGCGCTGCTCCAGCGCATCGGTCGGCTTTTCAAGGCCACGTAATGGCTGTTTCGGGCGCACCGTGCTGTAATATTCGTTTTCGATTTGCAGGATATTGGCATTCAACTGGCGGTATTCACCATCCACTTTCACGCCAATTTCCGCGTATTCGGGGCACGGCGTGGCAATGGCGCGGCGCAGGCTCGCCACATAGGTTTCCAGTGTGTTGTAGCATACCTGGACTCCCGCCTTGTTTTCCTTGCTGTTGGTGTAACCGATATTGCCCATGCGCAGGGATGTACCAAACGGCTCATACAAGGTGTACTGGTTGAAGGTATCCATTCCTTCAGGCACCGGGCGGTCGCCGAGGAAACTCCGGCAAATGGCGGGCGAAGTGCCAAACAGGTAAATGATCAGCCAGCCATAACGTTGCAGGTTACGCACCAGCGACATGTATTGTGCATCACGGAAATCCCGCAACTTGCCCATATCACCTTGTACGGTTTGCCAGGGCTGCCAGAACGCTTCATCAAAGGAATAATTGAAATGGATACCGGCAATGACCTGCATGGCCTTACCGTAGCGCCATGCCAGCCCCTGCCGGTAGATGTGTTTCATGCGCCCGGCATTCGATGTGCCGTATTCGGCAATGCGGATGTCGCTTTCCGCATCCAGCACACACGGCATACTGGTTGTCCACAGCAGTTCATCATCCAGTTGCTGGTAAACAAAGGTTTCGATATTGAGCAGGAAATCCAGCGCCTGTGCCGCCCGCTCTTGCGGTGGGGTAATCAGCTCCAGCAAGGCTTCCGAATAATCGGTGGTAATCCAGGGGTGGGTCAGGGCTGAGCCAAGTATCCGGGGGTGGTCTGTTTTGGACATCCGCCCATCCGGTGTGACCCGCAGGCTCTCTTTTTCCAGCCCGGTGCGGGCATTGCGCAGGAAAGGCAGAAGCTGGTTGGTTTCAATATCACGCAGGCGTTGTTCCAGCAGGCTGTACACGTAAAGCTCCCGGTTGATGAAGGAGGGGATTACACCACAAGAACAGCAGCAATAGAACTACAGGGTATACCGTGTAGGGATTAATGGAAAACCGGTGCCTTGCCGTACATGTCCATCCCTTCTGCCCAGAAAAAGCTGTTACCTTCCTCGGGGCGGTTGATCAGCACCATCAGCACCACCCATTTCAAGCGGTCAAGATTGAAATCTTCGTCCTGTAGTTCGAGGACACGCACCAGAATCTGTTCGCGGGCTTCCGGGCTGATCACACCAGCCTGCTCCAGGAAAACCAGATAACCCTGGCATTCACTGTCCAGCCAGCGTTGTTCTTCCGGGGCAAACAGGCGCATAGCGGACGGGCTATAGGTATTGTCAACATACGCGGCTTCATCGCCCAGGCTTTCCAGCCAGTCAAACGCACGGGTAATTTCGCTGTTCAGAAAACCTGCATCCTGCAAATAACCATGCATGGACGCACGGTCTTCCGGCAAATTGTCACCCATCTCGGGATAATTGTCGAAAAGGTAGAAAAGCAGATCCAGCGTGTTTTCTTTCATCAGTTCCCGTGTCCCGGCCCCAACCGCATGTAGTGCCCACCACCACACGCTGCTACAAAGCCCTGTAATTCCAGCATCAGCAGGATGGATGAAACTTCTTCTGCGGTCAAGCCTGTATTCAGGATAATCTGGTCGATCGGTAGCGCTTCGTAGCCTAGCGCATCAAGCACTTGCTGGTACTCAGGATCAAGCTCTTCCAGCGCTGTTTCCGCAAGCATCCGGGGTGCACCTGATGGGGTAGGGGAAATGCCCTTGTCGTGTAATAACCAGGCATTCAGTTGCGGGGCGATTTCTTCCAGTATGTCGTTGGCAGTTTCCACCAGTTTCGCTCCCTGACGGATCAGGTGATGGCAACCGCGAGCCAGTGGATTGTGGATGGAACCGGGAATTGCGAATACCTCCCGTCCCTGTTCCATCGCATGGCGTGCCGTGACCAGCGTCCCGCTTTGCAAGGCGGCTTCGACCACCAGCACACCAAAACCCATTCCGCTGATAATCCGGTTGCGGCGTGGGAAATGCTGCGGATGGGCGGGAATGCCAATCGGGAATTCGGAAACGATCGCCCCTTGCGCCGCAATCCGTTCCGCCAGTTTGCGGTTACGCAACGGGTAAATAATGTCGAGGCCGTTGCCGACCACGGCGATGGTGTTGCCACCGGCATCCAATGCGGCTTCATGGCTATGGGCATCAATACCGACCGCCAACCCGCTGGTTACGCTCATGCCATTGCTGGCCAGATGCGCGGCAAAGGCTTTGGCATTTTCCCTGCCGCCCTGGGTGGGGTTGCGGCTGCCGACCATGGCGATTTGCGGGTCATCCAGCAATTCCGGCTTGCCCAGCACAAACAGGACAGGTGGGGCAGTGCGGATGCGTTTGAGCAGTTCCGGGTAATGCGGGTCTTCCGGCACTAATACATGGTGCTGGTCAGACGCCTGTAACCAGCGCCAATCCGGTTCACTGGCATCGGCAGGCAGGGCACGGTAAGCGGCAATACCTTCCTTGCGCAACCCGGCTTCCAGCAGGGAGGCATCACTCACTGCCAAGGCTGGGGCTGCCCCACCGAAATGCTCAATCAGGCGGCGCACACTGCCGGGGCCTATGCCTTTTGCCCGCCAGAAATGCAGCCGGGCGCGGCGCTCTTCATCAGAAACAGTCATGCAACTACTCAGGTTTATTGGATACTCAGGCCATATCTTATGGGCTGAGGCGTAGTAAAAGAAACAGTACCGCGATGAAACGGCATTTCGGGAGACATCCGTCCACCTTGCACCCGCCCTGTAACCTGCTAGGATTAGGTCAAGCACAACGGAGCATAGCCCATGAGCGCAGCAGCCAAACCGATCTACATTTCCCCCGAAGAATACCTGTATCACGAAAACGACCGTGATGATAATGCCGAGAAATGTGAATATGCTAATGGTTTGGTGTACATGATGGCAGGCGCGAGCCGCAACCATAACCGTGTTGCCGGAACCTTGTTTAACGCCCTGTTCAACCACCTTGCAGGCAGCAAGTGCCAGGTTTTCCAGGGCGACATGAAAGTGGCAATCCAGACCCACAGTGATACACGCTTTTATTACCCCGATGTGCAGGTCACTTGCGAGGAAGAAAGCAATAGCCACTACAACACCTCACCCTGCCTGATCATTGAAGTGCTGTCCAACAGCACCGCCCGCACTGACCGCAATGAAAAACTCAGCGGCTACCGGCTGATCCCGGCATTACAGGAATATGTGCTGTGTACGCAGGATGCACCGCTGGTCGAAATCCACCGGCGGCAAAATGATTGGCAACGTGAGTCCTTCGTCAGTGGGCAAAGCTTCCGGTTGGAATCGGTGGGGCTGGAAACCAGTGTGGATGATCTTTACAGCTTTTTACAGCAATAGCCCGACCTGTATTCCAGAACAAGCTCAATCATCATCCTTATCACCTGCCAACAGGTTCATGATTTGATCGGCGGATTTTTGGTAGAGGTTGACCGTCCGGTTTTTGATGCGCAGATAAACCGGTTTGCCTGCCTGTTGTATCGCTGCCTGTAATTGTTTGACCCGCTCCAGCCGTTGGGCGCGTTCGGCAAATTGCAACGCGCCTTCGATGATCCCGACGACTTGGACGACTTGCCACAGTGCATCCAGTACCCCGCCATCTTTTTGCGTCAGATTGCTGGCGGGTTCAGGTTGGAAGCTGGCGCTTCGCTGGAATTCACCCTGGATGAATTGCAGGACGGCGGCTTCCAGTTCGGGCTGGTGTTGTGGGATGTGGATTTGCAGTTCGGTGTTCATGGTGTTTGTTTCCATTCGGGGTAGGGGTCAAGCGCGGTTATGTCCTGCCCGCCGCTGATGACTTGGGCGAGGGTGGCCAGCATTGCGGGGTGGGGATGGCCGTCTTCGCAGGCGCGGCTCACGTTGTCGGTTAAATTCCAGCCGATGGAGCGGGAACCGGCTTGGAGTTGCTGTTTGAGCGGGGCGAGGCCATAGGGTGGGCAGTGGGCGTAGCGGTAGAAGGCAAGCTCCACTTGCAGGTCTGGATGTAAATCAGGCTGGCTTTCCGCCTTTTCCAGACATTGCCGGGCTTTATCTTTCTGCTTGGTCACAAACAGAAGCTTGGCGTAATTGCCCAGATTATTGGCATGTTTGGGGTCGGCTTCCACCGCCCGTTGGTACATCACCTCGGCTTGCGCGTAGT
>JBBIHI010000131.1:0-7471 GCA_037447095.1 Thiotrichaceae bacterium
ACCATTGATGCATGTTTGGCGCAAACCCACACGACCCATAAGAAAGCGCTGGATTCCTTGCTAACGCTCAATTTTCAGACCTTCGAAAAATCAGCAATTATGGGCGGTTAAAGTATAATAGATAGCTACAGAAGCTTCTATTGATTCCCCAGCGACTCCAACCAATTTAACCATACGCCAAAGTTAGGGCATTCATCTCTGATACGTTCCAAACCAATACTCTCAGCAATTAAGGAACCATGCTCTATCTTGTTATAGTGATATGAAAAAATTTTCTCTAATCGTTTAGAAGGAGCCGTTTCTCTACTGTTGTTGATCTGCTCTGGATTGTCAAAGCTGACGCGGATGGCCTTTAACTGCTGAAGACACTCATCGTTCCAAGCATCTTGCACCAATTCAAACTGTTGTACTTCGGAGAAGAGCAACCCCTCAAATTCATACATTTGTACGTAGGGGAGAAATTTTATGCCTGGGTCGACATTGTTAAACAAAGATTTCACGGCCTGTGTGATGGCGTTTTCCAAACTCTCCCTGTTTGGATAGTGATTGTTTTTGAAACCGTAAAAGTCTACCAATGTGGTTACAAAATCATAAGCAGGAAAATTATTGCGCACAAAATGTGCAATGCGTGCTGTTGAGATATTACCTGCCATATTATCCGTATAAATGTAGATCGATCTATCAGCCAAATAGGGATATAGGCAATCTTCTACAAATCTCTGCTCTGTTGGTCCTTCGCAAATGATGCAAACTCGTATCATGGCTGACCTCCCAGAACATTGCTCAACCACAATTCAGATACACTGAAATCATCGTCTAGCCATTGCTGATACTGTTGCTGGCTGAGTTTACGCAAACGGGTCGCCCCATCATCCAGATCAGCAACGACGATATTGTCTAGTTCAAAACAATTGACCATGAAGGGCGATTGTGTTGCCAGGATAATCTGGTTGGAGTGGGAAACGCGCTTGATCATGGCAGCAATTAATGTAATCGCGTTTGGGTGTAGGCCCAATTCCGGCTCATCCAATAGAATCACATCCGGCAACATATCAGTCGGCAGGTTCAAGAGGGTAATCAAACAGAAAAGGCGCAATGAGCCATCTGAGGTCAGATGAGCTCCGATGGTTTTGCTGCCATTTTTATGCTGCCAACGCAACTCCACTTTGCCGTTGGATGGCTTTAAATCAAACCCACCAAAAGAAGGCAACAACCGAGTAATCTGGCGTTCTATCAATTTGAAACGTTTGACATCTTCCTCTTTCAATTTTAGTAATACAGCCGATAGGTTGCCTCCATGTGAACGCAGTAGCGTGTTATCTGTGACATCCCATGATTGTTTAATAAGTGCGTTCTTGGACGTATCATGAAACTGATACGCTACACACTCCCGTAGTAAATATACAATGGTTTGAGCGGTTCTTTTTCGTTCTACGGGAGTGGTCTTGGTTTGAGCAACATCAACTAATCGTGATTCTGTACCACCAATATCCAGCTCTGACCAATAAGCTTCAGTTGCAAACGAATGGCTCGAAAAACGATAAGCTTCTTCTACGAAGATCAGACGATCACCAGCTGCATGAGATAAAGCAAATTTGTACTCATTGACGCCTTTATCGGTCTCGATTGCAAGAAAAGCGCTCATTCGGGAAGTATGTTTGGCACCCATGAACAGTTGGTCATCTGCCCCCCCCTGCTCACCGACAAACATCTGTAAATTCTGGCCTTTCAGCATCCAACTTAACATGTCGAAAAACCGGATAAAGTTTGACTTTCCTGCACCATTTGAACCAATTAGTATGGTTAACTGTGTCAGTTCCTCCAGCTTAACCTGTTTCAGACTACGAAAACCTTCGATATGAATTTTCTTCAAATAACCTTTCATATCACACTCCCTTCCACATTTTTGGCAATGCTTCTTCCTGAATCAGCAGAAGACTTTCTGAACTTGTATGCGGTTGCAGTCTCATGTTCCTGAAGTGGTCAATCAGTTGTTGTTTGCTCATACGAGTCCTTCAAAAATTGCTGGGTTGCTGTTCCACAATACGATGATACTACGTCAAAGAGCCTCAATGGCAAAGCATAGGCAACGAATATGTAACAAACCCTACATCCTTGCTTTCTTGTCACAAACCCCACCAATAAACACCCCATAAAAACCCTACCTATTCAGCAACCTACATCTATCCAAACCTCTGGCACGCTCCCTGCATAACCCTCCCAAAGCCTTTCAGAGGAAATGCCATGGGATACCTCACCACCCACAAAATCACCAAACTGTTCCGCATCCGTGGCGGCGTACACCCGGACGACTGCAAGACCCTGAGCGCCAGCCAGCCGATCGAGGACCTGCCGATGCCCGACCTGTTGCACATCCCCTTGCAGCAGCACATCGGCGCGGCGGCGAAACCGGCGGTCAAGCGCGGCGACCACGTGCTCAAGGGGCAGTTGCTGGCCAACAGCCAGGGGATGATTTCCGCCCCCGTACACGCGCCCACCTCCGGGCGCATCGTCGGGGTCGGGCATTACCCGGCGCATCACGCTTCCGGCCTGTCGGTGCACACCATCACCCTGCAACCGGACGGCAAGGATGAGTGGATCGAACTCGACCCGGTAGCCGACCCGTTTGCGCTGGAGCCTGCCGAAATCGCCGCCCGCGTGGCCGCCGCCGGGATCGTCGGCATGGGTGGGGCAACATTTCCTTCCGCCGTCAAGCTCAACCTGCGCAACCGCTACGCACTACACACGTTGGTGATCAACGGCGCGGAATGCGAACCCTACCTCACCTGCGACGACCGCCTGATGCGCGAGGAAGCGGATGGCGTCATCGACGGCGTGCGCATCATGGCCTATGCATTGGGCGTGGAAAACATCGCCATCGGCATCGAAAACAACAAGCCGGAAGCGCAGGCTGCCATGCGCGAAGCGGCGAAGGATTTCCCCAACATCCAGGTGATCGGCCTGCCGATGCGCTACCCGATGGGTTCGGAAAAGCATCTGGTGCAAACCCTCACCGGGCTGGAAACACCCGCGCGCGGCCTGACCGCCGACATCGGCATCGTGGTGCACAACCCGGCCACCGCGCTGGCGGTGCACGATGCGCTGCGTGAAGGCAAGCCGCTGGTGTCGCGCGTCGTGACCGTTTCCGGCGGCGCGATCAGCCAGCCGCGCAACCTGCGGGTGCCGCTCGGAACCAAGGTGCAAACCCTGATCGATCATTGCGGCGGTTTCAATTCCGAACCTGCACGCCTGATCAGCGGTGGGCCGATGATGGGCAACGTGCTGCCCGATACCCGCGTGCCAACCGTGAAAGGTGGCAACGGCATCCTCGCTCTGACCGCGAAAGAGGTTTCCGAAAACCAGGAATCACCCTGCATCCGCTGCGCCAGTTGCGTACAAGCCTGCCCGTGCGGTTTGCTGCCGCTGGAAATGGCCGCCAACGCGCGCGCCGGGAACTTGGATGCGGTCACCAAACTGGGGCTGATGGATTGCATCGCCTGCGGTTCCTGCTCGTATGTGTGCCCGTCGCACATTCCGCTGGTACAGTATTTCAACTACGCCAAGGGCGAACTGGCCAGCCGCCAGCGCGCCAAACACAAGCAGGACGAAACCAAGCGCCTGATCGAACACCGCAACGCCCGCATGGAGGCGCAGGCCCGCGCCAAGAAGGAAGCGATGGAACGCCGCAAGCGTGAGGCCGCCGCCAAGAAGGCCAAGGCTGCCGCAGCCAAGCAGGCAGAGGAGGCCAGCGCATGAGCCTGATGATCAGTAGCCCGCATACCCATTCCGGCAAGAGCGTGCAGACCACCATGTTGCTGGTGATGCTGGCGCTTGCCCCGGCCACTTCATTCGGCCTGTACCTGTTCGGCTGGCCCGCCATCAACCTGTTCCTGGCCACCCTTCTCGGCTGCCTGCTGTTTGAAGCCATCAGCCTGAAAATCATGGGCAAGCCGGTTGGCAAATACTTGTCCGACGGTTCCGCGATCCTTACCGGCTGGCTGTTGGCGATGAGCCTGCCGCCCTCCGCGCCGTGGTGGATCGGGGTGCTGGGCGCATTCCTCGCCATCGTCATCGGCAAGCAGGTGTTTGGCGGCATCGGCCAGAACCTGTTCAACCCGGCGATGGTGGCGCGGGTGGCGTTGCTGATTTCGTTCCCGCTGGAAATGACTACCTGGGCGCATCCAGCCCCGTTGTTCACCGACGGTGCACCAGATTTCATGCAGGGTTTGCAAATTACCTTCGGTGGTTGGGTGCCGGACGGCTATTCGGGCGCGACCACGCTGGGGCATATCCGTACCGAAACCGGGCAGGGGCATCTGCTTTCCTCCCTCACCGATCTGGCTTCCGGCTCCAATATGGCCATGGGCTGGGTTGGCGGCAGCATGGGCGAAACCTCGGCGTTGCTGCTGCTGGGCGGCGGGCTGTTCCTGCTGTGGAAACGCATTATCAGCTGGCATATTCCGGCATCGCTGATCGGCACGCTGCTGTTGCTGGCGACCATCATGCACACAGTCAACCCGGAAAAATTCCCCGGCGCGGACGTGCATTTGCTGGCGGGCGCTACCCTGCTTGGCGCGTTCTTCATTGCCACCGATCTGGTGACTTCGCCGGTGTCGCCTACCGGACAATTGTTGTTTGGCGCGGGCTGCGGGCTGCTGGTGTACGTGATCCGCACCTGGGCAGGCTACCCGGAAGGCATGGCTTTCGCCGTGCTGCTGATGAATGCGCTCACCCCGCTGATCGATCATTACCTGCGTCCGCGCATTTACGGGCGTGACCGCAAGGGCGAACCGCTCAACTACGTCAGCACCGGAGGCAAGTCATGAGCAGCGAAGCTACCCCAAAAAGCGGCATCGACAAGTGGCTGGACAGGGTTCCCTATCAGGCGGTGTTGCTGGGTGCCTGCGCTGCGATTGCCGCCGGTTTGCTGGTCAGCGTCGACAACGCCACCCGCGCACCGATTGCCCAGCGCAAGATGGATGACTTGCAGCAGTCGCTGGCGCAGGTGGTTCCCGACAGCCTGCACGACAACAACATGGTTGCCAAACCGTTGCTGCTGACCGGCGCGGATGGCAAGGAAGTCAAAGTCTATCAGGGAACCAAGGCGGGCAAGGTCACGGCGCTGGTGTGGGAAACGGTCGGCTATGGCTATGCCGGTGAAATCCACACCATTATCGCGGTCGACCCGGATGGCAAAATCCTCGGCACGCGCGTGCTGTCGCACAAGGAAACCCCGGGCCTCGGCGACAAGATCGAAGCCGCCAAATCCGACTGGATCAGGAAATTCACCGGCCTGTCGTTCGGCAACCCGCCCGAAGACCAGTGGAAAGTGAAAAAGGACGGCGGCTATTTCGACCAGTTCAGCGGCGCGACCATCACCCCGCGCGGAGTGGTGAAAAGCATCCGTGAAGCCCTGCAATTTTTCGCGGCGCATAAAACCGACATGCTGGAGGTGAAGCCATGAGTAACGATTACGCCCGCATCGCGCGGGATGGCCTGTGGGACAACAACGTGGTATTCGCGCAGGGGCTGGCGCTGTGCCCGACGCTGGCGGTGACCAGTTCCGCCACCAATGGGCTGGGCATGGGGCTGGCGACCACCGCCGTGCTGGTGGTTTCCAACCTGCTGGTGTCGTCGGTGCGGCAGATTGTCAGCCCGGCGGTGCGGATTCCGGTCTACATCGTGCTGATCGCCACGCTGGTGACGCTGGTGGATATGTCGCTGAACGCCTGGGTGCATGAGCTGTACAAGGTGCTGGGGCTGTTCATCGCGCTGATTGTGGTCAACTGCGCGATTCTGGGGCGGGCGGAATCGTTTGCCTCCAAAAATTCGCCGCTGCCTTCCATGGTTGACGGGTTGATGATGGGGCTGGGTTTCACGCTGGCGCTGATGACGCTGGGCGGGATACGCGAGGTGCTGGGAACCGGCACGCTGTTTTCCGGCGCGTCGCTGCTGCTGGGCAAGGCGTTTACCTTCATGGAACTGCGCATCATCCCCGATTACAAGGGTTTCCTGCTGATGATCCTGCCGCCGGGCGGGTTCATGACGCTGGGTTTCCTGCTGGCGGGCAAACGGATTCTGGATGCGAAACTGGCGCGTAGGGGTGACCGGCGGGTCGCCCAATCTCCAACAGCATTGGCGGAGGACGCAGCATGAACGTGGGTATCGCATACGCGGATAAATTCAGGCAAATCTGGCTGAAACTGGAAGTGCCGGACGGCAGCACCGTGCAGGAAGCCATCGAACATTCCGGCATCCTCAGACAGTTTCCCGACGTGGATATGGAAACGCAGGCAGTTGGTATCTTCGGCAAGATTACCCAACTGGATGCGAAAGTCAGCGAAGGTGACCGGGTGGAAATTTACCGCCCGATCACGGCAGACCCCGAGAAAGTCGAACGCCGGGATCGTGATAATGATGCTGACGACGAATAAAATGTTGCAATAAACTTTTCGAGAATATGCCTAATGACTTGTCTCAATGACGCCGTGAAATTATCTTGCGCATGATGCAACTTTTCCCGCAACTTCCCGAAAGGAACCATCGTGAACGAATTAACCAGTTTCACCAGTAGCGGTTACGGCGTGATTGCGCTGCTGACCTTTTTCATCGCCTACGCGCTCGTCATCATGGAAGAGCGTTTGCACATGCGTAAATCCAAGCCGGTTATCCTCGCGGCGGGGATCATCTGGGTGCTGGTGGCGCTGGCCTACGGTAGCGTCGGCAAGGGTGAGGAGATGGGGGCGATTCTTGACCACAACCTGCTGGAATATGCGCAGTTGCTGCTGTTCCTGCTGGCGGCGATGACCTACATCAATACGCTGGAAGAACGCAGGATTTTCGAGGCGTTGCGTGCCTGGCTGGTGTCGAAGGGCTTTTCGCTGTACTGGATTTTCTGGATTACCGGCATCCTGGCGTTTTTCATCTCTTCCGTCGCCGACAATCTGACCACTGCGCTGCTGATGTCGGCGGTGGTAATCGCGGTAGCGCCTGATCGCCCCAAATACCTTGCCATGTCATGCATCAATCTGGTGGTGGCGGCCAATGCGGGCGGCGCGTTCTGCCCGTTCGGCGACATTACCACCCTGATGGTGTGGCAATCCCATACCGTGCAGTTCTGGCAGTTCTTTGACCTGTTCATTCCTTCGCTGGTCAACTGGTTCATTCCGGCGCTGATCATGTCGTTCTTTATCGACAGGGATCATCCGGCACCACTGACCGATACGGTTGAAATCAAACGTGGCGGGCTGGTGATCCTGGTGCTGTTCATTGCCACCATCGTCATGGCGGTGACTTTCCACAACTCGCTGAACCTGCCGCCGGTGCTGGGCATGATGACCGGGCTGGGGCTGCTGAAAGTGTTCGGCTGGTATCTGAAAATCACTGACCACATCCCGGAAAATGATGCGCAAGAAGGGGAGATCGGGCGTTTCAACATCTTTACTCACTTGCAACGGGCGGAGTGGGATAC
>JBBIHI010000132.1:0-7443 GCA_037447095.1 Thiotrichaceae bacterium
CCCGCTCCCAGTTGGCTTTCAACTACGGTGCGCTGGCCAGCAAATACGGCGTCACGCTTGTCACCAAGTCAGTCAAAGCGATTGAAAGCCACCAGGTGGTGCTGGATGACGGTAACAAATTACCGTTTGACCGGTTGGTGATCGCACCGGGCATCCAGTTTGATGCTTTGCCCATGTCCGGTTCGGCAGGCAATCAGGACAGGGTTGTCCATGCGTGGAACGGTTTCTCGAAGACAGCTTCCGGGCAGTACCAGATTGATGCCCTGCAAGCACAAATCAAGGCCATGACCAAGCAGGATACGTTCATCCTGACGATTCCGGCCAAGCCTTACCGTTGTCCGCCGGGGCCGTATGAGCGTGCCTGTGTGGTGGCAGATTACCTCAAGCGTGTTAAAGGTGGTGGCAAGGTGATCGTGCTGGACGCGAACCCCGGTATTCAGGCGGAAGTGAACAATTTCACCAAGGCGTTTACCGACCCGAAATTGCATGGCAATACCATTACCTATGTACCGAATGCGACCCTGGGCAGCATTGATGCGGACAGTGGTACGGTGAATACCTCGGCAGGTTCATTCAAGGGCAAGGTCATTAACGCCATTGCGCCGCACCGTGCCGGTTCCATCATTACCGATTCCGGTATCGGGCTGGCCAATGTGGGTGGGCGTTGGGCGGGGGTGGATATGCTCACCTATGAGTCCAAGGTTGTCCCGAATGTGCATGTGATTGGTGATGCATCAGCAACGACCCAGCCAAAAGCCGGGCATGTGGCCAACGCAGAAGCCAAGGTGTGCGCGGATGCGATCATCCATTTATTGCGGGGTGAGGCGGTCAACCCGATGCCGATCACCAATTCGGCCTGTTTTACGCCGATTACCAAGACGACGGCTTCCTGGCTGTCAGTGGTATACCGTTATGACCAGAACACGGCCAGCATGTTGCCAACTGGCAATGGTGTTACCGAGTCAGCCAGCATCAACTCGGATAATTACGAGCAGATGCAAAAATGGTTCTCCAACCTGATGTCGGATACCTTTGCCTGAGCAAAGCTGGCGTGATGCTAAGGGACTGTCTGGCAGATTTTGCCCAGGCAGTTCCATTTTTCGTATATTTATTCTCCATGCCAGATGAACGTAACGGAACGTCCGACCGGCCGTATCCTTGAAAAACCGAGTTGGAAGGTGGGTGGTATACACTCTGGGTACGGAAGCTTACACGAATTTTCCGTCCTGTTTTTAACCCTACGACAAGGAGTCGGTATCATGTATGTAAATGGAATTGGTTCATCCTGTGCGAGTGGCTCATGTGGTGGTACGTCTGGTACACATTCGTCATCTGCACCATCAGCTAGCAGCGTGCAGCAGTTTAATAATGCCATGAAAGGCAGCCATGGATCAGGTGCTTCCCAAGGTTGTGGCGGGAACTCCGGCCAGAATTCCGGTATGCAAGGCATGGATCAGGTGTTCCAGCAATTGATGCAGGTTCTGCAAACCTTGCTGAGCCAACTGTCCGGTTCAAACCAGAATGTTGCGCAAAGCGGTGGTGCAGGTGGTTCAAGTGGCGGCGGTTGCGGTGGTGGCGGCAGCTCCCATTGCGGCGCTTAAACTGTCCATTTTCATGTTTTTCTCCAGGGTGCGGTGCGAGCTGCACCCTTTTTTGTGTTTGTTGTTCAGGCTGTATGGGGCATGGTGGGTTCCAATGGCGGTAAACCATAGCGGGCACGCGCCAGATCACAATGCGGGCTGTGTTCGCCATTTTCCCATGAAGCCGTAAATTCCCGGCATGTCGAGGAACGTTGTCCGTAAATGCTGCAATACACCCGCTTGCCCGGCTCACCTTGCAGGGCAACACAGTGCGGATGTGGCTGGTCTGTGCCGCGCATGGCGACCCGGTGCGGGGAAATCGGCACCGTCAGTGCTGCGGGGGTGACGCCACCGGGGGCGGCATCGGTTTCAGCCCAGTAAAAGGATACGCGGAAGCTGGCGCAACATGCGCCACACTCCATACAGGGATTGGGTTCCGACAAGCAATACCTCTGCTGTTTAAATGAGCTATTTTTGCCCTTTATCTGAAAAATTTCATCATTCCGTAATATTTCATTTTGGACTGCCTATACTCTGAATCACCCTAGGTAACAATGCACTTGATACTCGGGTAACAAGGCCGTTGTACATAACAAGAATCAGGAACAAGGAGTGTCCATGTTTGATCGCACCGAGGCGCAGGATCAGCGCAGACTTGGCCGTTTCTGGCAATTATTTTTCGAGGATGATGCAGCTTGCAAGGGGCATCTGGTTTCAGCCAGGTGTTTTCTGGATCGGGCTTGCGCAGAGGATACTTACCACGCCATGCCGGATATTGTGCGGGCGTGTGATGTACGCAACCGCTATGTGCTGGATAGCCGGTTTGCGTTCCATTCGGCGGAGGCCATCGGCGTAAACCATTATTCACGCTCTACGGTCATGGAAGCCGACCGCTTCCTGTCTGACCGTTTCCATCAACTGGTGCCGCAGATTGTGGAGGAATATCAGGGCGCGTTTATCGACCAGCTCCGTTGCATCCACTTTCTGGGGATGGCGGGTAATGAGTCGATCATGCTTTACCCGTCCCAAACCCGGCGCTTGCAAACGGATGCAGTGGCGAGGATTGCCGGGGAAATCCGCAATATCCCGACCGGTTTTGGTGACTACCGTTTCAACGCCCCCAGCCCGGCCAACCTGAAAACCCTGTTGTCAGTGTATGCCCGCAAGGTGGAAAGCCTGTTGCCCGACGTTAACCGGGGTTCTGTCCATGATTTCGTGAGTTTTGCCCAGTATTATTTCGCCTTGCTGCACCCGTTTTATGAGCGTTGTGGCAGAACCAGTGAAGACCTGATGTATTTGTTGTTTGAACAGGTGGGGATTGGCAAGCGCTATATTTCCTGCGCAGGTGATCGTGCTTCACCGCTGGCACATGAACGTATGCAACTGATCAATGAGGCGGCGGAAATCTTTAACCGCAAGATCGCCTGGCATTTTGGTCTTGACCCGACAGGTATCCGTACCACACCTGACATTTACCGTGCCCTGACTGCGCGGTATTTCCCGGAGCAGTTTGATGCGGTGTATGCGCAGGAAACACCACGGCCTTATTATTATGCACACCCGATCCGGCAGCTATTGCCCGCCTATTATTTCCTGATGGAAGCGCTGCTGTTTGATGAGTTGCAGGATTTCAATCTGGATAGCCCACCTGCGCACATTGCCCGCTTGGGCAGGCATTTGCATGAAAAAGGCCACAGGGAATACCACGGGCAGTCGGTGATGCAGGATTTTGGCATCCGTTTGCGGGATGTGTTACAGGATTTGTCCGCTGGGTTGGCACAGGCGCAGTTATCAGCCTAAAGCGGGAAAACCTGACCTATGTTAAGGCTGCCATGCGGTTGTGGCGTGAGAATGCAGCAATGATTTTTCGGCCAAAAGGAGTGACCGCGTGGAGAAACTGGATAAAAAAGCCCAGAAACAGATGCTTGCCGAGCAAGCGTACCAAAAGGCGCTGCAATACGAACTCGACTACGGTTGTTGCCCACAATGTGTGCTGGCAACGGTGCAGGAAACGGTTGGTCTGGGTGATGACGCCACTATCAAGGCAGTACATGGCCTTTCCGGCGGCGGTGCGCTGGCAGGCGGTGGAACCTGTGGCGCATTGAGCGGCGGTCTGGTGGCATTGGGGCTGCGTTATGGGCGTGACCGTGACAAGCTCGACAAGGGGCGTTGCATCAACAATTTCAAGAAGTGCAAAGACCTGACCGACCGGTTTGTAGCTGAATTTGGTGGCACAACCTGCCAGCAGTTGCAGCAGAATTTCACCGGGCGTACTTACGATATGTGGGATGCCGGTGAGTACAAGGCGTTTGATGATGCACGTGGCAACCAATGTGCCCATGCGACTGGCATGGTGACAAAATGGGTGGTTGAAATGTTGTAAACTCTCTGAAGGCGATTGAAAATTCCGGCATGACAGGTGTCAAATGGAGTGAGCCGGTTTATAGCGTGTAACATAAGGAGAGTGAAGATCATGAGACGATTGAAAACAGTACAGTTGGCAACCATGTGTCTGTTCCTGACCGCTTGCCATGAGCCAAATGCGCAAGTGCCGCCAGCCTCTGGAGCAGAACCACCCCCCGTGATTGTTGGGGGTATGTCGCCCGCCAGCATCCAGGATGCAGAAGTGGTGAAAGCCGCCCAATTTGCTGCCAGCCAGTTGGGGCAGGAGTTGGACAGCATTATGGAAGCGTCGCAACAGGTGGTGGCAGGTATGAACTACGCCATGACCCTCAAACTGAAGAATGGCGATGTTTACAAGGTTGTTGTCTACCGCGATTTGCAAGGCCATTACAGCCTGACGGAATCGGCCAAACAGTAATTTTCCCACATGCTTCCCGGCAAGCCATGCCTGCCGGGAGCTGTTTTCTGTTCAGTTATCCGGCATTCCTTCCATCATCCAGATGGCAAACAGGCGTACCTTGTCGATGTCCCAGCGTGGGCCATCATCACGGGGCATGTTGCCGCTGCTGACTTCGAGGAGGATTTTGTCGGCGCGTTCACGCACCATGTCATACAGGTGCAGGTCGAAACTGACATCTTCGTCCAGCCCGTTTTCCAGCGGGCGGCGGGCGCGTTTCATGCAACTGCGGTTCATGTCAGTGAAAAGGGGGCGAATATCGTTTGTCCACGAAACCATGGCTGACTCCTTATCCTTAGTGGTAATTGTGGCGGACGTATTTTTTCAGGCGGAAATGCCAACGTTCCCCGTTTTCATCATCATCGTGGTGGTGGCCGGTTGTTTCTGGTGGTGGTGCATCGGAAAGCGGACTAACACGTTCCATACGGTCACTGTCCAGCCAGCGGGCAAACAGACGGATTTGGTCAATGTCCCAATTCACGCCTTCAGGAACATTGCCTGCTGACAGTTCCATCAATACTTGGGGGGAAATAATGGGTTGTGGCAGTGTGCCCATGATTTCTGCATCAAATGGCAGCATTTCATAGGTCAGCAATTCGTACAGGCTGGGGTCATGCAAGGGCGGGGCGGGCTTGCCGTAGTATTGCGCATACCCCCTGTTCAGCACAGGCAGAACCATCTGCTTGAAATAAATGGCATATTTGTCCATGAGGTAGGTTCTGAGTGCCTCGCTCATCATGGGCAGGATGTGGTCATCAAAGTAAATATCGTAGGGAAAGTCTGCAATAGCTTTCATGGGTGCTACTCCTCGCGTTGTGATCACACAAGAGTAGTACAGGAATGGGTGATTGGCGGGTGGTTGTATCAGATATTTTTTCGGGTGGAAAATCCGGCAGGAAAACCCCGCCGGATTGCATCAGTGCCCACCTTGCGTGAGCCGCTGATTTATTATTTGCTTGCTGGGGCAGATTGCTGGGTAGCATCAGCAGGTGCTGAAGAACCAGCCGCTGGAGCAGACTGTTGGGAAGCGTCGGAGGAAGTAGATGCTGGAGCTGCTTGTTTAGCAGGGGCAGCCGGAGCTTTTTTCGCAACGACTTTCTTCTTCGCGACCTTTTTAACTTTCTTTACTTTCTTAGCTTTTTTGGCCGGGGCTTTCTTGGCAGGTGCAGCTTTGGCTGGTGCTTTTTGAGCCGGAGCAGCGTGCGTTACAACTGGTTTGGCAGCAGCAACAGTGGCAGTTTTAGCTGCTGGGGCAGCGGTAGGTGCGGTAGCAGCAGAGTCTTCTTTGGCGGCGTCAGAAGCACAACCTGTCAGGCCAATGCTGGCAACAGCAACAGCACCAATCAGCATAACCAAAGTACGTTTAACATTGTTCATAAATACTCCAAATTTATTGAAAGTTTAAGGTACTTCGCTTTCCCGGTGGGGTATCCCGAAACGAAAACAAAGTCAGTGTGTTACACGATGAAAGCGCCGCAGCGTTTCATGGCGCCCATATTGCTATGAAAAGAATTAAAATTTACTTAAAAAAATTGTAATGTTCGGGTGGAAGATGATCAGGTGGCCTGTTCCATGTATTATTTACGCCGCCAGTTGCATGACAATGCTTGGGGTGTCAGCAACCTCCCACTTTTCTTTTTTCCATTCAAAACCTGCTAGAATCCGTGCTTTCCCAACACAAGCCCGACTACCCCCATGGACAAATTCATCCGCGTTCGCGGCGCACGCACCCACAACCTGAAAAACATCGACGTCGACCTGCCGCGCGACAAGCTGATCGTGATCACCGGGCTGTCGGGTTCGGGCAAATCCTCGCTGGCGTTCGACACGATCTTCGCGGAAGGGCAGCGGCGCTACGTGGAGTCGCTTTCCGCCTACGCCCGCCAGTTCCTGTCGATGATGGACAAGCCGGACATCGACCACATCGAGGGGCTGTCCCCGGCGATTTCCATCGAGCAGAAAACCACCTCGCACAACCCGCGCTCCACCGTCGGCACCATCACCGAGATTTACGATTACCTGCGCCTGCTGTTTGCCCGCGCCGGTGTGCCGCGCTGCCCGACCCACCACGTCGACTTGCAGGTGCAAACCGTCAGCCAGATGGTCGACCAGGTGCTGGCCCTGCCGGAAGGCAGCAAGCTGATGCTGCTCGCCCCGGTGGTGCGCGAACGCAAGGGCGAACACGTGCAACTGTTCGACTCGCTCAAGGCGCAAGGCTACCTGCGGGCGCGGGTGAATGGCGTGGTCTACGACCTTGACGCGCCGCCCACGCTGGAATTGCGCAAGAAACACACCATCGAAGTGGTCATCGACCGGTTCAAGGTGCGCGACGACATGCAGTTGCGCCTCGCGGAGTCGTTTGAAACCGCGCTCAAACTCGCCAGCGGCCTCGCCACAATCGCGTGGATGGACGGCGACGGCGAAGACACGATGTTTTCCGCCAACTACGCCTGCCCGCACTGCGGCTGGTCGCTGCCGGAACTGGAACCGCGCCTGTTCTCCTTCAACGCGCCCGCCGGAGCCTGCCAGACCTGCGACGGGCTGGGCGTGGAACAGTTTTTCGACCCGCAACGGGTGGTTGCCAACCCTTCCTTGAGCCTCGCGGGCGGCGCGGTGCGCGGCTGGGACCGGCGCAACGCCTACTACTTCCAGATGCTGACCTCGCTGTCCGACTATTATGGTTTCGACGTGGAACAACCGTGGGAAGAGCTGCCCGACGCGGTGCAAAAACTGATCCTCAACGGCAGCGGCCTGAAGGAAATCGAATTCACCTACCTCGGCCAGAAAGGGCAGGTCTACCAGCGCAAGCACCCGTTCGAGGGCGTGCTCAACAACCTCAAACGCCGTTACCGCGAAACCGATTCCGGCGCGGTGCGTGACGAACTGAGCAAATACCTCGCCAGCCGCCCGTGCCCGGACTGCGGCGGCACCCGCCTCAACGAACAGGCGCGCAATGTGTTCATCGCCGGGCGCAACCTGCCTTCCCTCACCGGCATCGCCATC
>JBBIHI010000133.1:0-7388 GCA_037447095.1 Thiotrichaceae bacterium
GCTGAACAGGAAGGGCTGGACAGGATTTTCACCGAAGCCGGGTTTGAATGGCGTGCACCGGGTTGTTCCATGTGTCTGGCAATGAATGCTGACCGTCTGGAGCCGGGTGAGCGTTGCGCATCCACGTCCAACCGTAATTTTGAAGGCCGTCAGGGGCAGGGCGGGCGTACCCATCTGGTCAGCCCGGCAATGGCTGCGGCGGCGGCAGTGACCGGCCATTTCGTTGATGTGAGGGCGTTGTAATGGAAAAATTTGTCGTACACACAGGTTTGGTAGTGCCGCTTGACCGTTCCAACGTCGATACGGATGCGATCATTCCCAAGCAATACCTGAAATCCATCCAACGTACCGGCTTTGGCCCGACCTTGTTTGATGACTGGCGTTATCTGGAGCCGGGCGAACCGGGTATGGATCACAGTAAACGTGTCGTGAATCAGGATTTCGTGCTGAATTTCCCACGTTATGCAGGTGCATCGGTGCTGTTGGCACGGGAAAATTTTGGCTGTGGTTCCTCGCGCGAACATGCGGTATGGGCATTGACGGATTACGGTATCCGTGCGGTGATTGCGCCCAGTTTCGCCGACATTTTCTTCAATAACAGCTTCAAGAATGGTCTGTTGCCGATTTTCCTGTCGGCAGAGGTGGTTGACCAGTTGTTCCGTGAAGCCGATGCGCAGGAAGGCTACCAATTGACCGTTGACCTGCCCAACCAGCAGGTGGTGACACCGGACGGGGAAAAGTTTGCCTTCAGCATCGACGAATTCCGTAAGTATTGCCTGCTGAATGGGCTGGATGACATTGGTTTGACGCTGCAACACGCGGATGACATCCGCGCTTACGAAGAGCGTCGCCAGCACGAAGCGCCCTGGTTGTTTTAACGCATTTGATTATTAGGTTTTAAGCATGACACACAAAATTTTGGTATTGCCCGGCGACGGTATCGGGCCTGAAATCGTGGCGGAAGCCGTCAAGGTGCTGGAAGTATTCAAGGCAGAAGGCAGTTTGGATGCGGAGTTTGAATACGCCAATATCGGTGGTGCTGGTTACGATGCCGAAGGCAGCCCGTATCCGGCTTCTACGCAAGCATTAGCCAAAGCGGCTGACGCTATCCTGCTCGGTGCAGTGGGTGGGCCGCAGTACGACAAGCTGGATCGCCCATTACGCCCGGAACGCGGCCTGCTGGCCATCCGTTCTGATCTGGAACTGTTCGCCAACCTGCGCCCCGCCATTCTGTACGAAGAACTGGCCGATGCTTCCACCCTGAAAGCGGAAGTGGTTGCCAACCTTGACCTGATGATCGTGCGTGAACTGACCGGCGGTATCTATTTCGGCAAGCCGCGTGGTATTGACGTCATGGAAAACGGCGAGCGCAAAGGCTACAACACCCTCGTTTACAGCGAACACGAAATCGACCGTATTGCCCGCGTTGCTTTTGAAACCGCAATGAAGCGCAACAAGCGGCTGTGTTCCGTCGACAAGGCCAATGTGCTGGAAGTTTCCGAGTTGTGGCGTGAAGTGGTTGAGCGTGTCGGCAAGGAATACCCTGAAGTCGAACTCAGCCATATGTACGTCGACAATGCGGCGATGCAACTGGTACGTGCGCCCAAGCAGTTCGATGTCATGGTGACGACCAATATGTTTGGCGACATCCTGTCTGATGCGGCGGCGATGCTGACCGGTTCCATCGGCATGTTGCCATCCGCCTCCCTGAATGCCTCCGCGTGTGGTTTGTATGAGCCTATCCATGGTTCAGCGCCTGACATTGCAGGCCAGGGCGTTGCCAACCCGCTGGCAACCATACTGTCTGCGGCGATGTTGCTGCGTTACAGCCTGAACAAGGGCGAACTGGCTGACCGTATCGAAGCTGCGGTGAAAAAGGTACTCGCCAATGGCGTGCGTACTGGTGACATTTACACCGAAGGCTGCCAGAAAGTCGGTACAGCGGCGATGGGTGATGCTGTCGTAGCTGCCCTGAAAGGTTGATCATGAGCAAAACTTACGATGTGGCTGTCGTCGGTGCTGGCGATCTGGTTGGCGAAGCCATCCTGGATTTGTTGGCCTCGCGCCGTTTTCCGGTCGGCAGGGTATTCGCGCTGGAACTCCATGCCGACGGGGAACAGGAAGTCGAGTTCGGTGGTAAGACGCTGGACATTGAGCCGCTGGAACACTTCGATTTTTCCAGCGTGCAGCTAGCCCTGTTTGCCGCCAGCGAAACGGTTGCGGCGGAATATGCCCCGCGTGCAGCGGCAGCAGGTTGCATCGTCATTGATGACAGTACCTGTTTCCGGGATGACGGTGATGTGCCGCTGGTGGTGGCGGAAGTGAACCCTGATGCGCTTTCCGGTTATGCACAGCGTAACATTGTCGCCAGCCCCGGCAGCGTTGTTACCCAGATGCTGATTGCCTTGAAACCCCTGCACGATGCGGTGGGTATCACCCGTATCAATACTGCCACTTATCAGGCGGTTTCTGGCGTTGGTCGGAAAGGGGTCGATGAATTGGCACGCCAGACAGCGCAGTTATTAAATGCCCGCCCGGTGGAACCTGATGTTTTTCCGAAACAAATAACCTTCAATGTGTTGCCGGTTATCGGTGAGCTTGATGAGAACGGTTATACCCGCGAAGAAAACAAAATGATCCGCGAAACCCGCAAAATCATGGGGTTGCCATCGCTGGCGGTAAATCCGACTGCTGTCCGTGTGCCGGTTTTCTTTGGCCATGCGGCAACCATTCATATTGAAACCGCTAGCAAGCTAACGGCAACAGAGGCAAGAAAAATCCTTGCCGGTAGTGCGGGTGTAGTGGTGATGGAGGGGGCGGCCAACGGGGGCTATCCAACACCCGTGACGGATGCAGCCAGCCATGATGCGGTGTATATTGGGAGGGTACGCGAGGATTTGTCGCACCCTTGCGGGCTGAACCTGTGGGTTGTTGCTGATAATGTGCGGAAAGGTGCAGCACTGAATGTTGTCCAGATTGCCGAGCGGCTGGTTTGCGATTATGTGTAGACCCTGATGGTTAAGCGGAAATTAATTGATTGTTGCTGACAATGTATCCCGGACATGAAGTACTTTTGTGCAATGTCAGGGGCTTGAAGGGTGCGAGATTGCGTGCCATAACATACTGATATATAGTTCCATCCAAGAAACAATAACCAGAAATCGCTGTTCATCCAGAATATAAAAAAGGGCTCATAAAGACATGATCAGGCAGGGTGAGACAGGGATACCACAATCGTACCGATACAAGGGGAATTGCAGTGAATAAACAGGCATTGAGCTTAGCAGTTTTTATCGCTGGAGCTTATCCTGCGGCCTCTAGTGCTTTAGGGCTGGGAGACATCGAATCCAGCTCCCACCTGAACCAACCGTTAAATGCCAGGATTGAGTTGCTGGCAGCAGGCGCTGCTGATGCCAATCAGATACAGGTTCGCCTTGCTTCCCCGGATGTATTCAACCGGGTGGGTGTTGCGCGTCCTGATTTCCTGTCCAGCCTGCATTTTACCCCGTCCGTGCAGGGCGGTAAGCCGGTCATTCTGGTCACATCCGATACGCCGATTCAGGAGCCGTTCGTCAATTTCCTGCTGGAAGTTAGCTGGCCTCAGGGGCAGCTACTGAAAGAATATACGGTTATGCTTGATCCGCCGGTCATGTTGCAACCGGGTAACACGGTCGCGGGCAATAATGCTGCTGTCCGTGCCGAACCCAAGGCTGCCGGTAATGTGCGCAGGCCACAACAGGCGCAAGCCCTTGCCGCACAACCTGCCGACGGTGCAGAAGGTTGGCAGCAACCGGTGGCAAAAGCCGCCAGTCGCAATACCTACGTGGTCAGGCAAGGTGATACCCTGTTCCGGGTTGCCGGGCGTCTCCAGCGCCCAGGCGTCAGTAGCGAACAAATGATGATGGCGTTGTTCCGCGCCAACCCAGGTGCCTTCATTAGCCGCAATATCAATAACCTGAGGGCGGGTGTGACCTTGCGTGCGCCCAGTGGTGCAGATGTCGGGGCGGTTTCACGTGCAGTAGCCCGTCGCCAGATTCGCCAGCAAAATGCAGAATGGCGTGAATTCCGCAAAACCCTGGCACGCAGCACTGTACCGCAAACCGCCACTGCGGCATCAACCAGGGTGGACAACAAGCAGGCAGATGCTGCTGCACAAGCACAAAGCCGGGTGGAGCGTGCCACGCAGGCAGAAAAAGCGCGTCTGGAAGTCCTGGGGGCAAAACCTGGTCAGGGCAAGGCGGCTGATGCAAGTGCCGCAGCGCCTTCCGCCAAGCTTGATGAACTGGAAAAACAATTGGCGCTTGCCCGCGAATCCCTCGCTGCACGCCAGAAAGAAAATGATGAGCTTAAGTCCAGGGTTACAGACCTTGAGTCCATGCTGGGTAAGAAGAGCCGCCTGATTGACCTGCGGAATGAGCAGCTTGCGTCCTTGCAAAAACAGCTTGCTGATGGTGGCATCAAGGTGAATCCGCTTGCCGATAACGGCAATGCCAATCCGGCTGGGGCAAATACCGTGGCTACGCCAGCCGGTGAACCCAAGCAGGGTGATGACATCCAGAACCATATCGGCAATACGGCCAGCCAGCAGTCTGCGGAAGTGTTGCGTAGCCAACCTGCAAACAATGGTGCGGCGTCGCAGCCGAATGCAAACGGACAACCAGCGACCCCGGCAAGTCCTGCGCAGCCTGTGGCTCCTCCGCTGACACCACCGCCTGTCCAGGTAACGCAGCCTGCACCGCTGACACCTCCGGCATTGGAGCCACCGTCAACCATACCTGCTGAGCCAGTCAAGGCCGGGGACGGGGAGGGCGATAAGGATACGGTTGATCCATTCAAAGCCAGTGATAGCTACGGCGATCTGTTTGATCTGCTGACTTCCCCGCAAGCCATGATGCTTGGCGCGGGTGCCTTGGCCTTGCTACTCCTGCTCTGGTTGCTGGGGCGCCGCCGTAAGGCAGGTGATGGCGACAAGCCTGCCAGCAGCAAACGTAACAAGAAAACGGGTTTGTCGGCAGACATTGATCCACCACTGGATCATGTCCTCACGGACGACGGGTTCACGGCTGTAGGCACTCAACATTCCCGTGATGGTAATGGGTATGCCAATGGGTTTGATGCGGGTGCGGATGATTTTTCCATGGATGGCAGCAGTGCATGGGATGACCTGCCTACCCAACCCGACCATACCGATCCGGGAACAGGTGGTAAGGCAGCAGTTGGTGCCGTACATCAGGAGGTTGAAGACGATCTGCTGACTGAAGCCAATGTCTATATCGCTTACGGTTTGTATCAGCAGGCCGAAAGTGAGTTGAAGAAAGGCATTGAGCGTCATCCTGAAAAGCTCGAATACCGGCACAAGCTGTTGGAATGCTATTTTGTAGCCAACAACCGGGAAGCATTCGACCGTCATGCTGAACAGTTCACCGCGATGGGCGGCAAAAACAAGGATACGCTGTGGAAAAGTATCGTCGAGTGGGGGCGCAAGATCAGCCCTGACAACCGGTTGTATCAGGATGGTGGTTCCTCTGCACCGGCTGTTGCAGCGGCAACGCTGGCGACTGGTGTAGCGACGGCAGTTGCGGCAGCATCGGCAGCAGTAGACCATCATGCTGAGCCAAAACTGGATGATGTTGTGGATGACTTTACGGCTCATACCAGTGATCTGGGGCAGCCAGAGCGGGTACCTGTGGCAGCACTGGATGAATTGGATGATCTGGATTTGGGTGATCTGGACTTTGACGACATCGACCTTGACAAGTTGTTGAAGGAAGATGAACGCACTGCTGTAACGGAAACTGCTGCAAGTCATACCGATACTGCTCATGTGGGTCTGGATAGTCTGCATACAGACGATCATGAACTTGACCTTGATTTTGCCATGGATGAATTTGAGCCAGTTGCGGCAAAAGCTGACAGTCTGCCTGAATTCGCTGCGGGTGATGAGGATAATCTGCTGGATTTCATTACGGATGATCTGGATGGGCATGATCACGGGCTTGTCCCTGAGGTTGATGTGCCTTCATCTGTGCCGGTTGCAGAAAACGGAGTAAAACCGGCAGCCAACCTGAACCTGCACCTGGATAACAGCAACCTTAACCGTATTTTGCCAAAAGACACATTCTACGCTCCGGCAGGGGCGGGTGAGCACGGCGATGAGGACTGGCTGGGCGATATTGATGATGCATTGTCGTTCCTGGATTTCCCGGATGAGGAAATTGACCTGCACGAAGCGCACATCAGCACCAAGCTTGACCTGGCACGTGCCTATCTGGATATGGGCGACATCGAGGGTGCACGCAGTACGTTGGAAGAGGTTATGGTCGAAGGTAATGATGACCAGCGCCGCGAAGCGGAAGTCCTGTTGCACCAGACAGGTTGATGTGTCCTGTTATTCCCGTTATAAAGGCCGGTTTCCCCGGCCTTTTTTGTTTCTACCGCCCCGAGGCTAACACGATGAAATTTGCAGCCTGTATTGAATACGACGGAACGCCTTTTTTCGGTTGGCAGCGCCTCAGTCATGCCCCGACCGTGCAGGCGCATGTGGAGCAGGCACTGTCACAGGTTGCCGCAGAAACAGTCAGTGTGGTGTGTGCCGGGCGCACGGATACGGGGGTTCACGGTATTGGGCAGGTTATCCACTTTGAAACCCATGCCCTGCGCCCTGAGCGGGGCTGGTTGTTTGGGACGAATGTGAATTTGCCTGACGGAATTGCCATGCGCTGGATACAGCCTGTGGCGGATAATTTCCATGCCCGTTTCTCGGCACGCTCACGGCGTTACCGTTATGTCATCCTGAACCGCGCTGCCCGACCAGCCTTGTTGCAAAACCGGGTATATTGGCAACATCAACGGCTGGATGTGGAAGCCATGCACGATGCAGCGCAGGTATTGCTGGGGGAACAGGACTTTTCCAGTTTCCGTGCTGCCGGTTGTCAGGCCAGCCATGCGGTGCGTGAGATTATGGAAGTGAAAGTGTCCAGGGAACAGGATTTTGTCCATGTCGATATAGTGGCGAATGCTTTCCTGCACCACATGGTGAGGAATATCGTGGGTTCGTTACTGAAAGTGGGGGCAGGGGAACGCCCGGCAGGCTGGATGGCAGGGTTACTGGCGTTGCGCGACCGTACCCAGGCCGGAATGACAGCGCCAGCCGCAGGCTTATACTTTGTGCATGTTGATTATCCGGCGGAATTTGGTTTGCCAGCTACTTATGCCCTGCCTGTTTTCCGTCTTTGAAACAGTCTGATGAATTGCCATCGGGTGGTGGCGTTGAGGCTATAAAAATAGGCTCATTATGTGTTTCAGGGTCTTATCCCATCAGCAGGGACAACAAGGAATGTAGCGCAGCTTGCCCGCGTTTCCTGATGTTGTGCAGGCACTCGAAGAAG
>JBBIHI010000134.1:0-7375 GCA_037447095.1 Thiotrichaceae bacterium
GCCGCCCCAGCCCCTCGATATTCAGCAGGGTCTTTTGCAGCAGCACCAGTTGCGGTTGCACCTCCATATTGAAACGCCGCGCGGTCTGGAACAGGCGCAGCAGGAAATGCCCGAAGGAAATGTCCTTGATCGGCAGGTTGAAAATCGGCTCGCATACCGAGCGGATGGCCGACTCGAATTCATCCACCCGTGTGGTGGGCGGAACCCAGCCGGATTCCACATGCAATTCCGCGACCCGCTTGTAATCGCGCTGGAAGAAGGCGTAGAAATTTTCTGCCAGATAACGTTTGTCGGCGGGGGAAAGCGTACCGACAATGCCGAAATCCACCGCCATGTATTGCGGCTCACGCGGGTTGCTGGCATTGACGAAAATATTGCCCGGATGCATGTCGGCATGGAAGAAGTTGTGCCGGAACACCTGGGTGAAAAACACTTCCACCCCCAGTTCGCCTAGCCGTTTGAAGTTGACATTCAATTCCCGCAAACGCTGGATGTCGCCGACCGGGATGCCGTAAATCCGTTCCATCACCATTACGTTGGGGTGGGTGTAATCCCAGTAGATTTCCGGCACGTACAGGGTCGGGTTGCCCGCGAAATTGCGGTGAATCTGGCTGGCATTGGCCGCCTCGCGCACCAGATCCAGTTCGTCGAAAATGGTTTTCTCGTATTCGGCAACCACTTCCACCGGGCGCAGGCGGCGGGCTTCCTTCCAGTAGCGGTGTACCAGCCGTGCCATCAGGTACATCAGCTCCACGTCCTGGCGGATGGTTTTCTCGATGCCGGGGCGCAAGACCTTGACCACCACATCCTTGCCATCCCACAGTTGCGCGGCATGTACCTGAGCGATGGAGGCGGAAGCCATCGGATCGGTTTCAAAGCGCTGGAACACTTCCGTGACCGGCTTGCCGTAAGCCTTTTCGATCATCTGCCGGGCTTGCTGGCTGGAAAACGGTGGCACACGATCCTGCAAGCGGGTCAGTTCGGTGGCAATGTCATCCGGCAACAGATCGCGGCGGGTGGAAAGCATTTGTCCGAACTTGATGAAAATCGGCCCCAGGTCTTCGAGTGCGCAGCGGATGCGTTCGCCACGCGGGCGGTTTTCCTGCTTTCCCCAGTTCCACGGCGATACGTGGTAAATGAAACTGACCGGGCGCAGGAACGGGATGTGGAAAACCAGCTCATCCAGCCCGTGGCGGATAAATACCCGGTTGATCGTCCACAGGCGCAGCATGTTCCTTACCACATCAAATCATCCGGGATTTGGTAGTCGGCGTAAGGGTCTTCTTCGGTGGTGGCTTGTTGGGTGCTGCCGGGATTCTGCACGAGGATCAGGGCGGCATCGCGCTGGGCAATTTTTTCCGCTACCACTTTCGGAACCAGCTCGTAACTGTCGCCGGATTTGACCAGGGCAATCACGCCGTAGGCCAACTGGTCTTGCAGTTTGGCGGTGAGGTAAATCTTCTTGATCTTGCTGCCGTCCGCAAACTGGTAGGCAAGGTCGCCCTGTTTGCGGTCGATGCGGTTCATCTCGACCAACTGGCGGATTTGCGCCTGGATGGCTTTCTTGTCGGCCTGTTCGCGTTGCTGGCGGTTGAGTTCGCGGGAGCGTTCGGCCTGTTCCTGACGTGCCTTGTCGGCTAGTTCCTTGGCTTCGTCAACGATCACTTCGCCGGTTTTTTTGGCCTTTTTCTGTGCCTGGGCCGTTTTCTGGTGGGCTTGCTTGCGCTGGTCGCGCTCGGCTTTCTCGGCCTTGGACTGGTCGATCAGGCCAGCCTTGAGGAGTTGGTCTTTGAGTGACATGCACGAATCCGGTTGCTGAACAGGTGATGGCGGGGAGTATACCACTTGTCAGTGAGCGGCAAATACATTGCCTTGTGGGTGATGTCAGGCTATTGCATGCCGCACATGCCGGTATGCCAGCCCGCCCCACTGGAAACTCGCCAGCCCCAGTAGGATCAAGCCTGTTCCCACATACACCGTCATACCCAGCGGTTCATGGTTGAGGGAACGCCCCAGCAGCAGCGCGGTAACGGGTGTCACCAGCGTGACCAGTGCCAGTTTCGACGCTTCAATCTGGTGGATCAGGAAATAGTACAGCGAAAACCCCAGCAGTGAGCCGAATACCGCCAGATACACCACCGACAAGCCTGCCCGCAGCGGGATGGTTTGCGGTACATGCCCATCAAACAGCCACCAACTCAGCGCAAACAGGGGCAGGGAAAACAGCAGGCCAGCCGCCGTCATCATCAGGCCATGTTCCCTGGCATCCAGCCGTTTCAGCCAGACGGCGGTGGTGGATTGCACCAGCACACCCGCCGTGACCAGCAAGACGCCGAGCCAGGCGTGGCTGCCCACTTCCCCGCTGTGCAGGAAAATCACCGCCAGCCCTGACAGGCTGAGCAACAGGCCAGACAGCCGGTTCCATGACAGGCTTTCCCCCAGAAACTGTCTGGAGAGGAGGCCGGTAAACACGGGCGACGTGCCCCAGATGACCGAAATCCAGCCCGATGGCATGTAGGTTGCGCCCCAGTAGGCAAACAGCATTGCCCCGTAAATGCCGAAGCCGGAAATGGCATACGCCAGCAGTGCTTTGCGGGTCAGGTGGTAAGGAATGCGCAGCACCCGCACCAGCAGCAGTGCCAGCACACAGGCAATCGCCATCCGAGCGGTCACGCCAGTGAGGAAACTGATGCCTTCCTCGCCGCTCCACTTGATGCCCAACGGGGTGGTTGACCAGATCAGGATGACGCCGATGTAGGCTGCGATGACTTGCATGGGTAATGCCTCAAACCAAAAAGGCCGCAACGGGTGCTGCGGCCAGATGGGGGAGTTTGGCATAAAGCGGTGGAAAGGTCATGTGCGGGCAAAAGCGGATGGACTTGCACGCCCGTCAAACAGGGATATATACTTTAAATATATATTAAAAACAGGAACGATACTGTGCAAACCACAACACTATTCCAGAACGGCGCGAGTCAGGCTGTGCGCATCCCCAGAGAATTCCGCTTTGAAGGCAAGCAGGTGGAAGTGAAGAAAATCGGCAATAACCTGATCCTGCGCCCGATCTGTGACTCATGGGACAGTATGCTCAACAGCCTTGAACAGTTCTCCGACGATTTCATGGCGGATGGCCGCGCACAACCCGAACAACAACAACGTGAAGACCTGTTTGCATGAACTACCTGCTGGATACCAACATCTGTATCTATCTCATCAAGCGCAAACCGCCCGAGGTGATTCAGCGCTTGCAGCAATTGCAGCCCGGCAGTGTTTTCATTTCGTCCGTCACCACTTCGGAGCTTTACTACGGTGCGCAGAAAAGCCAGCGGGTGCAGACCAATCTGGAAGCGTTGAACAACTTCCTGTTGCCATTCCGTATTGTGGATTACGACGAATCCGCCTCCTTCCTGTATGGCGAACTTCGTGCTGATCTGGAAAAGCGCGGCCAGCCAATCGGGCCGCTGGATATGATGATTGCCGTCCATGCGCTGAGTCTGGATGTGCCGTTGGTGACGAATAACACCAAGGAGTTTGGGCGGGTTCAGGGGTTGAGGTTGGAAAACTGGGTGAGTTGACTGTTTAGACCAGAACAGGAACATAGCCCAGCATTTTACCCGCAATCAGTTGGAAGTCGGCTTGCGGAATTTCCAGATGTCCGAAGCGGAAGGCATACCCCCAGCGGCTTTTGTCGCGGATGAAGGAAAGTTGCGCCAGCAACGGGCGGATTGGCGCATCCTGTGCTGGCAGGAAACGAATATCGCGGCGGAACGGCACAAAACCGGGAAACATTTCAAACGGGTAAACCTTGCCGCCAACCACTTCGCCAATCGCGGTGAAAGCCTGACAGGGAACCGAATCTTCAAAACGTTCTTTCGGTGAGTAGTAAATGATCCAGTCACCCACCGTCATCCGCTTCAACGGCTGAGCCTTACCGTGGCAAAGCTGGCAAAAACCACCCGTCACCCCACGGCTGACATGATCCTTTGAGGCAACACCAATCCAGTACCGCATGGATGAATCTCCAAATTATGTGCCCGAATCCGGCCTGTTACCGTTAGTGGTTTTCTTGCTGAAATACACTACGTCGGGCAAGCCTTCAAAGTGGTTGTCAGCGGTCACGAGCGTGGCATTATGGTATTGCGCAGTGGCGTAAATAATGGCGTCGGCAAAAGACAAACCGTGTTGTAAAGCAAGGTCTGCTGCCAGCAGGCTGATCGGTGTATGCAAGGGTGAAACCATGCCTTGCTCAGTCAATGCGGCCACTTCCAGCGCCCGCGTTTCGCCGCTTTCGCGCTTGACCCATTTGTACAGCTCAAACTGAATCACTGTCGGCACGTATACCTCCGCCAGATCATCCAGCCATGACTCGAACTGATCAGCCAATACACCATCGGTCAACCACTCAATCCAGCCGCAGGTATCGACTACGCAGGCCATCAGAAACGATCCTGCCGGTCACGATAGTTTTCCGTGTTTGCTCCTTTGAGCACGCCACGCATGGATTTCAGGGAACGCACCGGAACCAGCTCAATGCTTTTGCCTTTTGCCAGAACGGTGAATTGTTGTCCTGCTTGCAGGTTCAACAGCTCCCGGATGGCTTTGGGGATTGCCAGTTGGTATTTGCTGGAAAGGGTCGCAGTATGCATTTTTACGTTTCCGTTATCTATCGTTAATAATGTAAGAATATAGGGTAGGGCGTAGATTCTGCAAGTTATGTTCCACCTTCCATCCGATTCAACCAGCGCGATCAACCCTGTTTTTCTTTAGCCCGCTTTTCGATTTCTTGTGCGATGGCTGTCCATGCATGATCTCGATCACCATTGTCTTTGGAAAAGGTGATGATCGCTTTGTTATCCCGTGGCAGTGATTGAATTTCTGAAAGTGCTGGTTCACTTAGCCACATACACGGGCGGACAATGATTGGGATGACGTGCGTTTTCATTTCTTCGCGGCGCTGTAACAGTTTGGGCTGTTCCTTCTCTTGAATAAAACGTGAGGCGATATAGTCGGGACTGACGAGCAGCAAGGCAAGGTCGCATTCATCCAGCGCGGTTTGAATGGTTTGGTTCCATTCGTCACCTGCTTCAATGAGACGATCCTGCCATGCATCCACGATCTTGCGGCGTTGCAGCCCGGCCAGCATGGTGACGAGTTCATCTTTGAATGCTTCGTCTTTGTGCGAGTAACTGATGAATATCTTGAGTGCTGATGACGGTTCCACAACTTCCTTTCCTGCCAGCGTTGATTCCCATTGCTGATGCAGTGAGAAACGCAAAGGCTCGAAACCTTTGTGGTTGAGCGGGATGGCGTAGAGTTCCATCACGAGGTTGAACAAACTCACCGGGTAATGGGTCTTGTCGCTGAAATCGCCAGCGGGACATTGCCGGATGTCATGTTCGCCAAGCTTGCCTTCACAGCCAATGGAGAGGAGTTTTTTGCTTCCCAAGCGAGCCTGGATTGCCCTGGCGTCGTTGGCAAGCGCAGGTGTTGTAAATGCCTTTTCATACGCGGCAGTATTCAGGACGATGACAAAATCTTCCGCTTTCAGGTCTGCGGGTTTCTCGATGATGTAAACGCCTGCGTCATGCAAATCGTGGACGAGTTTCTTTGCCCAGTCTGTTTGTTCGGGGAGATGGCTGAGATAGGCACGCGGAGCCGCCCAGCCGCGCCGGTAACTTTTGATGTTGGTAAGGTGCTTTTCGTAGGAACTGCGCAGGCGTGCGATCGCTTCTTCACATTGCAGCCAGGGCGATGCGCCGATGCCGATGGTTTGCGGTTTGTCGAAATCGGGGAGCATGGTTTTTTCGCCGCATTCGTCGCAAAAAACGAAGTTCTTGCCTTCGCGGATGCGCTTGACGACGGTGGCGTATTCGATGCGGTGGCCATTCTTGCAGACAACTGGCGGGAAGCGCGTCACGTCCACATCGCGCTGGTAGAGGAACTGCTCGAAGAGTTCCTGATATTTGTCCCGCCCGTTTGGCGGCATGTTATCGCCGTAATACAGCACCAGTTCGAGTTCGCCTTCGCGTTCTTCGATGCAACGGAAGCCGCAAATCTCGCCCTCGCGCATTTCGTACTGCGCCTGGTTCTGCCATTGGTTGATGCGTGAGAAAGAGGGTGTATACCCGAGCAGGACGACCAGCGAGGCGTACAGGTTTTCGACGCGCCCGCGCACCACGTAGGAAATGTCGTCCGTCGCCTGGACATCATCCTGTAAGGGGCGTTTGTGCTTGATGAGGCTGGGGAAGATCAGCAGGGTGTCGTCGTTGAAGGTATCGCGGAAGCAGATGTTGTGTTCGAGGAAACGCAGGATGGCGGCGTCGAGCAGGGTTTGCGCTTCGTGTGCTTCCAAGCCTTTGAGTTCGTCGAAGAGATATTGGCCTTGCAGGAGTTCCGTCTCGCTGACTGCACCCAGTTCGCGCGGGTTTTTATCCGCCAACAGCATGATGGAGGCGGCAAGGTTGACCAGCAGGTCGGGCGTGAGCAGGATGGTTTGTTCGCCCGCCGCATCACGCAGGACGCTGACGTAGCCGTGCGTGTCAAGATGCCCGACAGCGGTCATCATTTCGGCGTCGGTAAACGCCCAGGCTTCCGAGGTTTCGGCGTCTGCGGAAGGCGCTTCCAGCAATTCCCGCAACTCAGCCGGACTGACCAGCACGCCCTTGCGATCCGTTTTTTCTTTCAGCGACAGCACGTAGTCCTTGATGCGTTTGAAGGTGACGGTGGTAACGGTGGCGGTCATGTCGTCCCAGGGGATTTGTGCTTTGACGATTTCGAGCAGTTCGTCCAGCCCGTCGCTATCCTTGGCGGAGGTGGAGAGGTAGCCGCCCTTGATGCCGTAACGCTGGCAGAATTGATCCAGTTCAGCCTGCGAGAGGGCGGGAGCGCCGCGATCCACCCGCGCGCCGACCAGCACGGTGGGCGGAAGTTGCCCCTTGCCCTTGAGTTGTTCCAGCCAGAACTGAGCGCCTCTGAGCGGGTCTTGCCGGTTGGTGGGGTCGAACAGCACCAATGCGGCGGCGACGTTTTCCAAAAAGATGGAATGGACTTGTCGATACACATGCTGACCCGCCAAATCCCACAGCACAGCTTCGCAGTCGGTGCCATCCTTGCGCTTGAGTCCCAACTGCGGAATAGACCAGAACTGTTGCCCGTGCGTGGAGGTGTGCTCCTTGAATTCGCCATGCGCCAACCGCCAGCCCAAGCCCGTTTTGCCCACGCCCGAATCGCCGACGAGCACGAGTTTGGCGGTGGTATAATTGACGTTCGTCCATTGGTGCCGGCCGAGGAAACAGTCAACGCCGAAGCTGCCATCCGCTTGCTGGAGGCGTTGGAGTCCGCCCAGCCCACGGGGATTATCCATGTGATTGCCGAC
>JBBIHI010000135.1:0-7275 GCA_037447095.1 Thiotrichaceae bacterium
TCTGGAAACACGCCTGGGCAGTGGTGTTAACCGTCACAACCCTGATCCTGCTGACCTTCCTCGCCCTGATACCCCGTTTTGGCCCGCTGCTGCCCAACCCACAGCCGGAACGCCGCCGCATCCTCGAACACATCCGTGCCAGCGGACGGTTCATGTGGAAACGCCACAAACTCAACGCTGGCGGACAATACAGCGACTTTGCCAGCGCCACCGAACAGCTTTACCCAAGCACAAGGAAACACCATGACAAACAACAGCCTGACGCTTGAACAGGCCAGCGCACTGGCCGGACAGATCCGTTCCGAAATCAGCAAGGCGCTGATCGGACAAAAGCAGGTCGTGCAGGAAACCCTGATTGCCCTGCTGGCCGGTGGTCACGTATTGGTCGAGGGCGTACCCGGCCTGGGTAAAACCCTGCTGGTACGCGCCCTGGCGAAAACCATTTCCGGCCAGTTTGCCCGCATCCAGTTCACACCTGACCTGATGCCAGCCGATGTCAGCGGGCACGTCCTGTTCAATATGCAGAACCAGAGTTTCAACGTGCGCAAGGGGCCGGTATTCACCAACCTGTTGCTGGCCGATGAAATCAACCGCGCCCCGGCCAAGACCCAATCCGCCCTGTTGGAAGTCATGCAGGAACAGCAAGTGACCATCGAAGGCAAGGCTTACCCGGTTCCGCTGCCGTTCATGACCCTGGCCACCCAGAACCCGCTGGAACAGGAAGGCACTTACCCGCTGCCGGAAGCCCAGCTCGACCGTTTCCTGTTGAAGATATTCATCGAATACCCTTCGCTGGAAGAGGAAGCCGAAATGGTCACGGCGGTGACAACCCAACAAATCGGCGACCGTTTCAATCTCGACCAGCTACAGGCAGTTGCCGCCCCCGAACAGGTGTTGCTCATGCAACAGGTCGCGGCCAGCATCGGCGTGGATGCCTCCGTACTGGACTACGCGGTACGCATTACCCGCGCCACCCGCCAATGGCAGGGGCTGCGTTTTGGTGCGGGGCCGCGCGGCAGCATTGCCCTGGTGCGTGCCGCGCGTGCCAATGCCTTGCTGGAAGGCCGCGATTTCGTCCACCCTGACGACATCAAGCAGGTAAGCTTGCCGGTGCTGCGCCACCGCGTTTCGCTTGCCCCGGAAATGGAGCTGGAAGGCTACACCGCTGACCAGTTGCTGACAGCCATCCTGCAAAAGACCGAAGCGCCGCGCAAATGATCCTGCCTGCACGCCGCCTGTTTTATGTGTTAGGGGGCAATATTGCCAGTGCCCTGCTGGCCAGTTTCGTGCCCAGCTTACTGCCGGTGTGGTATGCCACGGTTGGCGCAAGCCTGTTGCTGGCACTGGCAGATGCACTGCGGGTCATCCGCGAGCCTGCGCCACAGGGGGAACGTTTCGTGCCGCATTCCCTGCCGCTGGGGGTGAAACGCAGCATCCGCCTGCGCCTGCACAATACCGGCAAGCGCCCGTTAAACCTGATGCTGTACGACCATTTCCCGGCGCAGGTCAGCGTATCAGGATTCCCCATACGCCTGGGGCTGGCGGTCGGGGGCTTTGCCGAGCCACTATATGAAATCACGGCCAATGAACGCGGCAAGCTGCTATTCCCCTGCTTGCAGGTACGCATCCTTTCCCCACTGCAACTGTGGTGGCATGACCTGAAACTGCCAGTTGTCTCGGAGGTGAAGGTTTACCCGAATTTCGCAGCGGTCGCACAATACGCCCTGCTGGCTACCGACAACCACCTCAGCCACATGGGGATCATGAAAAAACGCCGCCGGGGTGAGGGGCAGGATTTCCACCAGTTGCGTGAATACCGTGAAGGCGACAGCCTGCGCCAGATCGACTGGAAAGCCAGTGCGCGGATGCACAAGGCCATTTCCCGCGAATATCAGGACGAACGCGATCAGGAAATCATTTTCATGCTGGATTGCGGACACCGCATGATGGCCAAAGATGATGCGCTATCGCACTTCGACCATACCCTGAATGCCATGCTGCTGTTGACCTATGTAGCGTTGCGCCAGGGTGATGCGGTGGGCATGGGCAGTTTTGGCGGGCAAAACCGCTGGCTGCCTGCGCACAAGGGGCAACATAACGTACAGCACATGCTGAATGCCCTGTATGACCTGCAACCGACCGCTTCCGCACCGGATTACGCCCAGGCTGCGACTGAATTGCTGGTACGCCAGAAAAAACGCGCACTGATCATTCTGTTAACCAACCTGAGGGATGAAGACATTGATGATCTGTTGCCTGCCTTGCACCTGTTACGCAAACGTCATTTGGTACTGCTGGCCAGTATGCGCGAACAGGCACTCGACCATGCCCTCGAAGACCCCGTAGACAATCAGGAAGATGCTATTAACAAGGCAGCTATCCAGCATTATCTCCGCAGCCGCGAGCTTACCCTGGAGCGGATTCGTTCGACAGGTATCCGTTGTCTCGATGTACCTCCGGATGAAATGTCAGTCAATCTGATTAACCATTATCTCGACATCAAACGCAGCGCCATCCTTTAAAACGGGAAAAAAGACCTTCCACCATCAAAAATAATGAACCTGACGGGATATTGGCTAGACTCACCGTGTGACCCTATCACATACATGGATTATTCAAACAAACGGAGATTATTTATGAGCTTTATGAGTGAATTCAAAGAATTTGCCATGAAAGGTAACGTTGTCGACCTGGCAATCGGTGTCATCATTGGCGCAGCATTTGGCAAAATCGTTTCTGCTTTTGTGGAAGGTGTAGTGATGCCTTTGATTGGCCTGATCGTAGGCGGCGTAGACTTCACCAAACTGGGAATTGTACTCAAGGCAGGTGACCCCACTGCCAACCCACCCGTACCTGACCTGATACTGGCATACGGAACGTTCATTCAAAGCGTGTTTGACTTTGTGATTATCGCACTGGCCATTTTCCTGGCGATTAAGGCAATGAATAAACTCAAGCGCAAGGCGGAAGAAGCACCTGCTGTGCCACCTGCCCCATCCAATGAAGAAGTGCTGCTCGGGGAAATCCGGGATTTGTTGAAGCACAAATAGGCATTCAGCCAAACATGCTGCAACCGGAACCAATCAGGTTTCCAGTTGCAGCCGTAAATCTTGCGACAAATTATTATTTTTGCGCAGATTGCACTTCACGCACGGTTGGATAGAGATGCTCGACCTCATCTTCGATACGGTTTAAAACCAGTTGGAACATTTCACGGGTATCCCGCGCAAACTGGTCATGGTCATTGATACGCAAACCACGGCTGCGGCTCCAGCGTCGCAGGTATTGCCCAAACACACGTTTGATTTCACCCGAGCCGGACAGGAACTTGTTGGCTATCTGGCGGGTACGCTGGTCATTGTGCAAAAGCAGTGACTGGTACAGCTCGCGTTCTTCTGTATCCAGATGTTCTTTCACCTTGTCGACATACGCAAAGAACAGGTTGCCAACCACCCGTGTATCCCAAATGGCACGCTCGTCAATGAGCAGGCTTAATACGTTGGAAAGCTCAGTAATTGAGTCATTTTGATTATTCAGTTCAGTAAACGAAACCATGATGCCGCCTTTGCTAGCTTTTGTTGGATTACCCAGCCTCCTTGTGGCTGACGGTTGCAGCGTAAACCTTTCCCCAAAAACAAGGGTTGATAAATATCAAACCAACTACCCCATTTGGGCAGATTCTCTCTATACTGATACAAATAGAGGAGTGTAGCCATGACAATGAAACCAACCGATGTGGGTCGCCGCCAGTTTTTACTCGAAACAGCGGTTATTGCTGCGAGTATTCCGGCATTTTACCAGCCAATGCGTGCCCTTGCTAATAATGCCCCCATCTCCAGCGGCAATGTCCGTTTCCTGCAACGCAACGACGCAGACTACCTTCTGCACCGGCAGATTTTCAACAAGCGCATCACCAACATGCCCAAATACATTGCGGTATGCGCCAATGAGCAAGGGGTACAGGAAGCCATCCGCTTTACCCGTGCCGCCAGCCTGCCGGTTGCCGTCAAAAGTGGCGGGCACAGCTTTGAAGGCTTTTCCACCAATGACGGCGGGCTGATGATTGACCTGTCAGGCATGAACATGCCGCACTATGACCCGGCCAGCAAACAACTGACTATCCAGCCTGCGGCCAAACTTGGCGGGGTGTATGGCTACCTGAACCAGTATGGTCGACTATTGCCTGCGGGTTCCTGTGCTGGGGTCGGTGTTGCGGGACTGGCGCTGGGCGGTGGTTACGGCTTCTTTGCCCGCCAGTTCGGCCTGACCTGCGACAGCCTGCAACGGGTACGCATGGTGGATGGCAAGGGTGAGATACACGACTCCAAAGACGAACCCGACCTGTTATGGGCGTGCAAAGGTGGCGGCAATGGCAATTTCGGCATCGTCACCGAACTGCAATTCAAGACCCACCCTGCCCCGCCCAGCTTCACCGGCTACCGTTACAAATACCGCAACCTGACACCGGATACGGCCAGCAAACTGGCGGAACGCTGGTTCGGGCTGATGAAAACATTGCCCAATACATGCTATTCATCGTGGGTACTCAATGGCAAGCAACTGACCATTATCCTGACCGACACCAGCCCTGTCCCCAGTGCAGCACTGAAAGCCATACTCGCGCAACTGAAGGCCGGTGCAAACGATATCATGCCGCCGCGTAAAGACCCGTTCCTGACCGGTGTGCAGCGTTACCGGGGCGGTACAGAACCGATGTATTTCAAAAATGTTTCCGCCGGTTATTACAACGGGTTTGCTGACCTGAAAACCATCCTGCCGGAGATTTGCCTGAAAATTGCCGCATCCAAAGTGACCACCCTGTTACAGATCAATACGCTGGGTGGGGCAATCAATGACCCTGCGCTGGAAACCACTGCGGCCTACCCGCACCGGAGATTTGGTTTCCTCGGCGAACTGCAAACCTATTACGACAAGGCCAGCCAGACGGCCATCGCGGAAGGTGTGGTCAGTGAAATACAGGGGATTTTTACCAAAGGCGGCGTGACTGCGCATTACCGCAATTACCCGGATGTTGGCATCAAGCACTGGGAGCAGGCTTATTACGGCACGAACTACGCACGCTTGCAGGCAATGAAGCGGCAATACGACCCGGATAATGTGATCCGCCATCCGCAGAGCGTGCGCTTATAGCATCCCCCGCTCGGCAAACGACACCACCGAATCACCCACCACAAAGTGATCCAGCACCCGCACGTCAATCAGGTGCAAGGCATCCTGCAACTTGCGGGTAATCCGCTCATCCGCCTGGCTAGGTTCCGCCACACCGGACGGATGATTGTGCGCAAAAATTACCGCAGCCGCATTATGGTGCAATGCCCGCCGCACCACCTCACGCGGGTGCACGGATGCGCCATCAATCGTTCCCTTGAACAATTCCTCATACTGGATCACCCGATGCCGGTTATCGAGGAACAGGCAGGAAAACACCTCAAACCGGTAATCACGCATCCTGGACGTCAGGTAAAAACGCACTGCCTCCGGGTCAGCCAACGGGTCGCCCCGGCGCATCTTCTCGGCAAGGTAGCGGCGTGACATTTCCAGCACGGCCTGCAACTGCACGTACTTGGCCTCCCCCATACCTTGCACTGCACAAAATTTTTGTGCATCTGCATCAAACAATTGGCGTAAACTACCGAAGGTTTGCAGCAGCTCACGTGCGAGGTCAACAGCGGTTTTACCCTTCATCCCCACACGCAGGAAAATCGCCAGCAACTCGGCATCCGACAAAGCTTGTGCCCCGCGTGACAGCAGTTTTTCACGCGGGCGTTCATCCACCGGCCAGTCAGTAATTGCCATATAGAATCCGTATTGTTATTGATGTTTGGAAACACAAATCTTATGTCATTCCTTCACGGCAAAAACATTGTTTTAGGGATAAGCGGCGGGATTGCCGCATACAAATCTGCCGAACTGGTACGCCTGTTGAAAAAGCAGGGCGCAAACGTGCGGATATGCATGACCGAATCCGCACAGGCATTCATTACCCCGCTGACCATGCAGGCGCTGTCCGGCAACCCGGTACACACTGACCTGCTCGACCCGCAGGCTGAATTGGGTATGGGGCATATTGAACTGGCACGCTGGGCAGACGCTATCCTGATTGCCCCGGCCACCGCCAATACCCTGGCGCGGCTGGCCTGGGGGCTGGCTGATGACCTGTTGGGCACGGTTTGCCTTGCCTCCAGCGCCCCGCTGATGGTTGCCCCGGCAATGAACCAGCAGATGTGGAAAAATGCCGCTACCCAGCACAATGTCCGCCTATTGAAGGCACGTGACATTACGGTGTTTGGCCCTGCCTCCGGGGAACAGGCGTGCGGTGATACCGGACTTGGACGGATGTTGGAACCTGCCGAACTGTTACAGGAGCTGACCCAGTGTTTCACGGCACACTCCCTGTTGCATGGGGTACGAGTACTCATCACAGCCGGGCCAACCCGTGAAGCGATTGACCCGGTACGTTTCCTGACCAACCGCAGTTCCGGCAAGATGGGCTACGCCGTCGCGCAAGCCGCAGCGAAAATGGGCGCAGAAGTCATGCTGGTTTCCGGCCATGTAGCACTGGATTGCCCGCCGGGTGTCAAGCGTATGATTACCGAATCCGCTGCCGACATGCTCAAGGCCACCTGCGAGGAGGCCAAACGTGCCGACCTGTTTATCGCTACCGCTGCGGTTGCCGATTACACACCTGTGGAATTTTCCGGGCACAAAATCAAGAAAAATGCTGAAACCCTCAGCATCCCAATGAAACGCACCACGGACATCCTCGCCACCATCAAGCGCGAACACCCGCACCTGTTCACCGTCGGTTTCGCCGCTGAAACCCGTAACCTGATGGAATACGCACGTAGCAAACTGGAACGCAAAGGCATCGACATGATCGCCGCCAATTCCGTCGCAGACGGCAAAGCATTCGACCAAGCCACCAATGCACTGGAAGTGGTCTGGAATGGCGGGCAGCAGTCCTTCCCGGAAATGGACAAACAGCAACTGGCGGATGAGTTGATGACGCTAATCGCTACCCGTTACCGGGAGCAGCTCAGTTCCCTTCCGCCTGTTTGAGCTTTTGTTCCATATCGGCATTGGAATTTTGCATAAAGGTGTCCATCTGCTGACCAAATTTTGCAACATCTTCGGGTCGGGAAGGTACGCTTGGCAATTGCCCGACATCCGCAGCAGGCTGGCTAGGGTTTGCAACGGGTTTATTGGCATTACCGCCCAACTGGGTGTAAAGCAGCAAGGCAATGATCAACAACG
>JBBIHI010000136.1:0-7252 GCA_037447095.1 Thiotrichaceae bacterium
GATGTAACCTTCCTCGACCACAATTTTTGCGCCCATGGCTTCCAGACCGGCGATATGGATATTGACCGGACGGCTACCAATTGCACAACCACCGGGCAGGGAAACTTCCGCCTCCCCGAAACGCGCGACCATCGGCCCCAATACCAGGATGGAGGCACGCATGGTGCGTACCAGATCATACGGGGCGCAATAATGCTGGATGGTGGAAGTATCGGTGCGGATATTATTGTCGGCATCCACTTCCACGCCGACACCCATGCCTGCAATCACATCGGCAAGGGTGGATACGTCTTTCAGGCGTGGCACATTGCGGATGATCATGGGCGTTTCAGCCAGCAGGGTGGCTGCCAGCAGTGGCAGGACAGCGTTCTTCGCGCCGGAGATAGTTACCTCCCCGTCCAGCGCCATACCGCCTTCGATAATCAGTTTCTGCATTACATTAATATCCGGTTCAGTCGCTTGTCAGCAAAAGGATGGAATAATAGCGAAAATCGCTGATAGATACACCGCGTAGGGCAAATCTTTCTGCCAACTGACAAAAAGCAGGAACTAAACGGGTGTTTACTTTTCCAACCAGCATAAATTGGGGATATGGCAAGGACGGGTAAGGCTTCCCTTCTGCCAGAAATAAAACCGGGGTCTTAAACATCATGGCACAAATATGCCTTTTGGATGGCAGCCGTTTGCTTGCGGCGGTCTGCCTGTTGCTGACGGGCTTGTCAGCGGCGCACAATGCATCCGCATTCTACAACAGCTCATCAGCAATGGGGACGAATACCAACGAAATCATGGAAGATGATGCCAGTGCACCCTTCATCGACCTGATGAAAATGGCATTGCCCTTCCGTGAAGCACGCCCCTTGACCAAGGGGGAAGTCCAGTATGACCGTAATGGCTGGCCGCGTTCGATTTCACCGGGCGGTCAGGCGGGAACCCGTATCCTGAATAAACTGCCAGCCGGAACCATTCCGCGCGGCTATTACTCCGTCCTGTATGAAGGCGAAGGCAAACTGGAATACGGCAACGACGCCTCACTCGTCGAGCATACACCGGGCAAGGATGTGATCCTGATTGACCCCGGCCAGGATAACCAGCTCAGTGCCACGCTCTATATCAAGGCCACCAATCCGGCCAATTACCTTCGTAATATCCGCATCCTTCCGCAAGGCGGCATTTGTGCCAGTAACCCTTTCCAGCGGGTTGCCAATGCCAGCCAGTGTGGTGCCAATGATTACTGGCCGTTTGAACAATATTCAAGCAAGATCATTTTCAACCCGGATTACCTCCGCTACATGCGTGACTTCAGGGTCATCCGTTTCATGAACATGAGTGGCATTACCCGCAACCCGGTGTATGCCTGGGAAGACCGTGCCAGTATTGACCAGGCCACCTGGGGTGGCGCGGAAGGTATCCGTGGTGCACCGATGGAAGTCATGGTGGAACTCGCCAACCGCCTGCACGCCGACCCGTGGTTTTCCCTGCCCCACGCAGCGTCGGATGATTTCGTGCGCCGCTTTGCCGACTATGTCCGCATCCACGTTGACCCGAGCCTGAAAATTTATGTGGAATACACCAACGAGGCGTGGAACGGCATTTTCAACCAGCACGCTTACATGTTGCAGCAGGGGCAACGCCAGGGGCTGGATTCCGACCCGGAACGTGCTTCGTGGAAGTATTACTCCCGCCGCTCCGTTGAAATATTCAATATATGGGAACAGGCGTTTGGCGGCAAGGAGCGTCTGGTGCGGGTACTGGCCGGTTTCATCGGCAACAAGGAAATGAGCAAGACCATCCTGGCCTATAACGGTGCTTACCGTTACGCCGATGCGTTTGCCATTGCCCCGTATGTGTACGGTGATTACAACGCCCTGCGCCATGCCCGCAGTGTGGGTGAAGTCTTCGGCATCATGACCGACTCGCGTTACCCACATTCCCTGCCGAATGAGCTGAATGCGGTGCAACAGCAGGCCGACATTGCAAAAAGTTTCGGGGTGGACTTGATCGCCTATGAAGGTGGGCAACATCTGGTCGACAACCAGACCAAATCCAACGACCAGTACCCCAACAACCTGTTCTATCAGGCCAACCGCAGCCCGCAGATGGGGGTCATTTACCAGCGTTTGCTGCAAGGCTGGAAACAGGCGGGTGGCAAGCTGTTCGTGCATTACACGACACCACGCATTTACCAGAAATACGGCAGCTTTGGTGCCAAGGAATACATCACCCAGCCGGATAGCCAGGCACCGAAACAAAACGCCATCCTGGCTTTTTCGCGCAGCAATCCCTGCTGGTGGGCAGGCTGCTCCGGTAATGCCCTGGTTCGCCATACCAAACCGGCCATGACGCTGGAAGCCATGAAAGCGCAATCCGAACCGCTGGATGCCACTGCGCCCCAGCATGACTCCATTTACAACGGGCCACCACCCTTCCCGATGGGCAACCGCCCACCTGAGACCAGCGTGGCCAGCGCCAGCCCGGCTGCTGCCCCACCGCCACCACGCATCCTGGTTTCCATGCGCGGTTCCGGCGAACAGTATGTGATGGGCAACAATGCCATTATCCGCCCTGCCCACAGTGGCAATGTATGGCAAGGTGCCCCCGGCTATCAGTTACGCAATGTGGCACATGGCAGGGTTGACGGTTCCCGCGACCTCGCCGCCCTGTGGCAGGCAAGCTGGGATTTCCGCAACCTTTACCTGCGGGTCGGTGTTGAGGACGATGTTTTCGGGCACGGTTCCTCCATACCGTGGGAAAATGATGCCATCGAAATTTACCTGGACGCGGATGGCTCCTTTAACAGCCAATATGACGGGCGCAACGATTTCCACTTCATTTTTGACGGCGGCAGCGACAAGGTTGCGGTTGGCAGGAATACCCCGCCTTTGAACACCATCCCGATGAACCATCGCGTAGTGCGTGTTGCCGGTGGCTATGTCCTGGAAGTCACCCTGCCCTGGCAGGCATTGCATGTGCAGGCACGTCCGGGGATGCGTTTCGGGCTGGATGTGCATGTCGACGATAACGATGGTGGCAATACCCGCGATGGCAAGCTTGCCTGGCGTGCCACGACGGATGACGTATGGCGTAACCCATCGCTGATGGGACGGGTGATTTTGGGGGAATGAGTTTCCCCCTTTCGTCCTCGTCTGCCTAAACGCACCCCTTGCAGCACAACTTCTGGACATCTGTTGTGCTTAATAGTCTAATTCCGGCATTGCAATAACTGACAAGAAGCAAGGATATGAGCGAGACTGGCAGACCCCTCAACTTCATCGAACGTATCATCGAAGAAGACCTGAAAAGCGGCAAGATCAAAGAAGTCAAAACCCGATTTCCCCCCGAACCGAATGGCTACCTGCACTTGGGTCATGCCAAGTCGATCTGGCTGAACTTCGGCTTGGCACAGCGTTACGGTGGCAAATGCAACCTACGCATGGATGACACCAATCCCGCCAAGGAAGAGGAAGAGTTTGTCGAATCCATCCAGGCCGATGTGCAATGGCTCGGCTACCAATGGGATGGCGAAGTACGCTATGCCTCCAGCTATTTCGACCAGTTGTACGAGTGGGCGCTTTACCTGATCAAGGAAGGCAAGGCATTCGTCTGCGACCTGACCGCCGAGCAAATGCGTGAATATCGCGGCACCCTGACCGAACCCGGTAAGGAAAGCCCGTACCGTAACCGCTCCATCGAAGAAAATCTGGCGCTGTTTGAAAGTATGCGGGCGGGTGACTTTAATGAAGGTGCCTGCTGTTTACGGGCAAAGATTGATATGGCTTCCTCCAATATCAATTTGCGTGACCCGGTGCTGTACCGTATCAAGAAAGCCAGCCACCATCAGACTGGCGACAAGTGGTGCATTTACCCGTCTTACGACTATACCCACGGGCAAAGTGATGCCCTCGAAGGCATTACCCACTCCATCTGTACCCTGGAATTTGAAGACCATCGCCCTTTGTACGACTGGTTTATCCAGAACCTGCCCGTACCTGCCGAGCCGCACCAGTACGAATTCTCACGCCTGAATGTCAACTACACCGTCACCAGCAAACGCCGCCTCAAGCAACTGGTCGATGAAAAGCATGTCGACGGCTGGGATGACCCGCGTATGCCGACCATCGCCGGGATGCGCCGCCGTGGTTATACACCCAAAGCCCTGCGTGATTTCTGCGAAATGGCCGGTGTCACCAAAGTGGAAGGTGTGGTTGACATCAGTATGCTGGAACACGCCATCCGCAATGACCTGAACGAGATTGCCCCACGCGCCATGTGCGTATTGCACCCGCTCAAGGTTGTCCTGACCAATTACCCGGCAGACAAGACCGAAACCATGACTGCCCCGATGCATCCGCAGCAGGAAGACATGGGAACCCGTGAAATCCCGTTCAGCCGTGAAATCCTGATCGACCAGGACGATTTCCGCGAGGAAGCCAACAAGCACTACAAGCGGCTGGTCAAAGGCAAACGGGTACGCCTGCGCAACGCCTACGTGATCGAGGCCGACGAAGCCGTCAAGGATGCTGACGGCAATATCATTGAAATCCATGCCCGCGTGATTGAAGACACCCTCGGCAAAGACCCGGCAGATGGGGTAAAGGCCAAAGGTGTTATCCATTGGGTATCGGCAACTGACAATGTGGACTGCGAAGTGCGGTTATATGACCGGCTGTTTACCGATGTATCACCCGACGCAGGTGGCAAGAATTACCTCGAATTCATCAACCCGGAAAGTCTGGTTGTCCTGAATGGCTGCAAGGCAGAAAAAAGCCTCGCGGCTGCCACCCAGGAAAACCGCTACCAGTTTGAGCGCGAAGGCTATTTCATCCTGGATTCACGCCATACCACATCTGAACACCCGGTCTTCAACCGCATCATCGGCCTGAAAGACACCTGGGGAAAAGCTGAACAATCTGCTGGTTGAACCTGCCTAACCGTGGCTGCGGAACAGCATTCCGCAGCTATGGCAACGGAACAGCCCACTGTTGCGTGGCGCCAGAAAACGCCGTAACCATGACTGTTGCGCCACCCTTGCCATCCCCCCGCATTGGGGACAGGTTGCAACATTGGGAATACTACCCACGGGTTGCAGCGGACTGTTAAAGTCGCTGCTTTTAAACATCCTTGTTACCATCTTGACGCCTGCTTTTACTTATCCTCTGCGCTAATCTTATAGCACAAGGGGCAAAGTCATGTGCCAAGTTTTATGAATTTTCCGCCCTGCTTATAGGCCAACGCTTCCAGGATGATGCCATTGGTATTCGCCGTAATGGCTTTGTTTGGCTGGCCAGTGGCTTCATACAAACCGGAATACCAACCACGTTGTGGGTCTGCCAACGTTGCCACTTTCTCAACCAGTTTTTTCGTGTAATCCGTTTCGTAAAGCATATCCCAGCCAAACGCAGCCTTGGTGCTCAGGGTCTTGAACTGGCTGGCATCCTCACCTTTTTCCGTGATGGCATTCCACGGCTTGCCGCTGGTAAAGACCGTGTTGTAAACGAAGTAAGGTGACTGGTCGATATTATCCTCGGAAACAGCCGTCAGGATACCTGTGCTGGCTGCACGTTTTTCCTGCGCCTTGTAGACACGCCACGCCAGTTCCTGGGAAATATGATCCCAGCCAAACTCAATGCCATCCAGTATGTACGGCTCACTGACCACGTAGTTGTGTGCCCCGTATTGCTGCGGGTCACGGCTATCCGTGGCAATCTGGACACCCTCAATATTGACGAATTTGAGGAAGTCGGTGTAACGCAGGGAATTGGATACATCCAGCCCCATCAGGTTGAAGGATTTCGCGGCGTATTCTTCATAGCCCAGACGGCCTTCCTGCAAATACCGGGTTTCACCCTTGTCAGTAACCGTTGCGCCTTGCAAGACACCATCCGCCAGCAATGCCCCCGTCTTCCAGTGTTCGAGTACCTTTTTGACAGATGCCGTATGTTGCGGGTACTCCCACGTCAGGATATTGAATGGCACCAGAATCCGGCCAATGTCGATGGCCGACCAGCCAATGCCCTTTTCACTGGGTTGGTTGGTGTAATCAACCATTTGCAGGGAAATGGTATTGTAGGATTTGTTGGGCAGTTTGCCCTCAAACAACGGCAGTTTGGCCAGCGTATCCAGCGCCCGGTAAATGCGGGCATCGAATTCGCCCTGATCAATGATACCCAAGCGCTGTGCCGCGATCACCGCCATCAGGTAGGAAGACGTATCCCACAAGGTGGAAGCATGATAGTTATCCACCGAATTGACCAACCCGGTTTCAGCAATGGTGTTGTTCTGGAAATATTTCCAGGCCGTCCGCGCCCATTCCATTTCCTGGGCAGTCAACTGGCGGGCAGGCGCAACTTTCACGTCAGCACTCGCTTCGATAATTGCTTCATGTGTGTTTGAACTCCCCATACTCACATTCTCCAGCCAGCCAACCATACCGAAAGCCGTCACCAACCCAGTCAGAAAAATGATATGGCTGCGGGCACGAACCAGATTCTGTTTGAAACTCATGCAATAACCTCTTGATTATTATAAGCAGGCGCAGACTGGGGAACGTCGGCAATGGTTTCCTCTTCCGGCTTCCAGAATGCCGCCAGCACAATGCCGCTGAGGGCGAAAATATTGTTCAATCCCCAGAAAATGTTGACCAGAATGCCGCCAAGTGAATAGTGGTTGTTGCCCAACACGAAATACTGCACGGAAGCATACGCAACGCCCAGCACGGTCAGTGCGATAACCATGAATTGCGGCAGCACCAGATGGAAGAAATTGCCCTCCTGCCGATCTTTGGGCGTCACCGGAAACTTGATCTGCTCACCCTTCATCACCGTCCAGATCGCACGCAGGTTAACCGGGAAAAATGACAGGTAGCTGGCCTTGGAGCGGTAGCCTGCAATTCCCCAGGTGCCGACCATGAAGGCCAGCTCCATGAAAATCAGGAACGGCAGGATATGTTTGAAGAAATCGCCGGTATAGGCGCTGACCGGCGCGATGCCACTGAACAGGTACACCAGTGGCGCAATCAGGAAAATCGCGTTCCAGATACCGCCGAGGTATGACCAGATGGTTGCGCCATACATCAGGCGCTGCGGCCAACTCATGCCCTTGCGGGTCAACGGACTGTCGTTTTTGGCGATGTCGAGCGTGCCGCCCGCGTATTTGAAACGTTGCACCGTCCAGCTCAGCAAATCCTGCGGCGACAGCATCTTGGATTCGACCGCCGGGTGCATCACCGATTTCCAGTGACGGTCTTCGTCTG
>JBBIHI010000137.1:0-7201 GCA_037447095.1 Thiotrichaceae bacterium
CCAAACCTTGCACCATTAAAAGAAGCTGATGGTGGCGCAACTCCCATTCGTTACATAATTTGTTTGGAAGGAATATGGCCTTCACGTGACTGATGGCTGATTTTTTGCAAAAATCCAGTAATCAAATGTTGACCGTGCATGAAATCACCGTATGTGACTTCATGCACGGTCTTGTGCGAAATTAATGTTCTGAGTTCATTAGCTTTTTATGGGGTAGTTAACGATGTCTATTGATAGAGATATGCCGATACTGATTGCAGACGATTACAAGACAATGCTGCGCATCCTGAGGAATTTATTGAAACAAATCGGCTTCGCCAATGTTGATGAAGCTAACGATGGTGTCAGTGCTTTGGATATGCTGCGTAAAGGGTATTACAGTATGGTTATTGCCGACTGGAATATGGATCCAATGAATGGTTTGCAATTACTACGTGAAGTACGTGCTGATTACAAGTTAAAAGATATTCCCTTCATCATGGTCAGCGCAGAAAGCAAAACAGAATATGTTATTCAGGCCAAGGAGGCTGGCGTTTCCAATTACATTGTCAAACCCTTTAATGCGGAAATATTGCGTAAAAAAATTGAAGCGGTATTTGGCCCTTTTTAGTAGTTGGCAGACTTCGGCTTCTAATCAGCCACAAACTATTTATCATTTTTGCTTCCAGTAAAAACGGTTGGGCAGCCACTGCCCGTGCCCCAGCTTGCGCCCGGCTTCCAGGCTGCCCCAGGTGTAAGCTTGTGCGGCGGCGACCGCTTTGCTGGTTTCCATGCCCTTGGCGAGATTCGCCGCACAGGCGGAAGCCAGTGTGCAGCCGGAACCATGGTAGGTTTCCGGCAGGCGTTCCCATGTCCAGCTCCGCAAGCGCGTGCCTTCGCCGTACAGGGCGTTTTCCACCTGCTCGGTTTCTGCGTGGGTTCCGGTTAGGAGTATGTAATCACAGCCCTGATCCAGCAGGGAAAGTGCCTGCTCGTCGAGGGTTGCGCCCGTGATCGCCAGCTTCCCCGCCTCCGGCACATTGGGCGTCAGCAGGGTGGTCAGCGGTAACAGGTATTCGCGGATCGCTTCGATGAGCAGGTCGGAAGACAGGTTTTTACCGCCACCCGCCGCCAGTATCGGGTCGAGGATGACCGGCACATCCGGTGCTTGCAGCAGGATGCGGTGTACCGCTTCCACCACCGCAATGCTGCCCAGCAGGCCAATCTTGAAAGCGGCAACCGGCATGTCCGCCAGCACCGCTTCGGCCTGTTGTTCGATCAGGTAATCGGCAACCGGCTCAATGCGTTGCACATTGCGCGTGTCCTGCACTGTCAGGCAGGTAATCACGGAAACGGGATGGCAGCCCTGGCTGGCAATCGCTTCCATATCGGCCTGAATGCCTGCACCGCCAACGGGGTCGTGCCCCGCCAGCGTCATGACCACCGGCACTACCGGTTTTTCGCAGTCCTGTTCTAGCAACATGTGTCTCCCAAACGTTTGACGACAAACACGATACTATCATCCATCTCGCTGCGGTGCTTGTCGAAGCCCAGCCGCTGCATGAGCTTGAGCATCCCGGTGTTGTGCGACAACACTTCGCCTTCGACCGTGCGCATTCCCCGGTGGCGGGCGGTGTCGATCAGGGTTTGCATCATCATTCCGCCCAGCCCCCGGTTTTGCCAGGCGTCGGCAATAACCAGCGCAAATTCGCAACTGGTTTTGTCAGGGTTGATGGCGTAACGCGCCACACCGATTTCGACTTCCTTGCCATCCTGTTTGCTCAGCGCGATGAAGGCCATTTCCCGGTCGTAATCAATTTGCGTAAGACGCACCAGCATGTCAGGGGTCAACTCACGCAATGCCTGCATGAAGCGCATGTAACGCGACTCACCTGACAAATTGCGCACGAAATCCTGCTCGATTTCCGCATCTTCCGGGCGGATCGGGCGGATGGTGATGTCCGTACCGTCAGCCAGTTGCTGGCGTTTGACCAGATCGTTTGGGTAAGGGTGGATCGCCATGTGGTCGTAACGGCGTGCGGTGGTTGGCGGGTAATTGATGACGAAACGCGCATCCACTGCCACCACGCCTTGCTCGTCAGCTACCAGCGGGTTGATGTCCATCTCGACGATTTCCGGCAACTCACAGACCATTTCCGAAACGCGCTGCATGACTTTCCACAATGCCTCGAAATTGATCGGTGGCATATTGCGGAATTTGCCCAGCAGTTTGGCAACGCGGGTGCTGCATACCGTTTTCTTGATCATGTAATCATTGAGCGGCGGCAGGGCTACTGCGCGGTCACGGTGGATTTCCACCGATGTTCCGCCCGTACCGAAACTGATCACCGGGCCGAATACCGGGTCACGCACCACGCCAATCATCAACTCGCGGGAGGAATGGCTGTGGAACATGCTTTCCACGGTGACGCCTTCGATATGCGCCTCCGGCATACTGCGGCGGGCAGCTTCGGTCAGTTCCTGATACACGCTGCGCACGGCATGGGCGCTGGTGATATTGAGGCGTACCCCGTCCACATCCGATTTGTGGGTAATGTCCGGGGAGCTGATTTTCATGACCACCGGATAGCCGAGTGATTCCGCCGCGACCAGTGCTTCGGCAGGGCTGCGGGTCAGGACAGTGGGCATGGACGGGATACGGAATGCCGACAGGATGGCGCGTGATTCGGTGGTCGAGAGGGTGCGCCGCCCTTCCGCCAGCACGCTTTCAATGATCAGGCGGGCGCCTGCCACATCCGGCTCACGGCTTTGTTCCTTGACCGAAGGGGGAACCTGCATCAGCAGTTTCTGGTTGCTGCGGTATTGGGTGAGGTAGGCAAACGCTTCCACCGCCGCTTCCGGGGTACGGAAATGGGGGACACCGGCTTCCGCCAAAATCCTGCGACCTTCCGCAACCTGTTGTTCACCCATCCAGCAGGTGAGGATGGGCTTGCAATGTTTGGCCTTTTTGTTGCCTGCACAAACTTCGGCAACCGCTTTGGCAACCCCTGCCGGGTCGGTCATGGCTTGCGGGGTCAGCATGACCAGGATGCCGTCAACGTTGTCGTCCGACATGCAGGTGGTCAAGGCGGCCTTGTAACGTTCCGGGTCGGCGTCACCGATGATGTCGACCGGGTTATTGTGTGACCAGGTGGCGGGCAATACCTTGTTGAGGCCATCCATGGTTTTGGGACTCAGTTCGGCCATGCGCAACCCTGTTTCCACCGCGCGGTCAGTTGCCATGACACCGGGGCCACCGCCATTGGTGAGGATCAGCAGGCGGTTCTGGTTAATGCGGATGCCGGAAGAAAGGATTTGCGCCGCCGAGAACAGTTGCGCAATGGTGTTGGCGCGTACCACACCGGCACGTTCCAGTGCTGCATCGAAAGCGTCATCACCGCCGACAATCGCGCCGGTATGCGAGGTGGCAGCACGGGAACCTTCCTCATAGCGCCCGGCTTTCAGCACAATCACCGGCTTCATGCGCGAGGCGGTACGCAGGCCGCTCATGAAACCACGGGCATCGTGGATACCTTCGATATACAGCAGGATGCTGTCGGTTTTCGGGTCAAGGGCGAGGAAATCCAGTGCATCGCCGAAATCCACGTCCGCTGTATCACCCAGCGTGATGACTGTGGAAAAGCCAATTTGCTGGCTCGCCGCCCAGTCGAGGATGGCAGTACACATCGCGCCGGACTGTGAAACCAGTGCCAGATTGCCAGGCAATGCCTGATTACGGCTGAACGTGGCGTTCAGGCCAACCGATGGGCGCATGATTCCCAGACAGTTGGGGCCGATAATGTGCATCCCGTACTGGCGGGCAATGTCGACGATTTCCTTTTGCAGGCGTTGGCCGCGTGTACCCGCTTCGCCAAACCCGGCAGACAGCACGACTACACCCTTGACGCCGTGTTCCCCGCATTGATGGATGATGGCAGGAACAGTAGGCGCAGGTGTAGAAACGACCGCCAGATCAACCGGTTTGTTGAGTGTGCTGAGGTCAGGCCATGCCTGATGCCCCTGGATTTCCGGGTGCTTCGGGTTGATGGGGTAGATCGGCCCTTTGAAGCCAGCGGTCAGCAGGTTCTGGAAAACCAGTGTGCCTACGGCATTTTCCCTGTGGCTAGCCCCAAATACGGCGATACTTTGCGGTGAGAATAGTTGATTTAAATAATGGTGGCTCATGGCCAAAACCTCTATTATGTGCAGATGCACAAAAGCATGGCGCTTTTTATTGTGCATTGCAACATTCCTTGTAGCCATTTGTATGAAAAAACGATGACTGTAGCTGTAATCACCCATTCACACTGCCATTTGCACGACAATGGTTCACCGCATCACCCGGAATGTGCGGATCGTCTGGATGCGATCAATAACCGCATGATCATGTCCGGGGTGGACTGGATTTCGCGCCACTACGATTCGCATTGTGCGGAACGGGAACATTTGCTGAGGGTGCATGATCCGGCTTATGTCGAGCGGGTATTCGCCACCTCACCCAAGGAAGGTTTCGTCGATCTGGATGGTGATACCGGGATGAACCCGCATACCCTGGATGCAGCCTTGCACGCGGCGGGGGCAGTGGTAATGGCGGTTGATCTGGTCATGGCGGGCGATCATCGCCATGCTTTTTGTGCCATTCGCCCGCCCGGCCATCATGCGGGGAAAGCGCGTTCCGCCGGATTCTGCATCTTCAATAACGTGGCGATAGGTGCTGCCCACGCGATGGAGGTGTATGGCGTTGAACGAATCGTGGTGGTCGATTTCGACGTGCATCATGGGGATGGGACGGAAGAAATCTTTTCCGGTGATCCACGGGTGATGTTCTGCTCCTCGTTCCAGCATCCGTTTTATCCGTTCAGCGGCGCTGATACCGATGTGCCAAATATTTTCAACCTGCCGTTACCTGCCGGAACCGGTGGTGCGAAATGGCGGGAAGAGGTGGAAGCGCACTGGTTGCCTGCGATACGCGGGTTCAAGCCGGAACTGGTGATGATTTCTGCCGGTTTCGATTCCCATCTGGAAGACGATATGGGCGGTTTCAATTTGGTGGAACGGGATTATGTGTGGATAACCCGTGAGCTGTGCCAGATTGCCAAGGAATTTGCCGGGGGAAGGGTGGTTTCCTGTCTGGAGGGCGGCTATGAGTTGTCACCGCTGGGGCGCAGTGTCACCGCGCATATCAAGGAACTGGCGGAATTCCATTAAACGGCAGGCAGTGACTAACCGCGCAGGTAGACGACCCACGCTACGATAGCGGTTGCCAGCAGCCACCAGCCGAAATGTTGCAGGCGGGTGGCAAGCTGTGACAGCGGGTCTGGTTTGGATGGTGGCTTGGGCTTTTCGGTCAGTTTTGCGTACAGCTCCGCGCGTATCTGCTTTTCGGTGTCATCCAGCAGGCTGTTTTTCTCGCCGGTAATGCTGTTGAGCACGCGCTCGGTGGTCACTTTGTAGATTCCAGCTTTTTCCCCTTCGGCCTTGCCCTGTTGTTTGCCTTCATCCTTGCCTTCCTGATAGCCGAACATGTAGCCACGTTGCCAGCCAAGGTAATAGGCAATCCATACGAATGCGGCGATAAAAACGATAGTCCAGATGACGCTGCTGATGTCTTGCATGGTGTCTTCGTAGTCTGGCTGGTTGCGGGTTGGGGTCTTGGAAGGCATGATCTAACAAAATGTCCCTGGATGTGAACTTTTCTCTTACCAGCGGACTCCATTTTTAGAGCCATTCAATGAAAGACAGATTTTTCGCTTATTTATTCGTCAGTTTGCTACGTTTATTGGCTTTGTTGCCGTTACGGGTCAACCATGCGCTGGGTGCTGCGTTAGGCGGGTTATTCTGGCTCGTACCGAACGGGCATCGCCGGGTAGCCTTGATCAATCTGGGGATTGCCTTCCCGCAGCTTGGGCAGGAACAGCGTGCCCAACTGGGGCGGAGATTTTTTGCGGAACTGGGCAAAACCGTGACCGAAATGGCAGTCTTGTGGCTATGGCCACCGGCAAAACTGCTGGGCAAGGTGGCAGACGTGCAAGGGCTGGCCTTGCTGGAACAGGCATTGCAGCGGGGCAAAGGCGTCATGGTGCTGACCCCGCATCAGGGTGCGTGGGAACTGTTCGGGCCTTACCTGACCAGTAAAGCACCGATGACAGCCTTGTACCGCCCGCCGCGCATGGCAGCACTCGATGTGTTTGTGCGCAAGGCACGGGAACGCTGCGGGGCAACGCTGGTTCCCACCAATGCATCCGGCGTCAAGGCATTACGCAAAGCGCTGGCGCAAGGGCAAGTGACGGTTATCCTGCCAGATCAGGTGGCGGAAAAGTCGGCAGGTGTCCATGCCGAATGGTTCGGGCGGCCTGCGCAGACCATGACACTGGCTTCAAGGCTGGCACATGCCACGGGGGCAACAGTACTGTGGGGCGTGGCGGAACGGCTGGACAAAGGGCAAGGCTACCGCATCCACTTCCTGCCTGCGGCGGCAGAGGTGGCTTCCCGCGAAGAAAAGCAGGCGGCGCGGGCAATTAATGCCGGGGTGGAACAGTGCATTGCATTGGCTCCGGCGCAATACATGTGGGCTTACAAACGTTACAAACATCAACCGGTTGGGGAGGTTGATCCGTATGCGAAAGGACAATCCGGGTAAACGCTGCACAATTGCGGTAGCAGGTGTATTGCTGGCAAGCTGTGGGCAGTTTGCCAGCGCTGCCCAGGCAGTTTCCGTCAATTTCAACAATCATCCGGCGCAGGTGTATACCGGCAAGCTGCTACAGCAGGACTGGCCGGGTCTGGTGTGGGATGGAACCCGCAACCGCGCCCGCATCATTGCCGACAACACTTGCCCGACCGGGCAGTATCTGCGGATGAGTTACCCCGCCGGTTCCGTCGGGCCGTTACAGGGTGGTGGTCAGTTTCTGGTAAAGCTGCCACCTGCGGATGAATATTTCCTCAGCTACCGGGTACGTTTCCAGCCCGGTTTCGATTTTGCCAAAGGCGGCAAACTGCCAGGGTTGGCCAGCGGTGATGCTAAATATTCCAACGGCCACAAGCCTTACAACGGTGATGGCTGGACAGCACGGCTGATGTGGGTGGAACAGGGCAAACTGGTTCCCTACCTGTATTACGTGGGGATGCCTGCGGAACGCAAATTCGGTGATTTCTGGCCGATTGGGATTTCCGCCAAACCCGGCGAATGGATGCAAATTACCCAGCAGGTACGACTCAACAG
>JBBIHI010000138.1:0-7201 GCA_037447095.1 Thiotrichaceae bacterium
GCGGTAACGCTCACTTTCCGCCGTCAGGTATGCACCAGCGAATGAAGCCGCCAACGCCCAGTGGAACACGCGCGTCGGCACGTCCCACACCAGTATTTTCTGCAACATGATCAGCCCCCTTAACGCGCAATGCGGATGTTGTCTTCGTTGAAATCACCCTTGTCTGCCGCCGTATGGCAGGCCATGCAGTTGGAAGCGCTCTTGATGGCATCCCGCTTCCAGACAGCCGGGGAAATTTCGTCGTGCTGGCGCTTGAACCAGGTGGTTTCGGTAATGCGCAGCACCGGTTTGCCATCCGGCGTGGACTCGACCCTGCGTTCCGGCGCGGCGTTCTGCTCCAGGAACGGCAGGATTTCCGCCACGGTTGCCTCATCCAGGCTGGCATCAGTGCCAAAATGGTCGCCCAGCGTATTCATCATTTCGCGCCAGGAAGAGGCAGGCAGCAGACCGGGCGGATAAGCCATGTGGCACGCGCTGCATTCCGTCTGCCAGGTCGGGTTGCTGGCGTTAAAGCGCATTCCCTCACCACCTTCGCGCTCACCACGTTCACCGTGTTCGCTCCATTCACCGCGCTCACGGCCTTCGTGTTCGTCATCATCAGCAAACGCCTGCATGGCGGCGAAACCGGATGCCAGCAACACTGCCAGACCAATGGCAGCGACAGTGGATTTTCTTGACTTCAAAAACATGCTTCTTTCCTCACTTGATGCTCAGCAGATAAGTCAGCACATCACCCTTTTCCAGGGAAGTGCATTCACGATCCAGCACATCGCCGCAGTTACGCTTGAACCACTTGGCGACTTTTTTGGGGTCAGTGAAACGCTCGGCATTGGCGGATGGAGCCATCGGCTCGATCGGCTTGTCGGTTTTGGCGTGCTTGCCGGGATCAGCGGGATTCCGGGTATGGCAACTGGCGCAACTCCAGTCATTGCCGTGGGTATTGTTGAAAAACAGCTCGCCACGCGCGACATCAAAACCCTGGAAATCGGGCGACTCTGCCTTGGCCTGCTGCTCAAAGCCGCCGAGGATTTCCTGCGGTGTTTCGGCATGGGCAGGCAGGACGCTGACAAGGCTGGCAAATATCAATACTGCTAACGGCTGCTTGTAATAAGACATGATTGGCTCCTGTAGATAACACAGGATCAAGCTTGCGCCGCAAATCTTAAAAGCCGCTTAAGCATCATCCCCATCGCAACCAAACCCACATGCTTTATCCCTTTTCTGGCGACAAACGGTGGAATCCTGTAGCTTGGCCTGCGAATAGACGATTACCTTTCACCGACTTTTGTTCACGTAACACTCAACAGGAGGTAGGTAATGAACCGATACAATGTAGCTGTCGTCATGCACATCGACGAAGAGCTGTCTGATACTGAAATCCACAAACTGGAACATGATTTGTCCCAGACGCAGGGTGTTTGCTCCGCGTGTGTCAATGAACGCACTCGTCATCTGATGGTAGTGGATTATGATCCCGAAGTAGCGTATTCTCGCGACATCTTGAATAGTGTTACGTATCAGGGCTACCACGCCGAGCTGATAGGGCTTTAACAGGAGTACGGCTGCCCCAATGCCTGACGCGGGGCAACCCTAGCAATACAACAGGTGTTTTCAGGATGAAAACTGCTTAAAGTCAAGGCTCCCGCTCAGGCGCGGTATCCAATAACAAAAACACCATCCCATCACCACCATGGAGCATCTCATTATGGCAATTGGACACGCTGTGCAGCGAGGCACACTCATTTACGTATATAACCAGGATGGCAGACAGATAACCTCCATTTCCGCTCCCGGACGCTGGCCAGACGATGGCCTGAAAGGTTATACATCCAGCGCTATCCACGTGCAGAAAGGCACGCTGATTTATTCCTACGACGAATCTGGTCATGCAGTTGGCAGGCCATTTCCGTTACAACATAAGAATGTTGAGCACATCGTTGCTGCCAAACGGGTGCAGGGCAAACCGGCGGAAGCGCGTGCAATCCCAACCGTACCTGCAACACGCCTGATTTGCGCCTGACATTCAATCTGGTTGGGCGTTAAGGCTGTTTCTCCGGCACTTTCCACAACAGCAGCGCCCCCAGCCCAAACAGCAATAATACGGCCAGCAAGCCCATGCGTGGGGAGCCTGTCACCACACCTCCCCAGCCCACGAGTAGTGGCCCAAGAACTGCTGCAAACTTGCCCAGCATATTGTAGAAACCAAAGAACTCGGCAGCCTGATCTTGTGGAATCAGGCTGGCATAAAATGCCCGGCTCAACGCCTGTACGCCACCCTGTACCAGCCCGACCATACCTGCCAGCACGTAAAATTCCCAGGCTTCCTGCATCCGTACCGCTTGCAAGGTAATCAGTGCATAACCCGCCACGCCGATCAGGATGGCGCGTTTCGCCCCTATCCTGTTGCCCAGCCAGCCAAATACCAGTGCTGCCGGGAAAGCGATAAATTGCGTCAACAACAAAGCGGTGATCAGACTGTCATCTGCAAAACCAATGGCTTTGCCGTAGTCCACCGCCATCAGCACGATCGTATCCACCCCGTCGATATACAGCCAGTACGCCAGCAAAAACAGCCCGACCATCCGCAACTGGCGGATATGTCCCAGCGTTGCCAGTAACTGCCGGAATGATTGCTGCAACAAGGCCAGTAACGGCAAACGCTCAGCCGCCGGGATGGCATGGCGTTCTTTCACCCACAACCCGAGTGGCAAGGAAAATACCGCCCACCACACAGCGGTAATCCCGAATGCCCAGCGTACTGCCGCCGTTTTATCCGCCAACCCAAACCATTGCGGCTTCAGGGTCAACAGCACGCACAACACGAACAGCAGGCCACTGCCCAGATAACCGACGGAAAAACCCAGCGCGGACACACGGTTGAAATCCTTTTCTTCCGCCACATCCACCAGCAGGGAGTCGTAGAAAATATTCGCCCCCCAGAAACCGATTACCGCAAACATAAAGGCCGCCATTGCCCATTGCCATTGCCCAGCCCCGACCTGGCTCAAGGCCAGTGTGGAAATGACACCCAGGGTGACAAAACCTGCCAGCAACGGCTTTTTGATTCCCCCCCGGTCAGCAACAGCTCCCAGAAAGGGCGCCAACAGCAGAACCGACAAGCTGGCCATGGAATTTGCCGTCCCGAGATGCAGGGTAATCTCTTCCGAGGGTAAACCACCTGCCCAGTATTTGCGGAAAAAAATCGGGAAAAAGGCTGTCGCCACGATCAGGATAAAGGCCGAATTGGCCCAGTCATAAAATGCCCATGCCCAGGCTTCGCGGCGGGAAGGTTTCACTATATCCATAAAGGCTGGTTTCCTGAGGGTTTGAATCCACTACACTTGTGAAAAACAATCATACCGAAACGCTAGGAGAAACATCATGAAATTTACACCACTGCGCAGCGCCGCAGGGTGGGCGTTTGCCTGCCTGCTCGGAATGTCAGCAACAACCCCGGCACAGGCTGTCGACAAAGGTGTTTATGCAGGGGAATGGGTCAGCCAGGAGCCTGCCATTACCCTGAAAATCAACGATCATTCCGCCAGTTTCACCGTCAACGGCAAAACCTACACTGATAACACCCCGGAATATTTTTACGGGCAACTGGCAACCTACCCATTCCTGTACCTACAAGCCAACGAACCCGCATCCGACCCCAGACATGTGCAAAACGAACACCGCCTGTACCTGATCATTGGCGAGGAAGATTCCGGCAATGGGCAAACCCGGCTCGGCTTACGCGGCTATTACGACTTTTCACAGGTTGGCAAGGATGAGCATGGCACAGTAGACAGTGAGTCCATTCCGATTCAGATGGAGCAGGCCAAAGCTGCCCCTGCGCCGCAAGTTCCGCCAGTCAAAAAGCCTTAATCTTCCACATCCACCGGACTGATAGCCCAGATATTGCTGGCATACTCCCGAATGGAACGGTCAGAGGAAAACTTGCCCATCCGCGCTACATTAAGGATGGACATGCGCGTCCATTCCGTCGGGTTGCAATAGCTTGCGCTGATTCGGGTCTGGCAATCCACATACGAACGGTAATCTGCCAGCACCTTATACGGGTCGCTGTTGAGCAGGTTATCCACCAGCGGGCGGAACAAGGTGGTGTCGCCATGTGAGAAATAGCCGCTGCCCAAAAAGTCCAGCGCCATTTTCAGTTCCGGGTCATTCTGGTAATAATCCTGCGGGCGATAGCCGTTTTGCTGCAAGGCTCCCACTTCAGCCTCAGTCATGCCGAACAGGAAGAAATTCTCTGCCCCGACTTCCTCACGGATTTCAATATTCGCCCCATCCAGCGTACCGATGGTCAATGCACCATTCAGGGCAAATTTCATGTTGCCCGTTCCCGATGCTTCTTTCCCAGAGAGGGAAATCTGTTCGGACACATCCGCCCCCGGATAGATGCAATGTGCGGTCTTGACGTTGAAATTGGGGAAAAACACCACCCGTAAGCGCCCGTCCATGTCCGGGTCACGGTTGACCATTTCCGCCACGGAATTGATCGCCTTGATGATCAGCTTGGCCATGAAATAGCCCGGTGCAGCCTTGCCGCCGAACACAAAGGTGCGTGGCGGAATAGCCAGCGCCGGGTTGTCTTTCAGGCGGTTATACAGGGTAATGATATGCAACAGGTTCAGGTGTTGGCGCTTGTATTCGTGGATGCGCTTGACCTGCACATCGAACAGTGAATGCGGGTCGAGTTTCAACCCGGTTGCGGTCAGGGCATGGCGCACCAGCCGTTCCTTGTTGCGGTATTTGACCTTTTGCCATTGCAACTGGAAATCGGCGTTGTCTGCCAGCGCTCCCAGCTTGTGCAGGCTATCCAGATCCGTTACCCAGTCACAGCCAATGTGTTCGCGCAGCAAATGCGCCAGCGGCTGGTTGGATAACAGCATGAAACGGCGCGGTGTTACCCCGTTGGTCACGTTGGTGATCTTGTCCGGCCACAAGGCGTGGAAATCGGGCAGCACATTTTGCTTCAACAATTCGCTGTGCAGTTCCGCCACGCCATTGACCTTATAGCTGCCGACCACGGCCAGATGCGCCATGCGTACCTGCGGGCTGGCGCTATTGTCGATAATCGACAGCCTTGCCACCTCACCGTTCAGGCCATGAATTCTCATCCGCGCTTCATCGAGGAAACGGCGGTTGATTTCCTGGATGATTTCCAGATGGCGCGGCAGCACTTTCCTGAACAGTTCCAGCGGCCACTTTTCCAGCGCTTCCGGCAGCAAGGTATGGTTGGTATAGGCAAAGGTATTGCGGGTAACGTGCCAGGCCGTATCCCAATCCAGTTTGTTACGGTCAACCAGCAACCCCATCAGTTCAGGAATCGCCAACGCCGGATGGGTATCGTTCAACTGCACGGTATATTTGTGGTGGAACTTGTCCAGCGGCTCGCCTGTTTGCTTGTAAATCCGCAGCATGTCCTGCAAGGAACAGGAGATGAAAAAATATTGCTGTTCCAGCCGCAGACGTTTGCCTGCTTCCGGCTCGTCATTCGGGTACAGCACCTTGGTAATGTTTTCCGACGTGACCTTTTCATTGACCGCGCCGTAGTAATCGCCGGTATTGAATGCCTGGAAATTGAAGGATTCCGCCGCTTCCGAACTCCACAGGCGCAGCAGGTTGGTATTTTTCACCCCGTACCCCATCACCGGAGTGTCATACGCCACGCCAATGACGCGCCGTTCGGGCATCCATCTCACCCGCAAGCGGCCTTCGCTATCCGTGTGCTGCTCGGTATGCCCGCCAAAATGCACGTTGAAGCGCAGGTGGGGGCGGGGAATTTCCCATGGATTGCCGTAACTCAGCCATTTATCGGTCTTCTCGACTTGCCAACCGTCTTCGATTTCCTGACGGAAAATGCCGAATTCGTAGCGGATGCCGTAACCAATCGCCGGGATTTTCAGGGTTGCCATCGAATCCATGTAACAGGCCGCCAAACGTCCCAGGCCACCGTTACCCAGACCCGGCTCGACTTCCTCTTCCAGCAGGCTCTCAAAATCCAGCCCCAGTTGTGCGACTGCGTCCTGCACTTCCTGCCACAAACCCAGCGCGAGGATATTGTTGGCCAGATGCGGGCCGGGCAGGAATTCCGCCGACAAATAACAGACCGTGCGGCTCTTATGCGCCTTGTAGGTTTTCGCGCTCAGCATCATGCGTTCCATCATGCGGTCACGCACGGCATGTGCCAGCGCGTTGTACCAGTCGCTGTCGCTTGCCACATCCGGGAAACGGCTTTGGGTATGCACCAGATGTTCGAGGATTGACTGCTTGATGGCGGCAACATCCTTGCCGACACGGGTGGAGTGGATTTTGCTGCAAGAATTGTTATTTTCTGTCATAAGCTGAGCCGCCGGTATTCCTGAAGAAACTACCGCCAACACTAACACACAATCGGCAACACGGCTGCCTTACTTCGGCAAGCGTAACGAAAACATCAAGGCCGCCAGCACAAATGCCGCCGAAAACCACAGGCAGCCTTGCAGCCCATACTGCTGATACGACCAGCCGGACAGCACCGTTCCCGCCAACCGCCCGCCTGCGTTCGCCATGTAATAGAAACCGACTTTCAACGCTACCTTGTCATGATCGGCGTAAACCAGGATCAAGTAGGAATGCAGCGCGGAATTAAGTGCAAACACCACCCCGAAGACCAGTAAACCAAGCACCAGCACGGTTCCGGCATCCCAGCCTTGCCCCAGCAATACCGCAATCCCTGCCGGAATCACGGCCAGGATCAACGCCCATAATTGTGCCGCCCCAGCCCCCGGTGCGTGTGTTTTCATCCCCAACAACTTCGGCGCACTCGCCTGCACGATGCCGTAACCGATCACCCATGACGCCATGAATGCCCCCACCTGCATGAAACTCCAGCCCAGCCTCCCTGCCATGAATACCGGCACAGCCACCACGAACCACACATCCCTTGCCCCAAACAGGAAGAAACGCGCCGCCGACAGCCAGTTGATCGCAGGCGTATTGGAAAACACTTGGGTGAATTTCGGTTTGGATTTGGACTTGCCCAGATCGTTCGGCAGCACCAGCAAGGTCACGATGGTTATGGCAAACAGGCTTAATGCCAGCACCAGCAAGGCCGACTGGAACCCGAGCGCTTGCAACAGCGCAGCACCCAGGAAAAAGCCGACCCCTTTCAGCGCATTCTTGGAGCCGGTCAGCACAGCCACCCACTTGA
>JBBIHI010000139.1:0-7196 GCA_037447095.1 Thiotrichaceae bacterium
CCCGTTTTCCAGTTTGAGTTCCCGGTAGAAGGTTTCCCCAGTCGCCAGGAAGCGTAGGGAAAGGGTACTTTCCGACTTTGTTGGGGCAGTTACCGAATACTCAGTTGTGGCAGGTGCTGGGGGTGTTGCCTGCTGGGGGTGTTGGTCACAGCCTGCCATGTTGAAACAGAAACCTCCAATCAGCAGGTAAGGCCAGATAAAAGTGGTGTATTCCCTTTGCATTGTTGCCATTGTCCCAAAAAGGCAGCCCCGCAGGGCTGCCATGTGGTTCTTAGCTGGCAAATCTGACCAATTGCTCAACGATTGCTGCCAGCGGTGCACCATCGGCCTGGGAAGATTGCTGGGCTGCTGTACGCCAGTTTTGTGGGATAGCCTGCCCTTGTTGCCAGCTTCCGGTAGCCAGATGGTCGTAACGGGTAACAGCCCTTGTCCCTTTGGGTGGTGTCCACAGGAAGTCAGGGTGTTTGTTGGTGTACCATTCACCACCTATGATCTTGTTATTGGCATCAAGTTCCAGGTCGTAACGGTAATCCACCTGCTGGATCGCATCACTGGCTGGACTGTCGCTGGTGCGGTGGCTGGGTCGGGTTTCTACCACATAGGAAACACGCATGGAAATACCGACGAAGGAGGCGGCCTGACTGCTGCGGTAACGCTTGAATTTGTCGCGGGTGAAGGCGGCCTTGCTGACGGTTGCGGCTGCCAGATTACTGGTGGCGCTCAGGCTTTGTGGGTTGAAATAGCTGTACTGGTAGGCGTAGGTTGGCTGGTTCCATACTTCATAGTCATAGGTAACGTCCATGACCATGCTGCGTTTGGAAGCGCCGATCTGGTTGACGACTGCCAGATGCCAGGTGCCGGGGTTGGTGTCAAAGCATTTGCTGGATGTTACACGCCCTGTCGCCGGGTCTACCGCAGGGTTGGCGTCCAACCGGTGCCCGCCAATGAACCGGGTGGTATTACGGGTGTTGGCCCATAACAGGGAAGCCAGTGCCTTGATGTCAGAAGGGTAAAAGGTCAACGGGATACCGTTGGGTGTTACGGCCCGTATTGCCTTGTGTGGGCGTCCCAACATATAAGCGGCGGGCGACCAGCCGTGGCAGATACCCATCCAGGTTTCTACCGAGCCGTTGGCGTCGTAGTAATATTTGCCGTCTGACCACTGGCGGCGGGTCAGTGTGCCATTGGCATCACCGACCAGTGCGTCGTATTTCTCCGCAGGTGAGAGCAGGTCAATGGCGCCCGCATTGCCACTGGCCAGGATGTTGCTGGCTGAATGGTTGCGGATGTAATCAAAGTTCTGTTTCCAGTTGGCACTTTCCGGGAAGTTGGGGTCGGCGTAACGTGCCGCGATAATGCCTTTGTAGATACCCCAGTAATCATCTGACCAAGGCGATTCCGCCAGTTTGGCATTCATCAGCCCGGCACTTTGCATATTGCTCAGGGTGTTGTAGGCGAAATTGTCCACCAGATTTTCGGCCCGGTCATTGGCCTCGTAGGCGGCGCGGGTTTCGCTGATTTCTTCCTGTTGGTAAACCTTGAGGCGGATGTGGTCGCGGGCGTCGATATAGGCTTTGCTGTCAATCGCATCCTGTGAAAAAAGGCTGTTGCCGGTAATGACATTGCCATCAGCATCCATTTTCGGTGGAATCTGTTCCATCACCGCTGCCGGATTCTGGTCAAACGCCTGAAGGTACTCGTTGATTTGCTGTTCTGATTGGGACATGACGTACTCCTTGTCGCAAGACATGGGTTATTGCAAGTTATCCCCTTGAATCTAGTCCATCAAAGGGAGGAGTTGTCATTAAGGCCGATGAAAGGTAGTGATTATTTGTACTGGATGATATTTGTCAGGTTTCAGTGCTTTTGCATGACCGGGTGGAGACGCTTGATCATGTCCTTGAAAACTTTCGGGTTGGCGGCCACCACATCACCTGTCTTCATGTGGTTGTTATTGCCGTGCAGGTCGCCGATCAGGCCGCCCGCTTCCTGCACCAGCAGGACACCGGCAGCGATGTCCCATTCATTCAGACCAAATTCCCAGAAACCATCAAAACGCCCGGAAGCGACATAAGCAAGGTCAAGGGCAGCAGAGCCGGGTCTGCGCACACCGGCAGTATCCGGCAACAGGACTTTCATGGTTTGCAGGTAAAGGTCAAGGTTCTGGTTGGGGCGGAAAGGTATGCCTGTACCCAGCAATGCATTGTGCAGACTGGTGCGGTCGGAAACGCGGATACGCCGTCCGTTCAGGGTCGCACCCTCACCACGGGCAGCGGCAAAGGTTTCATCCCGTAAAGGATCATATACGACGCCAACTGCCAGACGGCCTTTGTGCTTGAGCGCAACGGAAACTGAAAACTGCGGAATCCCGTAGAGGAAATTGGTTGTGCCATCCAGCGGGTCGATGACCCATTCATAGTCGCTGTCGCCGCCTTGTTTGCCGCCTTCCTCCCCGAAAAAGGCATGGTCAGGGTAAGCCCGCTGCAACAGGCGGATGATAATGCTTTCTGCTTCGCGATCCACCTTGCTGACAAAATCATTCTGGGATTTTTGCTCAATATCCAGTTTCTTTACCTGGTTGGCGTAGTGGCGAATGGCTTCGCCCGCCATACGCGAGGCTTCGATGGCTTTTCTGAGCATTGGGTGCATGGTAAGGAACTCCGTTGCAGGACAGGTCTACGGGGGCGCTAGGATAGCATACTTGCTGGAATCGTGAGAGGAAGATTTTGCCTGTCAGGGCATTGCTACCGTTTGCAGCCGGATGGCTTTGGCAGGATGGATAGGGGGGCTAAGCTCTGTGTCATTAATTCTGGAAAAAGTTTCATAAAAAAATACGTAGCGCTCCCTAAATTTATTCTAATTGTATTTTTTAGCCATTCAGCTAATGTTAATGATAATAAAGATTCTAACCTGTTGTTAGTTTGGTCAGCGTAGGCAAAGGAGATGCCCTATGAACATGAAAAAAATTCGTAATATTCTATTAACGGTCGTTATTGCTGGCACTACTTTATTGTTCAACCAGCAGGCTGCGGCTGTTCCGGGGCCATGGATTCATCCAAATGTGACCTTGATGGCAACCTTGAATAACAGCCCTGCCCTGAGTCCGGTAAGGTGGTCTGTATACCGCATGGATAACGGCTCAACCGTGCCTTACGGTACTTATGACAAGCGTCACTCCCTGGCGATTTCGTTGCCGCCGGGGCGTTACGTTGCAGAAGCCAGCCTGAGCGCTGGTGGCACTCCTCCCCGTTCACGTATGTTTGATGTAGGCAACCGCACCACCAACAATATTGTGGTTGCGCTGGATTGATACCAAACAAGGGTAAAGCTGCCGGGCTTTACCCTTTATTTTTTCTGGCGTGCTGGTGCAGGCAGTTGAGGTATGCCTGTTCGTCAGGGGCGGTGTTGTGGCGTTGAGCCATCCAGATACTTTCGGCAAGGCAATCCATCATGCGGTGTTCTGCCTGATGTGTTCCCATTTCGCCCACTAATGTCTTATACAGGCCAGTGATGCCCAAGGGGCGGTTGGTAGCGACCTGTTCACGTATTCCCAGATGCAAGCCCATGTGCAGGAAAGGGTTGGTTTCGCCCATTTCCGGCAGGTAATCGCGTTGCAGGGCATTTTCATCCTGGGCAAGCAAGGCGTGGTATTCAGGGTGTTCGGCAATGATGCTGGCAATCTGTTGCTCCAGTGCATCAATCGGCTGTTTTTCGCAGTGCTTTTTCCAGCATTGCAGGTAATAGCGGCGCATTGAGTCGCGGTCGTTGCCAAACATCAGGCAGTTTTCTCCTTGAATTCACACAGGTCGGCAATGCTGCATTCCCTGCATTTGGGGGTGCGTGCCGTGCAGGTATAGCGCCCGTGCAGGATCAGCCAGTGATGGGCATCCAGCAGGTAATGTGCCGGAATGTGTTTCAGCAGGGCTTTTTCCACTGCAAGTACAGTCTTGCCCGGTGCAATGCCGGTACGGTTGGCAACCCGGAATATGTGGGTATCAACGGCGATGGTTGGCTGGCGGAAGGCGGTGTTGAGGACAACATTGGCGGTTTTGCGCCCGACACCGGGCAGTGCTTCCAATGCCGCGCGTTCGTCGGGAACCTGTGAACGGTGTTGGCTGATGAGATGCTGGCAGGTGGCAATGATGTTTTTTGCCTTGCTGTTAAACAGGCCGATGGTTTTGATGTATTCCTTCAGGCCAGCCTCCCCCAGGGCAAGGATGGCTTCCGGGGTATTGGCAACCGGGAACAGTCGCGCAGTTGCCTTGTTGACGCCCTTGTCGGTAGCCTGTGCTGATAACATGACGGCAATAAGCAATTCAAACGTGCTGCCGTATTCCAGTTCGGTGGTGGGTTCGGGGTTGGCATCATGCAGGCGACGGAAGATTTCTTCGCGTTTGGCTTTGTTCATGCCAGTTCATCTGCCGTCACCACCGGCGAGGCAGTAGAGGAGGTCGTGACCGTTTTAGGAGCTTTACGGTGCAGGTATTGGTCAATGGCGTTTTTCATGGCAACCAGCAGGCCAAGGCCGATGAATGCACCCGGAGGCAATGCCGCCAATAACAGGCCATGAAAATCCTTGCCAAAACTGATGACCCAGCCCTTGGCAGCTTCCCCGAACATCAGGTTGGCCTGTGAAAATAGCGTGCCGTTGGCCAGCAGTTCGCGCATTCCGCCCAGCACCACCAGCACCAGCATGAAACCGATGCCCATCATCAGGCTGTCCAGCCCGGCATGGATAGGTTCGTTTTTGGAGGCGAATGCTTCCGACCGCCCCAGGACAATACAGTTGGTCACGATCAGCGGGATGAATATGCCAAGGACATTGTAAAGGTCGTGGAAAAAAGCCTTCATCAGCATGTCAATGACAGTGACATTGGAGGCAATGATCAGGATGAAGGTCGGAATACGGATTTCCTGGCGGACAAAATGACGGATGACCGAAACGGCAATATTACTGCCCACCAAGGCGATGATGGTTGCCAGACCAAGCCCCAAACCATTGACCATATTGTTGGTAACGGCCAGCAAGGGGCACAGGCCCAGTAGTTGTACCAGCCCGGGATTGTTGCGCCATAGCCCATCCAGGGTAATGTGGCGGAACTCATCGCGTGTCAGGTTGATCATGGTTTTGTCTCCGTGCTGGGAGTGTCAAAAGCTTTGGGCAGGTTGCCTTGCGCCCAGACTAGTACCCGTTTGGTGGCGTTGACAACGGCACGCGGGGTAATGGTTGCGCCGCTGAACTGGTCAAATTTACCACCATCTTTACGGACTGCCCAGCCTTCCAGAGGCGGGTTGCCGAGGGCTTTGCCCGTAAACCGGGTAATCCAGTCGGTTTTTTCCGGCTCAATCTTGTCACCAAGACCGGGGGTTTCCTTGTGTGCAACAGGGCGGACACCGGCAAGCGTCTGGTCTTCGTTGACGGCAACCAGTAACTGGATATTGCCGCTGTAACCGTCCGGGGCGGTCGTGGCAAATATTGCGGCTACCGGCTGCCCCTGTTTGCGGGCGCGGTACACCGTGACAGGTTCGGCACTGCCGAAATCCTGTGCCGGAAGCGTGATGTTATCCCTGACCGGATCGTTGTCATAACGTTGTGGTTGCACCAGCGCATTCAGGCGTTCCAGCGTTGCCAGACGTTCATTTTCCTCAATACGTGGTTTGGTCAGGCCGAAAATGAAGGACAGGGTTACAGCACCACCCAGGGCAAAGCCCGCCAGTAACAAGGCAGGTTTGGCCACTTCTTTGAAAATCGGGTTATTCAGCATCCGTGTAGCCCTCAAGTCCCGTAAACCCGAGGCCGGGTGTAATGGTCAATCAGTGGAACCACCATGTTCATGATGATGACAGAGAATGCCACAGCATCCGGGTATCCACCCCAGGTACGGATAATGTAGGTAAACACGCCAATTCCCCCCGCATACAGAAATTTTCCCGTGGGTGTGGTGCTGGCTGTTACCGGGTCAGTTGCAATGAAAAAGGCGCCCAGCATGGAGGCGCCGAAAAACAGATGGAACAAGGGCGAGGGGTAGGTTTGTGGGTTGATCAGCCAGAAAATGCCAGCCATTCCTGCCAGTCCCGCCAGCATGGCAAACGGGATGTGCCAGCCAATGATTTTGCGGTACATCAGCCACAGGCCACCAAGCAGCCAGGCCAGATTGACCCATTCCCACGCCTTGCCTGCCACGATGCCAAACACAGGTTTGGTGCTGCGTATTTCAGCCAGTGTTTTGTGTAAGCCCAGATTGATTTTAATGGTATCCAGGGAGGTTGCCGCAGTCAGCGCATCCCATTCTGCTGTCCTTTCGCCAAAAACTTGCCCAATGGTTTGGCTAAGGCTGACATGGGCAAAATCGGATGTCGCTGGTTCCGGCCAGATCGTCATATATACCGGGTAAGAAACCAGTACGACGGTATAACCAATCATTGCCGGATTGAATGGGTTGTAGCCCAGACCACCATACAGGTGTTTGGCAATAACAATACTGAACAACATGCCGACAGCAATCAGCCACCATGGTGAATAGGCCGGTATGGCAACTGCGAAAAGCCAGGCGGTGATGACTGCGCTGTAATCACTCAGGAAAGGGCGTATCGGGCGTTGGCGCAGCTTCAGCATTCCCCATTCAAACAGCAGCCCAAAGCCGAGGGCCAGTATCAGGTTGCTGATAGTTCCCCAGCCAAAATACCAGATCAGAGCCAGGGTTCCGGGAGCCAGCGCGTACAGCACCTGGCGCATGACCTGACTGACATCCAGAGGGGCGGTGGAAGTGGAATGTGGTGCAAACATCATGCGGGGTTATCCTGTTGGGCAGCAGCTTTCTTGGCCTGTGCACGTTCCAGCGCAGCCTGGATGGCCGCTTTCTTGGCGTCATCACCACCGTCGGTTTGCGCTTTTTCCTTATGTTTGGCGAGTTTCTCCGCCTTCTCACGCTTGACCCGTTCCTGACGTTCCAGACGGAATTCATGCCGGTCACGGGCAAGTTCGGCGCGGCGTCTGGTTTCGCGTTGGTTGCGGATTTCGGATTTGGCGAAGCGGTAGTAACCGACCAGTGGGATATGGCTGGGGCAGACGTGGGCGCAGCAGCCACATTCGATGCAGTCGAACAGGTTGATGCTTTCAGCCTTGTCAAATTCACGTGAGCGCGAATACCAGTAAAGCTGTTGGGGCAACAGGTTGGCGGGGCAAACCTCCATGC
>JBBIHI010000140.1:0-7148 GCA_037447095.1 Thiotrichaceae bacterium
CTGGCTGATCGATATTAGAATATAAAAGCAGATTTCCTTCTGGTTTAACTTCCAAAAAGTAATTATCAATTTTAACTATTCGAATTTCACCCCCGTCAAACGCCACTGACCAGACGCCGCCACCCGCTTGCAGGGTCTGTTTGAGCAGGTCGTCGGCATCTCGGTAGCCGAGTTCCTTGAGGGTGGTCGGGTAGGCGGGGGCTGCGGGGATGCGTAGGGAGGGGGCGTCGAGGATGGGTTTGGGGGGTTCTTGTTGCTGTACTATTTCTGGCAAATCACCCGGTTGTTTTATCCTAGTAAGATCAGCCCATAGCGGCAGGGTGAAGAGCAGGAGCAGGAGAAAGAAAATCCCCCTCAATCCCCCTTTTGCAAAGGGGGAGGCTAAGAGCGGGGAGTGAGTGGGGTTTCTTACCCCCCCCTTTGCAAAAGGGGGGCTGGGGGGGATTTTCTTCATCAACATCCCAACAACTCCCTGCCAGTATCCCGCACAAATTCACACCGCCACACAAACTGCCCCGCACGCGGCACAATCAGGTTCTGCCAGTACAGGCGCCGCAGCAGTTCATCCTGCGGCCACACGTCGTAGCGCCCCAGCGTTTCCTGGCGCAGCAGACCACACAGCGGCACGGCATCCGCCGCCGTGCGGAAACGGCTGAACAACTGGCTGGGCAACGGCCCGTGCCGCACCGCCGTTTGCCAGTCGGCCTGCCCCTGCCGCAAGGCCAGCAGGCAAGCCTCCAGCAGGCGCGGATGTTGCCCGGTGAACGCCAGCATCGCCTGCAGTGGCGCATCCTCCAGTTGCAGCCCCGGATAGCGTTGCAGGTAAATCTCGCGCACATCCCGCAGGCTGGCTTGTGGCAGGCGCATTTCCTCCAGCTTGTTGAGGAACGAATGCCGCCCGTGCAGGTATTTCATTTCCGCGAGCTTTTCGCCGCCGATCACCACCAGCTTGAGTTCCAGCGGATGTTCTTCCAGCAGGCCACGCAATTCCGCCGCCAGTTCCGCCCGCGCCAGTTCCGTGCCGTTTTCAAAGCCCGTCACCAGCAGCAACAGTTCCTGCCCCTGCATCAAACGCTTGCGCAAGGCATCCGCCCATTCCCAGCTTTCCGCAATCCCGCTGGCAAAGCCGCACTGTTCCGCCAGCCGCCCGAAATAGGCACTGCTGTCAGCTCGGGTACTGGCAGGCGGGAACACATGCAGCACGTTGTCCCGCCCATAGCGCTGTTCCGCCAACTGGCGCAAGGCATGGGCGTAATGCTGGGTGCTGGTATCCGCCTGGGCGAGGATCATCAGCGGCGTACAAGTATCAAGGTAGCTGAATACCCCTTGCAGGAAGGAATTTTCCTGCCCGACCAAAGCACGGGCGGCGGGCTGTTCCACCTCCGGCAATTGCAGGCTGCCGCTGAAATACGGCTTCGCCCCCGGCGGCTCGCGTTTGAGGGCATTCAGCAGTTTCTGGAAAGCCACCCGGTAAACCTCCGGCTGGCTGTCGCCAAAATCCACCGCCTGCACATTGCTCAGGAACGGGAAGTCGGGGAATTCGCCCAGCACCAGCGGAATCCACAGGAAATCCTCGCGGGTGTTGCTGAGCTTGTGCATGTATTCGTATTCATCCTGCACCCAGCCGGATTCAGCCGCATCCGGTGTCGCCACCAGCAAGGCAAACCGGGCATGGCTCAGGGCATCGAAAATGACGCGGGTGAAATGCTCGCCACCAGCAATTTCCCATGCATCCAGAAACACCTTGTAGCCCTGCGCGGCCAGATTGTGCGCAAGCGTTTCCACCCACGGGCGGCGGGTCGTGCGGTAACTGATGAAAATGTCGTAATGGCTATCGGGCATGGGGCAAGCCTTGGCTGGATTCCCCACCGATTATAAGGAGAAAAACCGGGTATTAAAACCGGAAAAAAGGCCGGAAAAGCGGGAAAACGCCCTTCCCCTGGCAGGAAGGGCGCGGGAAGGATTATTCCACCACGGACACTTTGGTCATGATGATTGGCTGGACAGGCACATCGCCGTGCGGGCCGAAGTTGCCGGTTTTCACGCCAACGATCTGGTCAACCACATCCATGCCTTCGGTGACTTTTCCGAAGACCGCATAGCCCCAGCCTTGCGGGGTTTTGGAGCGGAAGTTCAGGAAGTCGTTGTTGTTAACGTTGATGAAGAACTGGGAAGTGGCGGAGTTCGGATCCATAGTACGCGCCATGGCAACCGTGCCACGGTCGTTTTTCAGGCCATTGTCGGCTTCGTTCTGGATCGGCGCACGCTTGTTGGCCTTTTCCATCATGGTTTCGGTCATGCCGCCACCCTGCACCATGAAGCCGGGGATAACGCGGTGGAAAATCGTACCGTCATAAAAACCGTCCTTGACGTAGGCGAGGATATTCTCCACGGTTTTCGGGGCAGCTTTGGCATCCAGCTCGACCTTGATGTTGCCCTTGGTCGTTTCGATAAGGATGGTTGGATTGGACATGTTACCTCCAGTAGTTGCCGGGGCTTCGGCCTTGTCAGCGGCAACCGCCGTGCCGACACCGGACAAACCCAGCATGAATACAAAAACAAAAGAAAAAAGACGTTGCATGATAGCGTTACCCCTATTTATGGCTTATGTGTTCAGGGGCGGCATCATAACGTAACTGTGGGAGACTACCAAGAGACAGTACAGGTGCAGGACAAATAATCCTGCCCGCACCTGCACAGGGGGATCAAAGGATGGTCAGCAAGCGCAGACCCAGTACAAATACCAGCCCGGCCAGCAAGCCGGTGATGGCACCCTTGATAAACACACTTTGCGCATTGGCCGAATATTTCGCCACACTCTTGTCCAGTTTGTCGAGCTGGCGGTCACGCTGGGCAATGATCAAATCGCGCTGGCGCAAGGTTTCATCACGCTGTTGCAACTGGCGGATATGCTCGGTCAGGCTGCTTTCGATGTGCTGGATATGCAGGGTCAGTTCCTGGATGCGGTCATCGCGGCGGCGGATATGCGCTTCCTTGGCAACGATGGTCTGGTCACGGTCATGCAGGGCGGCATCACGGTTCTTGATCTGAAGGTCACGTTCCTGTAACTGCCGGTCACGGCTGGTAAGCTGCTGGTCGCGTTCACTCAGGCGGCTGTCACGTTCCGCCAGCGAGGTGTCGCGGATTTTGATCTGCTGGTCGCGCTTTTGCAGCGCTTCTTCCTTGTTCTGGATTTGCAGGTCACGCTGTTCAAGCTGGGCATCGCGTTCGGCAATGGTGGCGTCGCGTTCGGCCACCATTTCATCGCGCACATCCAGTTGCTCATCGCGATCCTGCACGGTCTGGTCACGTAATTGCAGTTGCACATCGCGCTCGGCAACGCTCTGGTCGCGCAGGTGAACTTCCAGTTGCAGGTCGCGCACCTGATTGTCACGGGCAGCAATTTCCTGGTCACGCTGTTGCAGGCTGACATCCCGCTGGTGCACTTGCAGGGTCAGGGTTTCAACGTGGGTATCGCGCTGTTGCAGGCTCTGGTCACGCTGTTGCAGGCTGGTATCCCGCACTGCCAGTTGCTGCTCACGCTCACGGATGGTTTCATCGCGTGCCTGGATAACCGCATTGCGCTCGGCAATCAGGGAATCACGGGCATGGATGGTTTCATCGCGCTCCTGCATTTGCGCATTGAGCTGGGCAACGTGGCTGTCGCGTTCCTTGATGCTGTTGTCGCGTTCACCGATGGTGACATCGCGGCTCTGCAACTGGGTATCACGTAATTGCAACTGCTTGTCGCGTTCACGCAATTGCAAATCCTGGCCACTGATGCGGGTGTCGCGTTCGCGCAGGGAAACATCCCGTTCCTTGATGCGGCGGTCACGCTCGGAAACCTGTACGTCGCGTTCCTCAATGGTACGGTCGCGGCTACCGAGGCGGGTATCGCGTTCGCGCAGGTCTTCATCCGCCTTGCTGATACGCTCATCACGCAAGGCCAACTGGCGGTCACGCTCGCTGATTTCCCCATCCCGTTCCTGCAAGTGGTTTTCCAGTTCACGGATGGTTTGCAGGAAATCCAGCCCCTGCTGGTCACGGTTGCGGATGGCGTCTTCGCGTACCCGCAATTCGCTGTCACGGTCAGCAATGGTCTGGTCACGATCGGCCAACTGGCGGTCACGTTCCGACAGGGTATTGTCACGCTTTTCAAGCTGTTGCTGCTGGATACCAATGTGCTGGTCACGATCCTGCAACAGGCTTTCCTTTTCCGCCAGCAAACGTTCGCGTGCCTGGATCTGCTGGTCACGCTCGTTGAGCTGCACGTCGCGGTTCTGGATCTGCTTGCTGGCAAGGTTGATGTGTTCGTCACGGGCGGCAAGCTGGCGGTCACGGTCGGCAAGCTGGGAATCACGTTCGCCCAGTTGGCGGTCGCGCTCCTTGATCATGCGCTCCTGTTCGAGCGTCTGGCGGGTACGTTCCTGAAGCAGGGATTCACGTTCGAGCAGTTGCTGGTCTTTCTTGCTGATGCTGTCGTCACGGCCTTGCAGCAGCTTGTCCTTGCTCTGGATGGCCTGGTCAATGCGCAGCAGGGAACGATCCTTGTCTTCGAGGCTGCGGTCACGCGCCTGGATTTGCAGTTCCTTTTCCTGCAACAGTTTTTCGTAATTGACCAGATGCTGTTCGATATGCTTCAGGCGGGCTTCGCGCTCAGCCAAGATGCCGTCACGCTGCTGGACGGCCTTGTCGCGGTTGGCCAGATGCTCATCCCGCACCCGCAGGGCAATATCCTTGTCCGTCGCGGTCTGGCTGAACTGCGCCAGCAATTTTTCCTTTTCGGTCAGCAAACGACCCAGTTCGGCCAGTTGCTTGTCACGCTCGTCAATGCGGGCGTCACGCACGCGGATATGGCCGTCCTTTTCCACCAGCAGGCCAGTGATTTCCTGCAAGCGCCGGTCACGATCCTGCAAGCGCCGATCCAGTTCATCCACGCTGGTTTTCAATGCCTGCTTATCGTTGTAGGTCAGATAAACATTGGAATCCAGCTTTTTGAAAATCTCGATATCCTTTTCGTCCAGATTCATTACAGTTCCTGCCAGCCTGATTTGGGGTATGCCTAATGCGTATGGAATCGTGGATTCTGGCACAATTAATACGTTTTTGCCATTCCGGGTTAACCCTGACTGCCCCAGACATGCTGTTGCTCACGCCGCCATTCATGAATCGTGATGATTTTATTTTCATCAGAAAAATCAAGCATCAATTCCCCTGAGCGTACCGTATCAAGCATTTTTATCTGGCGACTGACATAACGTTGCACAATCTCAGGACTGGGATGGTGAAAGCGGTTGAGATACCCGGTTGTGGCAATGGCAAGCTGTGGGGAAACCGCATCCACAAAGGCCGCTGATGAGGAACTTTTACTCCCATGATGGGGAATCAGCAGCACATCCGCGTGCAAATTTTCCCCTTCCTTTAATAAATATTGTTCCGCCGGACGTTCAATATCGCCAGTCAGCAAAACGCTATGGGCAGCATTTTCCACCCTGAGCACACAGGAATGGTTGTTGTCTTTCGGATCAAGGTAATCCGCCGACGGATGCAACACCGTAAACCTGACCCCATCCCATTCCCAATGCTGGCCACGTTCGCACAACTTTACCGTGTAGCTGGGCAAGGTGTTGGGTTGACCGACAGAAACGTCAGCCACCGGCATTGCCGCCAGCAGGGCAGGCGCACCACCGCTGTGGTCATTGTCCGCATGGGAAACCATCAGGTGGTCAATATGGCTGATCCCCTGCCCACGCAACCAGGGCAATACCACCAGTTGCCCGGTATCAAAGGTTTCCGATGACTTTGGCCCGGTATCGAATACCAGCGTATGCCCGGCAGTTTGCACCACGCTGGCCAGACCCTGCCCGACATCCAGCACTGACAGGCGGAAAGCACCCGGCGCTGGCCGTTCCGGCGCATATAAAAGCAAGGGCAACAGGCACAAAACCCCCAGCCAGCGCCCCGGCATCCCGCGTGGTAAGCACAGCAACAGGAAACCCGCCCCGGCGATCCATAGCCATTGCCACGGAAACAGGGGCACGTACAGGTTTGCCAGTGGCAAATCCGCCAACCAACCCAGCACACGCATCAGCATTTCCAGCAACCATGCTGCGACCGACCATATCCAGGCCGCCCCGATTGCCCAGAACCCGGACAGCACCACCCCCAACAGCACCAAGGGTGTCACCAGAAACGTCACCATCGGGATGGCAATCAGGTTGGCAAGCGGGGAAACCAGCGACACCATGCCGAAAAACCCCGCCGTCAGTGGAATAATCCCCAGCGACAAGGAAAGCTGCGCCCATACGGCCATTCCCTTACCTTGCCGGAAACGCCGCCCGCCCAGCAACACCAGCAAGGCAACCGCGAGGAATGACAGCCAGAACCCCACCGCCAACGGCGCCAGCGGATCAAACACCAACACCAGCAACAAGGCCAGGCTGAAAATACTGGCAAACGGAATCCGCCTGCGCATGAACAAGCCCGCCAGCACCACCAGCAACATGATCAGGGTACGTTGGGTCGGGATATTGAAACCTGCCAGCAAGGCATAACCGGTTGCCAGCACCCCACCCACCAACCCGGCAGCAATCCGGCGCGGCAGCCACAGGTACAAGCGCGGGAAACAGCGCCACACCAGCCACACCGGCACGATCCCCAGCATGGCCACCATGCCGATATGCAGGCCGGAAATCGCCAGCAGGTGGATCGTCCCGGTCTTGCGGAAAATGTCCCACTGCTGCTGGCTTACCGCATCCGTACACGCTATCGCCAAGCCCTGCACCAGCCCGGCAGACGGGGAATCCGGCAAGGCGGCAGCAATCCTTTCCTGCAAGGTCTGGCGCAGCGCATCAACATTCCACCACGGGGCAGGCTCCAGCAAGTGGTTGTCCCCGGACTTGCGGACATTCGCACTGCCACCGATACGCTGGGCAAACAGCCATTTCTCGTAATCGAAGCCGTTCGGGTTCATGAAACCGTTGGGGCGCTTGCCGCGTACCTGCAATTGCCAGCGTTCCCCTGCCCGCAAGGCTGGTGCGTCCTTTTCATACCAGGATACCCGCAAGCGCCCGTGGAAATCAGGGCTATCCGCATCCAGCAGGAAATGCAGCCCGTCTTCCCGCCGCTCCGGCACATCGCTAACCGTG
>JBBIHI010000141.1:0-7127 GCA_037447095.1 Thiotrichaceae bacterium
CCCGTTTTGTGCCTGCTTGACCAGATGTACCTGAGGGCAGTGGTAGATGGTTTTATGTCACGGCTGACCGTCGATTGCTACGCCCTAATGTTGCCGCTATAGTCGTGGTTGAATCCCACATCAAACCCAAAGGGCTTGCCATGCTGACCATACTCCAACGCGCCTTGCTTGCCATCGGTATGCTGATGCTGCTGGTTGCCTGTGGGGATAAAGACAACCCGTCCCCAAGCTCCCCACCGCCAGCACCGCAAGCCGAAGCCGTCCAGCCCGACCCCACCCCCATCCTGCGCATTGAGCCGGGGATGCACTTCGCCATGATCAACCGGATTGACGTGGATGCCGCCGAGCGTTTTGTGGTCAGCGCCGCCGTGCAAAGTTGGGAGCAGAAGCAGGAGTACATGAATCGCTGGTTCAATCTGGCTGATCATTCTCTGTAGGGGCGGTTCGCGAACCGCCCCTACGGGTTCAACACGTTCTCCAGCACCTTCCACACATTATCCAGCACCTTGGGCTCCGCCTCCGCCACCGGATGCAATCCATCCGCCTGCATCAAATCCCAGTCCTCCGCCACGCCATCCAGCAGGAATGGCACCAGCGGCAGATCATGCTCCTTCGCCAGATCAGCATAAACCGCATCAAACTTGTCGGTGAACGCTGGCCCGTAATTCGGCGGTAGCCTGATCCCGATCAGCACTACCTTTGCCTTGGCATCCAGCGCCAGCTTGATCATCTGCTCCAGGTTGCTGCGCATCTCATCCAGCGCAATACCCCGCAGCCCGTCATTCGCGCCCAGTTCCAGCAGAACGTAGGCCGGTTTGTGTTGCTTGAGCGCATCCGGCAGCCGCGTCAGGCCGCCCGCCGTGGTTTCGCCACTGATGCTGCCATTGATAACGCTGTACTTGTCCCCCAGTTTCTCCTGCAACAGATTCACCCAACCCTTTTCAACCGGGATGCCGTGGGCCGCGCTCAGACTATCCCCCCACACCAGCAGGGTGGTGGAATCCTCCGCCTTCGGCGCTGTCTCATCCGCCATAACAACCATATTCCCGACCGGTAAAAGGCACAGGGCGGCGAAGATCAGGTACAGTACGCGCAACATCAATGGAATTCCTCACAATATGAACAATACAGCCATTCAGACCGAAAACCTAGTGAAAACTATCCCGCAAGCCGGGCGTGATTTGCAAATTCTCCGTGGCGTCAGCCTGAACATTGACACGGGGGAATCGGTGGCGATTACCGGTACATCCGGCTCCGGCAAGAGCACGCTGCTGGGTTTGCTGGCGGGGCTGGATTTGCCTACCAGCGGTTCGGTGCAACTGTTCGGGCAGGCGCTGGACGGGCTGGATGAAGACCAGCGGGCGGCGTTGCGGTTGGGCAAGGTCGGTTTTGTATTCCAGTCGTTTCATTTGCTGGAAAACCTGACGGCGTTGGAAAACGTTATGCTGCCGTTGGAGCTGGGTGCGCAGAGTGAGCGTGAGAAGCTTGCCCGCGAAGCCCTGCAACAGGTTGGGCTGGCGGAACGGATGAGCCATTTCCCCAACCAGCTTTCCGGTGGTGAACAACAGCGGGTCGCTTTGGCACGCGCCTTCGTCACCCGTCCGCAAATCCTGTTTGCGGATGAGCCGACCGGCAACCTCGACCGCGCCACCGGCCACGAAATCAGCGATCTGCTGTTCGCCTTGCAGGAAAAATTCCACACCACGCTGGTGCTGGTCACGCATGACGAAACACTGGCGGCGCGCTGCCAACAGCATTACCGGCTGGAAGAGGGGAGGCTGGTATGAAACGCCTCCTCCGCCACTGGCGACAACGTTGGCGTATGCCCGAACTACGCCTGCTACTGCTCGCCCTGATCGTCTCCGTCACCGTCGTCACCGCCGTTGGCTTCTTCACCAGCCGGGTGGAAAACGCCATGCAGGCGCAAGCCCGCCAACTCCTCGGCGGCGATCTGGTGCTGAGTTCCGCCCGCCCGCTGGATGCAGCCTACCTGCAACGCGGCAAGGAACTGAAACTGGAAACAGCGGAAACCATCACCTTCCCCAGCATGGCCTCCAGCGGCGACAAGCTGCAACTGAGCGAACTCAAGGCTGTTTCCAGCACCTATCCGCTACGCGGCGACCTGAAAACTGCTGCCAAACCCGATGCGGCGGAACAACTCGTGACAGGCCAGCTTCCCGCCCGTGGTGAAATCTGGGCGGAAGCCCGCCTGTTTGCGGAACTCGGCGTACAGCCGGGGGCGGAGGTAACACTTGGCCGCAGCACCTTCAAACTGACCCGCGTACTGACGCAGGAACCCGACCGCAGCAGCAACCTGTTCCAGCTTGCCCCGGTGGTGCTGATGAATCTGGACGATCTGCCCGCCACCAGTTTGTTGACGCCCGCCAGCCGCGCCAGCTTCAGCTACCTGTTTGCAGGTGACGGCAAAGCAGTTGCCCAATTGCAGAAAGAACTCAAGCCGAAACTGAAACTGACCGAGCGCATCCGCACCCTGGATGAAGATTTGTCCTCGGTGCAGCAGACCCTGCAACGCACCGGGCGCTTCCTCGGGCTGGCCACGCTGCTGAGCGTGGTGCTGGCGGGCGCGGCGGTAGCGCTGACTTCCACCAGTCTGATGCGGCGCGAACTGCCTGCGGTGGCGGTGCTGAAAGCGATGGGCATGTCGCGCAGACAGGTACTGCTGGATCATGCTTTTTCGTTGCTGCTGACAGCCGTGCTGGCAGCGGCGATCGGGACAGGGCTGGGGCTGATCTTGCAGTTTGGCCTAGCGGAATGGCTCAGCAAGTTTGTGGAAAAGGATTTGCCCGCGCCCAGCCCGATGCCAGCGCTGACTGGTCTGTTGACCGCCGTTATCCTGCTGTTGGGGTTTGCCCTGCCGCAGTTGTTGCGGCTGGTGAATACCTCGCCCATGCAGATATTGCAGGGTGCGTTGCAGCGTCCGCGCCAGTCGGTGTGGGTGGTGCTGATCAGCTTCCTGCTGGCGGTATTCGGGCTATTGTGGCTGCAATCGCAGGATTTGAAACTGGCTTCAATGCTGTTGGCGGGGTTGCTGGTTGGAATCGGCCTGTTCTGGTTGCTGGCGACGGTTTTCCTGCGTCTGGTGCAAACCGTGGGTAGCAAGCTGCAAAGCCGCTGGATTCCGTCGCTGGGGCGCTCGCGCCGCGCCGTGCTGTTGGTGGTGGTGTTCGCCACCGGGCTGTTTTCCCTGCTGCTGCTGACCACGGTGCGTACCGATTTGCTGAACCGCTGGCAGGAAGCGCTGCCCGCCGATGCGCCGGATTATTTCCTCATCAATATCCAGCCCGCCGAGGTGAAACCGCTGGAGCAGTTTTTCGCGGAACACGGCATCAAGACCCATATGTACCCGATGATTCGCGGGCGGCTGGTGGAGATCAACGGCCAGCCGCTTGACCCTGACAAGCTCACCAATCCCCGTGCCCAGCGGCTGGCGGAGCGTGAATTCAACCTGTCGTCCTTCGCTGATTTTCCGGCCAGTAACGCACTGTTGTCGGGCAAATGGTTCAGTGCTGACGTGAAAGGTTTTTCCATCGAAAAAGGCATTGGCGAAACCCTGTATTTCGGCATGGGCGACAAGCTGACCTTCGACATTGCCGGGCAGAGATTGACTGACACTGTGACCAGCGTGCGCGAAGTACGTTGGGACAGTATGCAGCCCAATTTCTTCGTCATCGCCGCGCCGGGCAGTCTGGGGGATATGCCGAGCACCTGGATTACCAGCATCCATCTGGGCGCGAAAAAGGCGCTGCTGGTGACAGACATGATCCACCAATTCCCCAGCGTGACCGCGATTGATGTGGGGGCTATCGTCGGGCAGGTGCGTTCCCTGATCGAACAGGGCAGCATGGCGGTGCAGGGTATTTTCGTCTTTACCCTGATTGCGGGCGTGGTGGTGCTGATCGCTGCCCTGCAATCACAGAAAGCGGAACGGCGGCGCGAAATCGCCATCCTCAAGTCGCTGGGCGCGGGTAGGGCGGAACTGCGGCGCCGCATCTGGGGGGAATTCCTGCTGCTGGGCGCGTTAGCGGGTGTGCTGGCCGGGTTGTTGGCGGTGACTGCCGGGAATGTGTTCGGCTATTACCTGTTTGATCTGGATATGCACTTGAACCTGATGCCCTTGCTGGCAGGTAGTTTGGTGGGTGCGGCGTTGGTGGGTGTAGCCGGTTACTGGAACTTACGCCGTTTATTGAATGTACTCCCGCTGGAGTTGTTCAGGTAATTTACATTCCATGCCTTACATTCGGTTGGTGGCGTTGGGAAAATAATCCAGCCGCCAATCAGCCCAATTTTTATGCCATAATCCCTGTAACTTTCACTGGGCTGGAACAGGCATGGCAGAACAAACCCCTTCGACGCCACACATTTTCCTCAGCTACAGCCGCGCCAATCTGGACGAGGCGGTGATGCTGCGCACGGAACTGGAGAAAGCCGGATTCACGGTATTCCGCGATGAGGATTCCATCCGCGCGGGCGACAACTGGATGGAGCGGCTGCAAACGGCCTTGCAGGACTGTTCCGCCTTCGTGTTGCTGTACGGGCGTAATGGCGTGCAGCGTTGGGTGGGGGCGGAAGTGCAGTATGCCCTGAGCCGTAACCTTTCCCCGCACGATGACGCCTTGCGCCTGCCGATTTTCCCCATCCTGCTGCCGGAAGGTGATTTGCACAGCCTGCCGCCTTTCCTCAGCCTGTTCCAGATTCAGCGCTGGCAGATGGGCGAGGCGCTGCCGGAAACCTTCATTCAGGCCATCCGCGACAAAAAAGAACTGTCGGATGAGCGCGGCGCGTTTGACGGTTGCCCCTATCTGGGCTTGAGCGCTTTCCAGATGGAGGATGCCAGGCTGTTTTTCGGGCGGCGCAAGGAAACGCTGGATGCGCTCAAATTCCTCGGTACTCAGCGTGCAAGCAAGCCGGACAATATTCACGTGGACGGGCAATATTGCCGCTGGTTGCAAATCGAAGGCAATAGCGGCGCGGGCAAGTCGTCGCTGGTGAACGCCGGGATGCTGCCACTGATCCGGCAAGGCGCGTTGTGGGCGCGTACCAACTACGGAAAATGGGTGATCATCGGTCCGATGATGCCGGGCAAGCAGCCGCTCAAGCAATTGGCTGAAGCGCTGGAACATACCTTCGAGCCTGATCCCGCCAGGCGTGACTCCCTGGCTTTGCGGCGACGCATGGAAGCAGATAAAGAGGTGCTGACTTCCCTGCTGGCTGACCGCAGGCAGGCCGACACCGCCTTCCTGCTGGTGGTTGATCAGTTCGAGGAACTGTTCACTTTCGCCGATGAAACTGAAAAACGCCATTTCGATGCCCAGCTTGCCCATGCGCTGGCCGATGAAACCTGTCCGCTGTTCCTGATCAGCACCGTGCGCATCGACTTTCTGGACGGTTTCGAGCGCCTGGGCAAACTGTCGGAGCGCTACAACGACCAGTGCAAGCGCTACCTGCTGAAAACCCTGTCGCAGGACGGCATCCGCGAGGTCATCGAACAACCGGCGCGGCTGGCGGGGCTGGATGTCAGCGAAATCACCACCGCGATCCTGAGCGATACCGAAAACGAACCCGGCGCATTGCCGCTGGTGGAAAACGCCCTGCATTACCTGTGGGAACGCCGAAAAGGCAACCGCCTCAGCTATGACTTGTACCGTGAAAAAGGGCGTCTGGCTGGGCTGTTGGGAATGCAGGCCGACGCGCTGCTGGATCGGCTGGATCAGGATAAAACCATCTCCAAAGGCCGCGAGGGTGCGCTGGAACTGCTGCTGGCGCTGACCCGCATCAATCCGCAGGGCAACCACACCCGTGAGCGGATTCCATTACAGAAAGCGCGGCAGATTGCGGGTGATGAAGATGAGCGGTGCGGGCAGGCCGTGATCGACTGGCTGGCGGGCAAGCGGGTTGAGGGCGGTAACGGAAGCCTGCGCTTGCTCACCACCGTGGGCGAGAACAAGGACAACGGCGGGGCAGTTTCTGCTGCCTACCAAAAGCCTGAGTACGAGGGCAAATACGTTGACCTGATCCACGAAACCCTGATCCGCGCCCGTCAGGATGAGAAAACTGGCAAGCTGACCGGCTACTGGCCGACACTTTACGGGTACATCGACAAAAACCGTGACCGGCTGTTTTACCGCGAGCAATTGAAGGAAGACGCAAAGGCATGGCACGCCAGCGGCTGGTTCGGGCGCTGGTGGCGGCTGGCGGGCTGGCGCGACATCCGCCACTACCGCCGGGTGCGCCCCGGCAGGGCCACGCAGGAAGGGCGCTTCCTGCGCTGGAGCGAGCGCATGGCCTGGGTGCAGGGCGGCGTGTTGGCAGCGTTGCTGGCCTTCGTTGGTCAAGCCTACCTGTGGACGCTCAATAACGGGCTACCGCCCAACTACATGCTTACCCAGCAGAAATTCCGCCTGATGAATTTGGGTTGGTTATCTGAGCCGCTGCCTGAACTGGTGGAAAAGGAAATCCAGCCTCCCGCAGGTGAGTTTCCGGTAGGGGAATACGACAAGGCGTTTGGCGAAATGGCGAATAAATCATTGAATGAGCAAGGAGCATACAATCAGCAGAACTTTGGTTATCCTGCTGCCAACGCCACCATTCCGCAACCATTTTTCATCGGTAAGTACGAAGTCACCTATGAACAGTATGATTACTACGTTTGGCAGCAACAGGGGGTAGAGAACCCGCCAACGTATCCCGGAAATCCCCCCAGTGAAAGTGGCCGGGGACAACGGGCGGTGGTGAATGTGTCGTGGAACGACGCGAATGCATACCTGCAATGGCTGGGTAAAAAGACTGGGGAGAATTACCGTCTGCCGACCGAAGCTGAATGGGAATATGCCGCCCGTGCCGGAACCGATACGGCTTACTGGTGGGGGCAAGAAGCAGGGCAGGGCAAGGCAAACTGCAATGGTTGTGGTAGCCAGTGGGATAACCGATTTGTTGCTCCGGTTGGCAGTTTTAAACCCAATGATTTCGGACTGTATGATACGGCGGGTAATGTTTGGGAATGGACTTGCTCGGAATGGAAAACGGATATTGATGAAAGTGCAGGCCATTGTGTAGAGCTTGAGAATCAGTCAGGTGCGCGGGTGTTGCGCGGTGGTTCGTGGTTCAGC
>JBBIHI010000142.1:0-7074 GCA_037447095.1 Thiotrichaceae bacterium
GAAAGACGTATCCACCCTTGCCGATGTGATTGCAGGCATGGGTGTCGGCGTGGAAGTGGATGCCGACAATAATATCCGCACCGATACTTCCACCATCCAGCATTATTGCGCCCCGTATGATCTGGTGCGCACCATGCGTGCCTCCATCCTGGTATTGGGGCCGATGGTCGCGCGTTTCGGCGAGGCGGAAGTTTCCCTGCCCGGTGGTTGTGCAATTGGTAGCCGTCCGGTCAATATCCATATCGCCGGTCTGGAAGCCATGGGCGCAAAAATTGTGGTCGAGGAAGGTTACATCCGTGCCAAAGCTGACCGCCTCAAGGGGGCACGTATTGTCATGGACATCGTGACCGTGACCGGCACCGAAAACCTGCTGATGGCCGCCGTCCTCGCGGAAGGCACTACAGTACTGGAAAATGCCGCCCGCGAACCTGAGGTTGTCGACCTTGCCAACTGCCTGATTGCCATGGGAGCCAATATCAAGGGTGCAGGCACCGACAAGATCATTGTGGAAGGCGTGGACAGCCTCGAGGGCGTGGATTATTCCGTACTGCCTGACCGCATTGAAACCGGCACGTTCCTCGCTGCCGCCGCGATTACCGGTGGCCGGGTGCGGACTTTGAAAGCAGCACCTGATACACTCGATGCTGTGCTGCACAAATTTGGTGAAGCGGGTGCGCTGGTGACAAACGGCGATGACTGGATTGAAGTCGACATGCGTGGCCGCACATTGAAAGCGGTGGACATCCGCACTGACCCGTACCCGGCCTTCCCGACCGACATGCAGGCACAGTTCATGGCCATGAATGCGCTTTCCAAAGGCATTGGCGTCATCGTGGAAACCATTTTTGAAAACCGCATGATGCATGTCGCCGAGCTGATGCGTCTGGGGGCGAATATCCGTCTGGAAGGCAATACCGCCATCGTCGCCGGGATGCCAAGCCTGAAAGGTGCGCCTGTCATGGCAACGGATTTACGTGCGTCTGCCTCATTGATCCTCGCGGGTCTGGCAGCGCAGGGCAAAACCACGGTTGACCGTATCTACCACACCGACCGTGGCTACGAAAAAATTGAGGAAAAACTTTCCCGCCTGGGTGCACGTATCCAGCGGGTGAATGGCTGATATGAAAGATACATTGACGATAGCGCTGTCGAAAGGGCGCATATTCAAGGATACCGTGCCGCTATTACGGGCTGCCGGTATCGAGCCGCTGGACGACCCGGAAACCAGCCGTAAGCTGATCCTCGACACCAATCGGGAAGATGTGAAACTGGTCATCATCCGCGCCACTGACGTGCCGACCTATGTGCAATACGGTGCGGCTGACCTCGGCGTGGCAGGCAAGGATGTGCTGATGGAACACGGCGGCCAGGATTTGTATGAGCTGCTCGACTTGCAAATCGCCCGCTGCAAGCTGATGGTCGCCGGTTTTCCTGACAAACCGCTGCCAGAAGTCGGCCTGAAAGTTGCCACCAAATTCGTCAATTGCTCCCGCAATTATTTCGCCGAACAAGGCCGTCAGGTTGATGTCATCAAACTGTACGGCTCGATGGAACTGGCTCCGCTGGTAGGCCTGGCCGATTGCATCGTGGACGTGGTGGACACCGGCAACACCCTGAAAGCCAACGGACTGGCGCCACTGGAACACATGGCGGACATCACTTCCCGCCTGATCGTCAACAAGGCTTCGATGAAACTGAAACACGGGCCCATCCGCGATTTGCTGGCGCAAATGCAGTCAGCGGTCGAGCAGAGGAATAAACGATGAAATACCAGACCGACGACCTGCGCATCATCGGCATCCATGAGTTGACCCCGCCAGTGGAGTTGCATCGCGAATATCCGTTGACGGAACCCGCCACTGAAACGGTGTATAGCGCACGTCAGGCAGCTCACCGCATCCTTCATGGCGAAGATGATCGCCTGTTAGTGGTGACGGGACCTTGTTCCATCCATGATGTCGATGCCGCGCTGGAATACGCTGCCCGTCTGCAACACCTACGCCACACGTTGGGTAGCCAGTTGCACATCATTATGCGGGTGTATTTCGAGAAACCGCGCACTACCATTGGCTGGAAAGGGCTGATCAATGACCCTAATCTGGACAACAGTTTCCATATCAACAAAGGCTTGCGCATGGCGCGTAAGTTATTGCTTGATCTGAACAATCTCGGTATGCCTGCGGCCACTGAATACCTCGACCTGATTACGCCGCAATACGTGGCGGATCTGGTGAGCTGGGCGGCGATCGGCGCACGTACCACTGAAAGCCAGGGACACCGTGAGTTGGCGTCCGGCGTTTCCTGCCCGATTGGTTTCAAGAACGGCACTTACGGTAACCTCAATATCGCCATTGACGCGATTGGTGCGGCTTCCCGTCCACACCATTTCCTGTCCGTTACCAAAGAAGGGCGCACGGCCATCTTTGCCACCAAGGGCAACGAAGACTGCCATGTGATCCTGCGTGGCGGGCGTGAACCAAATTACGATGCTGACAGCGTGGCTTCCGCCGTGAAATCACTGGAAAAAGCCAAGCTGCCGCCGTACCTGATGGTCGATTTCAGCCATGCCAACAGCCATAAAGATTATCGCCGTCAGCCGGAAGTTGCTGCCAACGTTGCTGCCCAGATCGCGTCCGGTAACAGGGCTATTGTTGGCGCAATGATTGAAAGCCATCTGGTCGAAGGCAACCAGAAAGCTGACGGCAAAAAGCGCGAAGAACTGGTTTACGGCCAAAGCATTACCGACGCCTGCATCAATTTCGATACAACCGAAAAGGTGCTGGAGCAACTGGCCGAAGCTGTAGAAAAACGCAGGAGTATCTAACATGCTCAACATCAAGGAACTGAACACCAAAGACGCCAATTTCTGGCAGGAAATGCAGGATTTGCTGGCGTGGGAAAGCGTCTCCGACGACGCAGTATTCAACACCGTCAACGGCATCCTGAAAGACGTGCGTACCCGTGGCGACGACGCAGTGGTGGAATACACCAACCGCTTCGACCGCATGAGCGTGGGCGGCATGGCGGAGCTGGAAATTCCAATGTCCCGCTTGCAGGCAGCTTTGAACAACATCACGCCGGAACAGCGCAGCGCCCTGCAACTGGCGGCTGACCGCATCAAGGCGTATGCCGAACGCCAGAAAATGGATTCGTGGAGCTACACCGAAGCTGACGGCACGCTGCTGGGCCAGCAGGTAACGGCGCTGGATCGGGTCGGCCTGTACGTTCCCGGCGGCAAGGCGGCTTACCCGTCATCCGTGCTGATGAACGCCGTGCCTGCCAAGGTTGCCGGTGTGCCGGAACTGATCATGGTGGTGCCGACTCCGGCGGGCGAAGTGAACGAACTGGTGCTGGCAGCGGCGGCCATTTCCAGCGTTGACCGAGTGTTCGCCATTGGTGGTGCGCAGGCCGTGGCGGCGCTGGCTTACGGTACGCAAACCGTTCCGCAGGTGGACAAGATCGTTGGGCCGGGCAATATCTACGTCGCTACCGCCAAGCGCATGGTCTACGGCACAGTCGGCATCGACATGATCGCCGGGCCTTCCGAAATACTGGTGGTTTGCGACGGCAAAACCAACCCGGACTGGATCGCGATGGACTTGTTCTCACAGGCCGAGCACGACGAAGACGCGCAATCCATCCTGGTGTGCCCGGATGCGGATTTCATCGCACAAGTCAAATCCAGCATCAACCGGCTGGTGGAAGAAATGCCACGCAAGGCAATCATCTCCACCTCGCTGCAAGGCCGTGGTGCGCTGATTCTGGCCAAAGACATGGACGAAGCGGTGCAGGTCGCCAACTACATTGCGCCGGAGCATCTGGAGCTTTCCGTGGAAAATCCGCGCGAAGTGGCCAAGCAAATCCGCCACGCGGGGGCGATTTTCATGGGGCGCTATACGGCAGAAGCGTTGGGTGACTACTGTGCCGGGCCGAACCACGTACTGCCGACTTCCCGTACCGCCCGCTTCTCCAGCCCGCTGGGGGTGTATGACTTCCAGAAACGTTCCTCGCTGATCGACTGTTCGGCGGAAGGGGCTTCGGAACTGGGCAAGATTGCCTCCATCCTCGCGCATGGGGAAGGGCTGACGGCGCACGCTCGGTCGGCGGAGTACCGGATTAAAAACTGATTGCTTACCTGAAAGCCCTGCATGACCGCAGGGCTTTTGTTTTATGCAACAGCGCTGACCGCCATTCGAGGGGCGCGCTGTTGTGGTTGGCTTGTGTGCAGCGAATAGGCTTTCCCTTGAATCTGCTGGCACAGTTCGGAGCAGTGGGGGAATGCTTTTACCAGCCATTCTGCGGGTACGTACAACAACCTCCAGTTGCGGAATGAGCGGACATCATCTTCCAAACTGGCGAGGTAGATTTCCTGTTCAGAGCCAGCAAGCGTGGCTGGCACGAATACATTACCAAACCCGGATACGGCTGCGAAATAACGCCGTTTGTCAGTGCCATCAGTGTGATGCTCGATTTCAACCCAATTCATGAAATTAGTTCCTTAGTTGTTTATATCTGTATTTAATATCTAAAAATAAAACAACAAACCGTCTCAGCTGAACCCTGTGAAAAAGTCAGAAAGACGTTGCTTTGGTAGCCCAGATGAATGATTTACGTTTTGTTTTTCAAGCTTGCCGCAGGTTGTTGCTTGAGTACTGCTTCCTGAAGATGGCCGCTCTTGACAGACCAACGCACCATGTTGCGCCAGAAGACATACTCAAAATCGTTGAAACGGCCTTTTCTGAAGGCACGCAAACAGATACCTGTGGAAAAGCACAGAAGCAGGATTGCTGTGACAGGAAATAAGAGATACCAATAATTCACCACTCCTCCTGTAGAAAATTAGGGAAAACTTATATAGCCATGAATTTTAAGCAGATTAAGTCTGCACTTTATTCGATTGGGGGTCAACCCTTATTCCCTTTGGGTAGGCACTTTATTTTACGATGTGTTGTGGAAGGGGACGAGACAGGGGGGCGACGGATTCGATTGGTATTAGGCATCAGGGTGGTGGGCATTCTTCCCCAGTCCCTGGTAGCGCACCTTGCGGAAACCAAACTGGCATTTGATGATGCGGGACAGGTGTTCCACGCGGGCGCGGATGGAGAAGCGCTTGCGGTTACGCCTTTTCTGGCTGGCGTTGAGGCGTTTCCCAGGTTTACAGCGGTCATCGACCTGCCAACTGGTGCGCAGCCCCCTGCACGTACAGACCGAAAACATCCGGCTCGACAACGGCAATCTGGTCGTCCGCCTGACGGTTCCGCAGGGTCTGGACAAACCTTATTTCGACAAAAACGGCGTCATCTGGCTCAAGAATGGCGCGGATAAACGCCGCATCAACTCCAAGGAAGAATTACGCCGCCTATTTCAGGTCACAGACCAGTTCCATGCCGACGAACTCCCCACTAAAGCCGGTATCGACAAGCTGGACAAGCTGCGTTTCCGCGATTTCCTGCAAGACGTGTACGGTATCGACTACCCGGAGTCACTACAAGACCGGCTGCGCCTGCTGCAAAACATGAGTCTGGCAACCGACGAAGGGCAGTTGAATCTGGCGGGCGTGCTGTTGTTCGCCGAGCGTCCGCAATGGATCAAACCCCAGTTCGTGGTCAAACAGCCGCAACCCTATCCTGTTGTCCTACGCAGCCAAGGGCGTGCTGCCCTATCACGGGCTGGGTTCCGGCATCCGTCGGGCGCTGGGGGTTTACCCGCAGATTGATTTTGAGGATGACCGGGAGGGGTGTTTGTTCAAGGTGACTGTGTGGCGTAAGAATGTTGAACTAAAAAACTTCCCTTTCCAAGTTGCATTCACACCCTATTGTTGGCTATATTGCCAACATGAAAGCCACCCTCATTACCCAATTCAAAGACGTATCACCTGCTGGTGAAATCATCGAAATGGTGGTATGGCGTGTCCCTGAACCTGTTCCGCCAACCACGCACGGTTACAAATACCGTCTCGTCTACATCGTCGAAGGCAAGCGCGTCATTGGCTTTGATAACGAACGGGGCAAAGGGGATCACCGACATATTGATGATAATGAACATCCCTATGAATTTGCCGGTATTGATCAGTTGATTGAAGATTTTCTGGCGGAGGTAGAAACATGGAAAAGCGCACACTGACCATCACATTGCAGGCTGACTGGAAAGCCGCCTTGCGTGCCGCCGGAAAAGCCGCACAGAAAGACAGCTATCAGGGCGAGACCCTTAATTTTCAGTCGCCTGGTGCATTCTTTTCCCGCTTGAGCGAACGCCGCTGGACGATCATCAATACCTTGCAGCAAGTCGGAGCCATGGGGGTGCGTGAGCTTGCCCGTCAGGTCGGGCGCGATGTGAAGCGGGTGCATAAAGATGTTCAGACCTTGCTGGAACTGGGCTTGATTGAGCGGAATGAATCAGGGGCGTTGGTTTGCCCTTACGCTGATATTCATGTGGACATGCATATCATGCCCCAACAAGTAAAAGCAGCTTGAAACAAATACAGATAATAACGGCAATATGCACACCCTGACATATACTGAGAGCGGGAGGTAATAACATGAATGCACACGAGTTGCTGGCCGAAATTGCCTTGCAGGAAGACAGCACCCGCCAGTTCAAGGCCGATGTCCGCAATGCTGAATCGCTTGCTGCCGAAATGGCTGCTTTCGCCAATTCCAGCGGCGGCGTCATTTACATTGGGGTGGCGGATGACGGTTCCACGCCGGGACTCGCTCCGCAGGATGTCGGGCGCATCAACCAGTTGATCAGCAACACCGCCAGCCAATTGGTGCGCAGCCCCCTGCACGTACAGACCGAAAACATCCGGCTCGACAACGGCAATCTGGTCGTCCGCCTGACTGTTCCGCAGGGTCTGGACAAACCTTATTTCGACAAAAACGGCGTCATCTGGCTCAAGAATGGCGCGGATAAACGCCGCATCAACTCCAAGGAAGAATTACGCCGCCTGTTTCAGGTCACAGACCAGTTCCATGCTGATGAACTCCCCACTAAAGCCGGTATCGACAAACTGGACAAGCTGCGCTTCCGCGATTTCCTGCAAGACGTGTACGGCATCAGCTACCCGGATTCGCC
>JBBIHI010000143.1:0-7010 GCA_037447095.1 Thiotrichaceae bacterium
CGGCACGGTTCCTGCTGGCGTGGCCTGAATCCACCCAGGGCAAACGCCAATTGACCATTGATGAACTCACCACCGAATCCAGCAAAAACCACCTGAACATCTTTTACACCCGCCTGCATGAAGTGCTTGAACAGCAATACAGCAACGGCAAGGGCGGCAAGCTGGAAAACCTGCCCGCCCTGAAACTGTCGCGTGGGGCGCTGGAAGTCTGGATGGATTACTTCAACAGTGTGGAAGGGGAACTGAAACCGGGCGGCAAGCTGGAACAGCACAAGGACATTGCCAGCAAATCCGCAGACAACGCGGCGCGGCTGGCTGGCCTGTTCCACCTGTTCAACGGTTACGGCATCCACGACCTGATAGAGGCCGACATCATGGGTGCGGCGGTCAATCTGGCAGGCTGGCACTTGAGCGAGGCAAAACGCTTTTTTGAGGAACTGGCGGTTCCGGTTGACCTTTCCAACGCCCTGAAACTGGATAGCTGGCTGTTACGCTATTGCCGGGAAAACTACACCGACAGCATCGGCAAGCGTGAAGCCCGCCAACGTGTACCCAACCGCTTGCGCAGTATCCAAGAGATGGAGAAGGCACTGGATACGCTGGCAGAACATAACCGGATCAGGATCGTGACCGAAGGCCGCAAAGAGCGGATCGAGGTCAACCCGGCGTTACTGGCAGGGTAGGAGCTGCTGACACAACATAAAAACCAAGGAGCCGGGGGAAACCCGGCTTTTTTGCGTCTGCCCGAAGTGTAGCAACTGTAGCAAGCGTAGCAGTAGCACTTGCTACACTTTGCTAAACATTAAGACCAATACAAATCAGTCAGTTACAGACACAGAACCGCGAAGTGTAGCAACTGTAGCAAGTGTAGCAGTAGCAACTTGTACGGGAGACAATACACCCTTGTTATGGGCTGGATTTGCCTTGCTTTCGTTCGCTTTATGTTCGCTTTTCGGTAAGTGACTCAGAAAAGTGTTGGTTCATTTGTTGGTATGGATATAATGCCGCCCACAAAAATGGCTTTTAAGTCAAAAGGTAAGGCTTTCTATTGTAGTGAAGTCATACCATAAAAATTCCAAAAGCCACGTCACAAAACGTGGCTTTTTTGCGTCCGCAGTTAGCCGTTCAAAAAAAGCCAAAATCATTAAGCTTTTTGGGGTGTAATCCCCGAACCGTTCGTATTATGATGCGAGTCTTTTCCTTCGCCATTAGCGATTTACGGAGTTTATTGTGGAACTGACCGGTGCCGAGATATTCGTCGAGTGTCTTAAGGAAGAAGGGGTTGAAACCATCTTTGGTTATCCCGGTGGTGCTGTCCTGTTTATCTACGACGCGCTGTACCAACAGCAGGACAAAGTAAACCATATCCTGGTAAGACACGAACAGGCGGCTGTACATGCTGCCGAAGGCTATGCAAAAGCAACCAACAAACCTGGCGTGGTGCTGGTAACATCCGGCCCAGGCGCGACCAATGCCGTAACCGGCATTGCCGACGCTTACATGGATTCCGTGCCACTGGTGGTGTTTACCGGGCAGGTTCCGCGCCCGCTGATCGGCAATGATGCTTTCCAGGAAGTCGACATCGTGGGTATTACCCGCCCGTGCGTGAAGCACAATTTCCTGGTGACGGATGTCAAGGAACTGGCAACCACCATCAAAAAAGCTTTCTATATTGCCAGCACAGGCCGACCAGGCCCTGTCCTGATCGACATCCCGAAAGACGTTACCACCATGCGCTGTGAGTTCCACTACCCCAAGGAAATCACCATGCGCTCCTACAACCCGACCACCAAAGGCAACAAGCGCCAGATTCGCCGTGCGCTTGACCTGATGCTGGAAGCCAAACGCCCGGTACTGTATACCGGCGGTGGCGTTGTTCTGTCGGGTGCATCCCATGAATTGACTGAACTGACACGCGAACTCGGTTTCCCAATCACCCAGACGCTGATGGGCTTGGGCGCTTTCCCATCAATGGATAAGCAATTCGTCGGCATGTTGGGTATGCACGGCACGTATGAAGCCAACCACTCCATGCACGAGTCGGATCTGGTGATTGCCATCGGTGCACGTTTCGATGACCGCGTGACCGGCAATATCGAAAAATTCTGCCCGTATGCCAAGATTATCCACATTGACATCGACCCGGCATCCATTTCCAAAAACGTCAAGGTCGACGTGCCTATCGTTGGTGATGTGAAACAAGTCCTTACCGACATGCTGGAAGAGCTGCGCAGCCGTAAAGAACGCCCTGACCCATCGAACCTTGCCGAGTGGTGGAAACAGATTGACGGCTGGCGCAACGCCGATTGCATGAAATACACGCAAGACATGACTGGCCCGATCCGTGCCCAATACGTGGTCGAGAAACTGTGGGAAGTCACCAACGGCGATGCTTACGTGTGTTCCGACGTCGGCCAGCACCAGATGTGGGCGGCGCAGTACTACAAATTCAACAAGCCAAACCGCTGGATCAACTCCGGTGGCCTCGGCACGATGGGTTTCGGCCTGCCTTCCGCGATGGGCGTGCAACTGGCATTCCCGGAAGAAACCGTCACCTGCATCACCGGTGATGGCAGTATCCAGATGTGTATTCAAGAACTCGCCACCTGTATGCAATACCGCCTGCCGGTCAAGATTATCTGCCTGAACAATGGCTACCTCGGCATGGTGCGCCAGTGGCAGGAATTCTTCTACCAGAAGCGTTACGCCATGTCCTACATGGATTCCCTGCCCGATTTCGTCAAGCTGTCGGAAGCCTACGGCCACGTCGGTATGCGTATCGAGAATCCGGGCGACGTGGAAGGCGCATTGAAGGAAGCGCTGGCCATGAAAGACCGTCTGGTATTCATGGACTTCATTACCCAGCAGGAAAACAATGTATACCCGATGGTTCCAGCCGGTGCTGGGCATAACGAAATGATTCTGGTGTAGGTGGCAAAATGCGGCATGTAATTTCCATCCTGATGGAGAATGAAGCGGGCGCGTTGTCGCGCGTCGCCGGTTTGTTCTCCGCTCGCGGCTATAATATTGAATCCCTCACGGTTGCGCCGACCGAAGACCCAACCCTGTCACGCCTGACCCTGGTGACGCGCGGCAGTGACGAAATCGTCGAGCAGATCATCAAACAGTTGAACAAGCTGATTGATGTGGTAAAAGTCCTCGACCTCGCCCAGTACTCGCACATTGAGCGCGAAATGATGTTCGTCAAAGTCAGCGTCGACAAAAACTCGGCCTGCGAAGCGGTCAAGCGCCTATCGGACATTTTCCGGGGCAATATCATCGACGTGAGCGAAAAGACCTACACCATTGAACTGACTGGCGACCGCAGCAAGCTGGACGCTTTCGTCAATGCGCTGGGTGAATTCCGCATCATTGAAGTGGTGCGCTCCGGCAGCATGGGCATCGCACGCGGCGAAACTGCCCTCCGCGCATAACTGAATATTTGATTGAATTAAGGTAACACTACTCATGGCACTGAATATTTACTACGACAAAGACGCAGACCTTTCCATCATCCGTGGCAAGAAGGTTTCCATTATCGGTTACGGCTCCCAAGGCCATGCCCATGCCTGTAACCTGAAAGATTCCGGCGTTGATGTAACCGTTGGCCTGCGGGTTGGCTCCCCTACCGTGGCCAAGGCCGAAAACGCTGGCCTGAAAGTTGCCCCGGTCGCCGAAGCGGTTGCTTCCGCTGATGTGGTCATGATCCTGACCCCGGATGAATTCCAGAGCCAGTTGTACCGCCACGAAATCGAGCCAAACCTGAAAAAGGGTGCAACGTTGGCGTTCGCACACGGTTTTGCCATCCATTACAACCAGATCGTGCCACGCGCTGACCTCGACGTGATCATGATTGCGCCGAAAGCCCCTGGGCATACCGTGCGTAACGAATTCGTCAAAGGCGGCGGCATCCCTGACCTGATCGCCATCCAGCAGAATGCTTCCGGCACTGCCAAGGAATTGGCGCTGTCTTACGCTTCCGCTATCGGCGGTGGCCGTACCGGCATTATCGAAACCACCTTCAAGGACGAAACCGAAACCGACCTGTTCGGCGAGCAGGCTGTTCTGTGCGGTGGCGCAGTTGAGCTGGTCAAGGCAGGCTTTGAAACCCTGACCGAAGCCGGTTACGCGCCGGAAATGGCCTACTTCGAGTGCCTGCACGAGCTGAAGCTGATCGTCGACCTGATGTACGAAGGCGGTATCGCCAACATGAACTATTCCATCTCCAACAACGCGGAGTATGGCGAATATGTGACCGGCCCTGAAGTCATCAACGAGCAGTCCCGCGCCGCCATGCGCAATGCCCTCAAGCGCATCCAGAACGGCGAATACGCCAAGATGTTCGTTACCGAAGGTGCAATGGGCTACCCATCCATGACCGCTTACCGCCGCAACAACGCAGCACACCCGATCGAAACCACTGGTGCAAAACTGCGTGCGATGATGCCGTGGATCCAGAAGATCGTCGACAAGTCCAAGAACTGATCCGGGTTTGTCCTCGACGAAAAAAGGGTGCGCTTGTCGCGCCCTTTTTTATGTGCCATCACAAATCTCCCGCGCTGTTGTATACTCGCAGACATTCAGGAAACCAATAATGCCGCCGCACATGAGTGAAACCAGCCAACCTGTTTCAATCTGGGAAGCCAAAAACAGGCTGACCTATGACCAACCCCTGCAACCGGATGATCCTTTATTCGTGGACACCGTTCATGCACGGGGTGAGTTCAGCCTGACCCGACTGTATAACCAGCTCAATGTGGACAGGCAAGGCCAGTTACACAAGCCGCCGTTGAAACAGTACACCCTGTTTACCGGGCATCGGGGTTGCGGCAAAAGTACCGAATTGTTACGGGTTGCCAAATACCTGCATGACCCACAACGCTATTACGTCGTACATCTGGACTGTCTGGAAACCCTCGACATCAACAACCTGAAGTATTCCGATGTATTGCTGGCACTGGCCGCTGCCCTGTTGAAACAACTGGAAGACGAAAACGGCATCAGCATAGAGCAGGTGCATCTGACCCGATTGGAAAACTGGTACAAGGAACGGGTCATTACCCATGCCAACCTGCGCAATCTGGAAATGGAACTCAAGGCAGGCATGAAAACCGAGGCGGGCTTGCCGTGGCTGGTCAAACTGTTTGCGGAGCTGACCAACAAGATCAGCATTGGCTCGACTTACCGTGATGAATTGCGCGAAGTGGTGCGCAACAACTTCACCGAGTTTGCCGACAGTTTTAACCAGCTCATCCGGGTAGCCGAAGACAAGATACGTGTTAAAGGTCTCGGGCAACGCATCCTGTTCACGGTGGATGGTGCTGATCGGCTGGAAAGCGAGGATTCCCGCAAGTTTTTTATCGAAGACGTACACCAGTTGACGCAAATCCGCGCCCTTTTCATCTACTGTGCGCCAATTGATTTGCTACACCTCACCAACCAGCTAACCGCCAACTTCGGACAACCCTTCCGCGTGCCGATGCTGAAAGTACGTGACCGGGATGATCAACCCATTGAAAGCAACTACCATACCGTGCGTGAACTGGTACATCGGCGTGTCCCGCCACATTTGTTTGATACGCCGGAAACGCTGGATTACCTGATCTGCTACAGTGGTGGCCATCCCCGTGATTTATTGCGCCTGCTGAATGTAGCCATCAACAACGCTGATACCGAATGCATTGACCGGGTAGCGGCGGAACGGGCAGTCAAGGATGTTGCCAACGATTACCGCCGCTTCATCAACAGTGCTGATTACGCCCGTCTGGTAGATATTGACCGTCACCCTGATGCGCCGGATGATTTCACCGATGAAACCAGTATCAGGATGCTCTACAACCTGGTGCTTCTGGAATACAACAACTATTTCTGGAAAAGCCACCCGGTCATCACCACCCTGCCCGGCTACCAGAAAGCCCTGAAGGCTACCGACCAAGATGAATGATACCTGGCAACTTGCCCCGCAACATTCGGGTGCGTTCCTGCGGCTGGACACCCTGCTGGGCAAGCTGCAAGGCTTCCATGCCCTGGTGTTACAACACAACAACCCGGCCTACCGCGATGGCATGATCCAGCGCTTGCAGGCAAACCACGCTGACAGCGCCATACTGGACTTGAAAGCCAGCGACAACTTCAGCCAGTTTGAATCCAGCTATACCCAACTGGCGGCAAACACCCGCCAACTGCACATCATCAATCTGGAAAGTCTCCGCACCGAACGGCAACAGGAATTTTTCCGGGGCATCAACTATCACCGCGAGTACCTCGCCCGTCATTTACAGGGAACGTTACTGCTATGGCTGGTCGAACCGCACATCCGTGACATGGCGCTGAATGCCGCCGACTTCTGGGCATGGCGCGAACAGGTATTCGACTTTTCCCTCTCCAGCGAGACCAAACCACGCTGGGATGGGGATTGGCAAAAATCCACCAACCTCGACAAAGCAGCCAAACAACAACGGATTGATGAAATCCTCGCTTACCTTGCCACTCAGGAAAATACCGAACCCAACCTGACTAACGCTGACATGCGCCATGAGTTAGGCAACCTGTATGAAAATCTTGGTGAATACGCTGCTGCACAACAACATCTCACCACTGCCATTAGCGACTACATTCATCTGGATGAAAAACACGCCTATGCGAGGGTAATGCTGGATCAGGCAGGCATACGTTTCCAGCAAGGTGAACCCGAACAAGCCCTGCATGACCTACAAACCAAGGTACTGCCGTGGTTTGAAAAGCTGGGTGACATACAATGGCTAGCTGAAACCAAAAGCCAAATCGCGGACATCCTTCAGGCTCGCGGGGAACTCGACGAAGCACTCCGCATACGACAACAGGAAGAACTTCCCGTCTATGAACGCCTCGGAGAGGTGCGCTCCATCGCCATCACCAAAGGCAAAATCGCGGACATCCTTCAGGCTCGCGGGGAACTCGACGAAGCACTCCGCATACGACAACAGGAAGAACTTCCCGTCTATGAGAAACTCGGCGATGTCCAATCCTTA
>JBBIHI010000144.1:0-6968 GCA_037447095.1 Thiotrichaceae bacterium
AATCGCTGTCAAGGGTACAGATTCGCCCGGTGCTAGGGTATGCCCGTTCAGGTCAACAATGCCGTAAGAGGACACCTTTTTCTCCGGCACTGGCTCGACCATGATCTGGCTGAAGCCGGTTTCATCGTACAAGCGCAGCATCTCGGCCAGATTTTCCTTGTGCAGGTCGCTGGCGTATTCATCGAGAATTACATCCGGCAAGACCACGGCGAACGGTTCGTTACCCACAACCGGGTAAGCGCACATGATGGCGTGACCCAAACCTTTGGCCTGCCCCTGGCGTACATGCATGATGGTGACATTGCTCGGGCAGATGGAACGCACTTCTTCCAGCAACTGGCGTTTGACGCGCTTTTCCAGCATGGTTTCCAGCTCGAAACTGGTATCAAAATGGTTTTCGATGGAATTTTTACTGGAATGCGTGACCAGTACGATTTCATTAATGCCTGCTGCCACACACTCGGCCACGACATACTGGATCAGCGGTTTGTCGACAATCGGCAACATTTCTTTGGGGATAGCCTTGGTCGCTGGCAACATGCGTGTTCCCAGACCTGCGACGGGGATAACGGCTTTACGGACTTTATGATTATGATGCATGTAAAGTGTTCCTCTTGGGTTCCTGAGATGGTAAGACTCTGCGCGAACTGTAACGCATCCGCGCCTGTTTATCATCTTTTCCCCGTGCTATCCTTCCGCCATTGTTTGTTTGCAGCATAAATCCTGAATGAAACCCGTCCTCGCTTTGATTGGCCGCCCGAATGTCGGCAAGTCCACCCTGTTTAACCGTCTGACCCGCTCGCGTGACGCGCTGGTAGCGGATTTTCCCGGCCTGACCCGCGACCGTAAATACGGCAGTGGCGACCATAATGGGCGTGGTTACATGCTGATTGATACCGGCGGTTTGAATGGGGAAGAAAGCGGTATCGACGAATACATGGCAAAACAGACCCGTGCCGCGATTAGCGAAGCCAGCGCCATCCTGTTTCTGGTGGATGGGCGGCAAGGGCTGACAGCGGCTGATGAACAGATTGCCCAGGATGTCCGCCAGACCGGCAAACCTGTTTTCCTGCTGGTCAACAAGACCGATGGTGTTGACGCTAACCAGGCATCGGCTGAATTTTACAGCCTTGGCTTCACCGAGGTTTACATGATTGCCGCTGCACAAGGGCGTGGCGTCACCAGCATGATCGACGAAATACTGGATCATCTGGGTGCTGAATTTCTGGATGAGGAAGAAGAGGATGACGGCAGCATCAGGATTGCCTTCATTGGCCGCCCCAATGTCGGTAAGTCCACCCTGATCAACCGTATCCTTGGCGAAGAACGGGTGATTGCCTTTGACCAGCCGGGCACTACCCGCGACAGCATTTTCATCCCGTTTGAACGTGACGGGCAAACTTACACCCTGATTGACACCGCCGGGGTACGGCGTCGCCGCAGTGTTGATGAAACCATTGAGAAATTCAGCATTATCAAGACACTGGATGCCATCCAGCGGGCACATGTGGTGGTCATGCTGGTGGATGCGCACGATGCCGTTACCGATCAGGATGCCCACCTGTTAGGCTTGGCCTTGGAAGCTGGACGCTCCCTGATCGTTGCAGTCAACAAATGGGATGGCCTGGAATCTGACCAGCGCGACTGGATCAAGCAGCAGATTGAAGTCAAACTGCCCTTCGTGCTGGACTTCGCGGAAATCTTTTTCATTTCCGCCCTGCATGGCTCCAACGTCGGCCTGTTGTATGCAGCGGTAAAACGCGCTTACGAATCCGCCATGCTCAAGGTACCAACTTCGCGCCTGACGCGGATTCTGGAAATGGCCGTGCAGCAACACCAACCACCCCTGACCCGTGGCCAGCGCATCAAGTTACGTTATGCCCATCAGGGCGGGAGCAACCCGTTCCGCCTGATCGTCCACGGCAACCGTACCGAATACGTGCCGGACAGCTACACCCGTTACCTGACCAATTATTTCCGCCAGACATTGAAACTGGTTGGCACGCAAATCCGTATCGAATACAAGACGGGCGAAAACCCGTATGAAGGCAAACGCAACACCCTGACCCCACGTCAGGAATACAAGCGCAAGCGGATGATGGATCACGTCATCAAGGAACGCAAAAAGCGCGACAAAAAGAAAAAGTGACCGCAGATCAACATTACAGGATATTCACAAGGAAATTTTCGGCAACTGTTTTATGCTTGAAACATGAATATCCTGATTGTTGAAGACGACCGCCAAACAGCCAGTTTCATCCAGAAAGGTCTGGTGGAAGCAGGTTATGTTGTAGACCATGCTGCCGACGGTGAAAGCGGCCTGCATCTGGCATTGGAAAGCAAATACGATGGCCTGATCGTAGACCGCATGTTGCCCAAACGCGATGGCCTGTCGGTGATCGAAACCTTGCGCAGTCAGGGTATCCAAACCCCAGTGCTCATCCTCAGCGCACTCGGCGAAGTGGATAACCGGGTGGAAGGCTTGCGTGCCGGTGGCGACGACTATCTGGTCAAGCCCTACGCTTTCAGTGAACTGTTGGCACGTTTACAGGCATTGCTCCGCCGCGCCCAACCCACCCAGGAACAGACCATCCTGCGCGTGCGTGATCTGGAAATGGATTTGCTGAAACGCCGCGTTACCCGCAATGGTACGGTCATCAGCCTGCAACCACGTGAATTCAACCTGCTGGAATACCTGATGCGGCATACCGGCCAAGTCGTCACCCGCACCATGCTGCTGGAGAAAGTCTGGGATTACCATTTCGACCCGCAGACCAACGTCATTGATGTGCACATCAGCCGCCTGCGCAGCAAACTCGACAAGGACTTTGATACCCCGCTGCTGCATACCATCCGGGGCGCAGGCTATCTGCTGCACGACCCTGACGCATGATCAGGAAACTGTTCCACACCACCATCTTCTGGTTGTCGCTGGTGTATGCCCTGCTGTTTAGCGCAGTGGCAGCCGGGGCACTCTATGTCATTTACTGGATGGCCGAATCACAAATACAGGAACAAACCGATACCCGCCTGCAACTGGAAACCAATGCCCTGCTGAACCGTTACCGGCTGGGCGCGGTCGAGGGGCTGATCGAAATCATCCATTTCAGGAACAATGACGATGGCTCACGCTACCTGTTTTCCCGCCTGGTCAACCGTCAGCAGCAAGACCTGACCCATGACCTCGAATTCGACAAATTGAACAGCGATTTTACCCAGGCATTTACCACAATCCCGCTCGGCAAAATCACTGGCGACCCGCACCAGCAGGAACCGGGGCGTCTCCTGCTGACCCTGCTGCCCGGCGGCTACCAACTGTTGGTTGTGACCGACCTCAAACAGCAACACACCCTGTTGAAACGCCTGTGGTTCACGGTACTTGCTGCCAGTGCCACTATTTTCACTTTGGCCATCATTGGCGGCAGTTTCATGGGCTATAACGTCATGCACCGCATGAACGCCATCGGCAAAACCGCCAATGCGATTGTCAGCGGCAACCTTGCCCAGCGCATTCCTGTTACCCGGCGCAATGACGAGTTTGACCGGCTCAGCCGGGTACTCAATACCATGCTGGAAAAGATCCAGCACCTCATGCAGGGAATGCGCGAAGTGACCGACAACCTTGCCCACGACTTGCGCAACCCGCTCAACCGCCTGCGCAACCGTCTGGAAGCCAGCCAGTATGAAGCCCACGAAAAAGTGGATTACCCGCAACTGATCCAGGATGCCATCCTGGACGTGGACGACCTGATCAGGACATTCAACGCCCTGCTGAGCATTGCGCAAATGGAATCGGGGGTACAACGCGATGACTGGACGGAGGTGGATTTAAGTACCCTGACCGATGAACTGGCTGAACTGTATACCGTAGTGGCGGAAGAACAGGGGCTGGTTCTTGAGCATCAGGCTGACCCCAGCCTGCACGTACATGGCAACCGTCAACTGCTGGCACAAGCGATCACCAATCTGCTGGACAACGCGGTCAAATATACACCGGAAGGCGGCAAAATCAGCCTGAACGCAAGCCGCCTCGGCGATCAGGTTGTCATCAGCATTGCCGATAACGGCCCCGGCATCCCGGAAGAGCAATACACACAGGTTTTCAAGCGTTTTACCCGCCTTGATAATGCCCGCAGTTCACCGGGCAACGGCCTTGGCTTGAGTCTGGTAAAAGCCGTCGCTGACCTTCACGGGGCGGAAATCCAGTTACAGAACAATCATCCCGGTTTGAAGGCAAATCTGGTGCTACCCAGTACGCTGTAATTGCAGGAGAAAGTCATTTTCCAAGGTTGCAGGTAGACGGAATCCCATCTTTTTGAGTTGCGCCGCAGAGCTGTCGTGAGCAATGGCAGTACTGGAAAATACCGATATTGCCGCTGATTTCGTAAGCGACTCTGCCACACAGGCAGCTACCGGTGACGGGTTTATCGGACATGGCGACCTCCTTCGCTGATAACGGGTACAGGCTTTCCCGCATCATAACGGACAATACGCCGACAGGGAAAAGCGCCTTGTTTGCTTGCAACAAAGAAGCTGCTATAAGTCTTGTCATGAGTACCTGGCAACACCTCCTGTTTCCTTCCAAACCGCGTTCTTACCCCGGCGACCGCTGGGTGAATATCCTTGTACGCAGCCTGCATCTGGTTGGCGTTGCCGGTATCGGCGGTGGTTTCCTGTTTGACCTGCCGGAAGTCCGTTACCTGCCGTTCTGGCATCTCGCCATCAGCACCGGTTGCGTGCTGGTGCTGCTGTATGTGTGGGAAAACGGACGCTGGCTGCTGCAACTGAAAGGCATCACCATCATGGTCAAGCTGGCGTTGCTCATACTCGCCAGCCTGTTGCCAGCGTGGCGGGCAGAGCTGTTCGTGGCGGTGATCATCATTTCCGGGGTGATTGCCCATGCGCCGGGGAAAATGCGTGGTTACAGCCCTTTCTCAGCCGATAGCAAGGGATGCGCATGAAGCTCTCCATTATACCTGCAACGCTGGACGATATTCCGGCGCTCTGTGGTCTGCTGGACATGCTGTTCACGCAGGAAGCCGAATTCCAGCCTGACCGGGCGGTGCAGGAACGTGGGCTGGAACATATCATCCATGATCCGAGTGTCGGGCATATCCTCGTTGCCCGGCAGGATGATGCAATCGTCGGCATGGTCAATCTTCTGTATACGGTTTCCACCGCTTTGGGCGGGCGGGTGGCCTTGCTGGAAGATATGGTGGTTGCGCCGCAAGCTCGCGGGCAGGGAGTGGGAAATACTTTGCTGACGGCAGCCATTGACCACGCCCGTGAGCAGGGCTGCCTGCGCATTACCCTGCTGACGGATGTGGATAATCAGGTGGCGCAGGCGTTCTACCGTCAGCAGGGGTTTGTTGCTTCACCGATGCTGCCGATGCGGCTCGTGCTGAACTGACGGTTAAAGCTGTTGCGTTGGCGCTGAGGAACGTTCAAACCAGTCGGCCAGTTCTGCCTCTGTAATCTTTCCTGCCGCCAGTTGTTCAAACATGATGACCGCCTCCGGCTCGGGGGCATCCAGCGTCAATCCGTTGAGTTCCAGAAATACGGCTCCGACGGCCAGGGCTACCCGCTTGTTGCCGTCAATGAACGGATGGTTTCGGGCTATCCCGTAGCTGTAGGCCGCTGCCAGTTCAAACAACGTGGATTGTGGTTCATAAGTGAAGCGTTGTTTGGGTCTGGTCAGGGCGGAGTTCAACAGAGCCTCGTCACGGATGCCGGGACTGCCGCCATGTTCCGCCAGCAACATCTGGTGCACCGCCAGCGCGACGCTTTCCAGCACCCATCTTGGCTCAGTCATTTCGCCAGCTCACGGAAGGCGTTACGGTATTTTTTCAGCACTTTTTCAGCGGCCTGCATTTGCTCATCGAAGTCCTGCTGGTAAGGGGTGAGGGTGAAACCTTCCGGGCTTTCCACCAGATACAGGCTGTCGCCCTTGCTGACTTTCAGTTTGGCCAGGGCTTCCTTGGGGAGGACGATGCCGACGGAGTTGCCGATGGCGGTGAGTTTGACTTGCAGCATGAACCAACCTTTTGTTATTACCAATGTAATAACATCAGTGTAGGCGTAGGGTGGGTGGAGCGCAAGCGATACTCACCGTCTTCGGCGTTATCTATCGTTCAGTCCGTCAGTCTGGCCAGCAGGGCAGGTTTGACCAGCTCAATCCAGGTGGCAAGGCGTTCGCCGGTCAGACCGCTTTGTGAGCGTTCGTCGAGGATCAGCCCCACGAATTTCCCATCCACCACCGACGGCGAATGCTCAAATTCATAGCCTGCGGTGTTCCATTTCCCAACCACATCCGCGCCGCCCGCCATGCACCAGTCGTACAGGTGGATCAGTGAATGCGCGAAGCGGTCAGGGTATTTTTCCTGATCGCCAGTGCCATACAGGGCAATGGTTTTGCCGGAAAGGTCTGCGCCTTGTAGTTGAGGCATGAATTCTTCCCAGCAGCCGTCCGCTACCTTGGTGCTCTTGCCCGGCAACTGGTTGACGCCGTAGCTTGGCGTGCCGAGGATCAGCGCGTCGTATTGCAGCAGGTCGTCCGCTGTGCTGCGGTTGACGTTGACCGGTTTGGCGGCGGCGTCGCCCAGCAGCTTGGCCATTTTCTTCGCCATCAGCCGCGTGGTGCCCGAATCCGTGCCGAAAAAGATGCCGATCTTATTCATGCTCGACCCCGTGACGCAGTTCGTGCAGGTTTTCCTTCAACATGCGCCGGTACTGCTCGGTGTAATACTCCACCGCCGCTTCCTCCTTGTCCGGGTCGCCATTGGTTTCCATGAAATGGAAGGCGTTGTAGCGCGCCGCCGCGTACAGGATCGCCGCGCTGAGAAAATTCGGTGCCCATTCATCGCTCAGGTCATTCGCCAGATTGACGAATTCATCGGCAACTTCGTGAAAATCCAATTCCTGCATACCTATTCCCCGTAGGGGCGACCGGCGGTCGCCCTTGCTTCTGA
>JBBIHI010000145.1:0-6959 GCA_037447095.1 Thiotrichaceae bacterium
AATACAGCCGTGAGCACCGACAATAAGCCCACCACGTCCGACCCCGGCAAGCAGGGGGAAACGGGCAAAAGCGGCTGGATTTACGGCGGGCAATTCACCGATGGCAAATGGCTGGAACGCGGCCTGGTCATTGGTGAACAACTGCCGGTCAGCGGCCAAAGTTATACCCTCAACTGGGGAGCCAATATCCGTTCGCAGCCACCCGGCAAAGGCACGGCACTGTCAGAAACCGTTGGCTACCTCCCACAAGGTGGTACGGTGCAAATCCTCCAGGTCAAAAAATCCGGCAACAAAGGCCACATCTGGCTGGAAGTAAAACGCTGACCGATCAGCCAGACAGGGCTTGCCAGCCCTGTCTTTTGGGGTACACTGACAACCAATCCCGTGTCAGTGTGTCCAACCCCGCATTATGTTGCTGAATATTCGCACCAAACTGTTTATCGCCATTTTTCTGGCTTGCCTGCTCACCGCAGTCGGGCTGGTGCTCGTCATGCAATTCAGCTTCAAGCACAGTTTCCTCGAATACCTGAACGAACAGGAAACCCGCTCCCTCACCGAAATCGAAACCCAGGTCGTCCAGATTTATGAAGCAGAGGGTAACTGGAACACACTGCAAGACAACCCGCGCCTGTGGCGCTCCATCCTGCGCAGCGCCATGCGCAGCAGCCTGTATCCGGCAAACGGTGATAGCCCGGATGAGCGCCCACCCTACCCGACCCACCCACATCCTGAGGAACTGGGCGGGATAGAACCGCCCCCACCGCCGTTGCATGCACGTATCGACCGCTTCATGTGGCGCATCGTGTTGCTCGACAGCAAACGCCAGCTCTTGCTGGGCAATCCCCGACTGGGCATCCCGGAACAATTGCATGAGCTGAAATCCCAAAACAAGGTCATCGGCTATCTGGGCATCCATCCGCGCCGCAGCCTGACCGAGAAAGTTGACCTGAACTTTGCCGAACACTGGCAACATATCCTCTGGCTGCTGGCGCTATTTTCCCTGCCCATCACCGGCGTTTTGTCGTTCCAGTTCGCCCGCCATCTGGGCAGGCCGATACAGGCATTGCGGAGTGGAACCCGCCAGCTTGCTGATGGCAATTACGCCCTGCGTATGCCCGTCCAGGGGCGCGATGAACTGGGGCAACTGACCCGCGATTTCAACCAACTGGCCGAACGCCTGCAACAGAATGAAGCCTCGCGCAAACAGTGGATTGCCGACATTGCCCATGAACTGCGTACCCCGCTGGCCATCCTGCGCGGCGAAATCGAAGCGCTCCAGGACGGCATCAACCAGCCCGACCAGCAGACCCTGGCCTCCCTGCACCAGGAAGCCATCCACCTGCAACGGCTGGTTGACGACCTCTACAACCTCTCCATGTCCGACAATGGTGCCTTGAGTTACCGGAAAGAAACCCTCGACATCCTTGCCTTGCTACGCGAAACCCTGGCTTTGCACGCCACCCAGCTACAGGAACAAAGCCTGCATACCGACACGCTGGGCATCGGCATCGAACCCGCCCTCATGCAGGGCGACCCGCAACGCCTGCAACAACTGTTCAAAAACCTGCTGGAAAACAGCCTGCGCTACACCGACAAACCGGGGCAGTTGCGCATCAGCACCACCGTCAGCCCCGGCTGGATCGACATCCGCTTTGAAGACTCCGCCCCCGGCGTGCCGGACGATGCCTTGCCACGCCTGTTCGAGCGCCTGTACCGGGTGGAAAGTTCACGCAACCGCGCCACGGGCGGTGCGGGCATCGGCCTGAGCATTTGCCGCAACATTGTCGATGCCCACGACGGCACGATCAGCGCCAACCATTCCGCACTCGGCGGGCTGGAATTGCTGGTACACCTGCCGCTGCAAGCCCGTTGAGGAAAGCCCGATGGAACGCATCCTGATCGTCGAAGACGAACCCAAAATTGCCGGATTACTGCAAAAATACCTGCACAATGCCGGTTACACGACCCACTGGATCAGCAACGGTACGGAAGTCGCCGCCTGGGTACGCCGTGAAAAACCTGCCCTGATCCTGCTCGACCTGATGCTGCCCGGCAAGGATGGGCTGGATGTGTGCAAGGAAATCCGCCAGTCCGACAACCTGCCCATCATCATGCTGACTGCCCGTGTCGAGGAAATCGACCGCCTGCTGGGTCTGGAGCTGGGCGCTGACGACTATATCTGCAAACCCTTCAGCCCGCGTGAAGTGGTTGCCCGCATCAAGGCTGTCCTGCGCCGCTGGCAAGTTCCCGCCCCGTCGGCTGATCCACACCCATCTGAGGCATTGCTTGAACTTGACCGCAACCGCCTGACTGTCCGCGCAGGCACACTCGAAACCAGCCTGACCCTGGTGGAATACGAGCTGCTCGACACGCTTTACCAGCAACCGGGGCGGATTTTCGGGCGTGATCACCTGATGTCCAAGGTGTACGCTGACAACCGCATTGTTTCTGACCGCACCATCGACAGCCATATCAAGAAACTGCGCAAGAAGCTGGCCGAAATCCTTCCCGAACAGGAACTTATCCATTCCGTTTATTCGGTTGGCTACAAGTTTGAGCCATAAACCCGCAGCAGAAAGTTCCCGGTTCCGCTGAAACTTTCACATTGTTTGCACAATTGCGGCAAATTTGCTGCGTAATCCCTGCGTAATATCACACTCACTGAAAGGCGCAACGCCTTCCACACGAAGACACTCTCTACTATTGGCTAAAGGGGAATTACCATGAAAAAAGTACTGATGACAACCGCACTGCTTGGCGTTCTTGGCGCAACCGTTGCACTGGCAGGTCCAGGGGGCTTTGGTGGTGGTGACTGTGGCGGCAAAGGCGGCTGGCGCGGCCATGGCCACGGCATGATGCATGACGGCGGCTTTGGTGGACGTGGCGGCATGATGGGCAACATGCTCGGTGAGAAACTGAAACTGACCGACGAGCAGAAAACCCAGGTTGACGCCATCATGAAGGAACAGCAAGGCAAAATGGACGAAATGCGCAAACAGATGCAGGAACAGATGAAAGCCATGCGCACTGAAACCGAAACCAAGATTGCCGCACTACTGACACCTGATCAGGCCACCACCTTCAAGCAGATGCAGGAAGAGCGCCAGAAACGTCAGGATGAACGCCGTGAGGAACTGAAAAAGCGTCTGGAAAGCGGCGAAATCTGATCCGCGCAGCCACGAAACTTGAGTCTCTTTTCACCTCGCATTGGGCAGCCAGTTGGCTGCCCGTTTTTTTGCTTACCCGATCAGAAAAACACCAGCCACAATGGCCAGCGCAATCACGATCACTAACAGGATAAGCCTGATGTCGGGTGTAAATCTCATGCCCGTGCTTCCTTATCTCTATTTCCTCTGTAGACAAGCAAGACTTTAATTCCAAAGCACCCGTAACCATGCCTGTCAGGCGACCAACGGCTCACCCAACCGACTAGCTGTCCAAGCCAGACCAACACTTTTCCCTTTATTATGCTTGGCATAAAACCTGAACCAATGTCAGACTACCGCCACATAGTGTTGTTATCAGGAAATTCGCCGTGCCCAATACAAAGGTCGTCCGCACCCAGGCCGAGATGCCGCATATCCCCCTTTCCCCCGCGCAAAAGAAGTTCAACAGTCTGATCAAAAAGATCGACGCCCAGAAAAAACTGCTGGCCGAATGGCAGGAAACCTTCAATACGGTACGTCAGGAAGCTGTCGAAAAACTCGAACCGCTGCGCAAGACCCTGCGCGAACAGCAAACCGACATGGCGAACCTGCTGGATCAGCAATTCACCAGCCACAAATTCACCACCAACCAGCAGGACAAGCTCAGCCACCTCATCTGTGAACTCAGCGGGGAATTGCTGCGGCACGCGGACAATGACGACCTGAAAAGCCTGTACAACAAGTACAGCGGTGGCGATTACGACAGCGAGGCACAAGAAGAGCAGGACATGGCCGCCAATTTCATCAAAAGCATGATGGAACAGGAATTTGGCATATCCATCGACGATGGCGAATTCGATGTCAACGACCCACAGGCCACCGCTGAACGCTTGTTTTCCAAATTCAAACAAAACCAGGAACAGGCTGAAGCTGCCGAAGCTGCCCGCCCCCAGCGCAAGAAATCCGCCAAACAACTGGCCAAAGAAGCGAAAGAGGCCGAAGAAGCCGCCAACGTCAGCAAGTCCATCCAGGCCGTTTACCGCCAGTTGGCCAGTGCCCTGCACCCCGACCGTGAGCAAGACCCGGCAGAACGCGAACGCAAGACCGAGCTGATGCAACAAGTGACCGTCGCTTACGGCAACCGCGACCTGCTCAAATTACTGGAATTGCAACTGTCCGTAGAGCAGATCGACCAAAGCAAGCTCAACAACATTGCGGCTGACCGGCTCAAGCACTACAACAAGATTCTATCCGACCAGTTACGCGAAATTCAGGATGAAGTCCTGTTCACGGAAGACGAAATCCGTCACCTGCTGGGTGTAGCCCCCTATGAGTCGCTTTCCCCCAAGCGGCTGGGCATGTTGCTCAAAAAAGACATCCGGGTCATGCAGGACGAACTCGCCCGTATCCAGCACGACTTGCGGCTGTTCCGTGATGTGAAGCAGCTCAAGGCATGGCTGAAAGGCTACCGGATTCCGCAACCGGCATTTGACCCGTTCATGGATGGGTTCCCACCGTTTGGGTTCAGATGACAGGACAGCCTTGCTCAGCCAGTTCCACCGATCATGGCTTCAATGTCATGCAGCGCACCCACGCCCTGCTGTTGGAATACTGCTAACGCAGCCTTACCCAGCCGCGCCCAATGTTCCTTGCCCCATGCGGCGTAATCCGCAATCCGGCTGGCATCCCCCGTTTCATGCCAGTGCTGATAGGCTTCCACCAATTGCGGGGCAAGTTTCTTGCGCATCGCGGAAAGGTTGCCGAAATAGAAATGGATAGAAGCGGCGTTACCCCTTGCCAGCAGTTCCGGCAAGGTATGCAGGCAATCGGCCAGCAAATCCCGCACCGCCCGCAGCATGATGTCAGCGTGGGAAGGCGGCAAGGCGAACAGCATCGCCTGCCATTGCTCATCCCCCAGCATTTGCCCGGCTTTCACTTCGCCGATTTCGTGCGCCACGATCATGTCGGTTTCCGCCGCCGCCATGGCATCCAGTGCGGTTTCCACATCGCTGTCGAAATCGTAGCAGGCAACCGCACGCCCCAAGGGGCTGTCGATGCCGTTCCAGCGCCATTCCTCGACCTTTTCCCACAACATGCGGCGCAAGGATTCGCGGCGGATGAACACCTGTTTGCCCTGATTCATCGCAGGTGGTGCTTCCACATCCCGCGCCAGCTCACGCCCGGCAACCAGGATCGTGTAACCGTCGTGCTCGATTTTCTGCTCCAGTTCGGCGAGGAAAAACAGCGGACGGCAACGGCGGCCATAACCGGCGCTATACACCAGACCATAGCCGTTGATGTGGGTATTGATGGCCTCGTTGTCGAATGGATCATGTGCATGACCGTTGAGGTGCAACGGTGCGTAATCCTGCTCATCCAGTTCATTCCACACCGCTTCCCGTCCGGTCAGCCAATCACCGACATCATCACTGGTCAACACCTGCTGAAAACCGACACTCTTTTCCCATCGGTAAAACTCGCGCATTTTCAATAGGTAGACGCAAAGCGTGTAATCGCCCGCGTGGCGTGCGTCGGCAATGTGGCAGTTGCGCTGGACGGCCTCAATCAGGTCATGGTGCTGCTGGTGCATAATTCTACCTCTCACGGTTTTCAGTGATAATACCAAGCTTCGCGGCACACTTCGCATTTCCGCACAGCCATTCACAGAATGATAGATACGGGAACGACTGCAAAAAGACGGGACAGCCTCAACTTGTCCATAGCATCAAATAAGGCATACAATGATGCCATATATTGATGACAAGGAAGGCAACCATGCGCACCACCCTTAACCTTGATGATGATCTGCTCCGCCAAGCCATCGAGCTGACTGGCATTGCTGAAAAGGCAGCCTTGTTACGCGAAAGCCTGAAAGCCCTGATTGAGCGTGAAAGCGCCCGACGCCTTGCTTTGCTGGGTGGCTCCGAACCCCAGATTGAAGTCACCCCACGCCGTCGGATGGCAGAAGATACGTTGTGATACTGGTCGATACTTCGGTCTGGATCGACCACCTGCGGTGCAAGGATGAACGGCTGGCCATGCTACTGAGCCAAAGTGAAGTCTGTATGCACCCCATGATCTGGGGTGAACTTGCCTGCGGCAGCCTCAACAACCGCAAAGTCCTGCTGCAACTCTGGCAAAACCTTCCCGGCCTTGCCCAAGCCAGTCACGCCGAAGCGATGTACTGCCTGGAACAGCGCCAACTGATGGGTAAAGGCATCGGCTACGTGGATTTACACCTGCTGACCGCTGCCCTGCTATTGCCGGGCACACTGCTCTGGACACGCGATAAACGGCTACAAGGTATCGCCAAAGAATTAGGCTGTGCCTGGCAGGAGTCCCATTAACATACCGCCAAGCTTCACGGCACTATTCGCATTTCCGCACAGCCTGCCACAGTTATTCCAGCATTGGCATTTTGCCAAACTTTACAGATATGGCTACCATTGATGGAAACCTTTGACGGAGCACCCTATGCCAGCACTCGCAAAAAAATTGGTTATTACACCAGCAGACTATCTAGCGAGTGAAATGGATGCCGCGTTTCGCAGTGAGTACGTCAACGGCGAAGTTTATGCAATGGCAGGAGCCAGTGATGGGCATGTGACCGTCAACGCTAATCTGATTACCCTGATCAAACCGCATTTGCGTGGGTCTGGCTGCAAGGCTTATCAGAATGACATGAAGGTGCGGATTGGTGAGGATGAGGTTTTTTAGGGGATTTCCCTTAAAGATTCACCCCGCAATGGCTACACTTGTCTTATCGACAAGCGGAGCCATTATTTCCATGCCCCCCGAATCCCAAACAGACAA
>JBBIHI010000146.1:0-6901 GCA_037447095.1 Thiotrichaceae bacterium
CCGCGCCAACATGTAACGCTGCTGGCAAAACGGGCGGGTTTCGCGTGGTGCTACGTAAGCCGGTAGCAGTGATTAGGTGTTAACAGGTGTAAATCGCAAACTGTGCCTGAAACCTTGTATCCAGCCGTGCCGCTTCCTTTGCCAAATTAACCTGCATATTGGTTTCTGCTATTTCCTTGATGTTATCGGCAATATGCTTGTTTTGTTTGCTTTCAAACCACTGCAAGACATTGGACAAGTGCCAAATGGCAGACGCCCCGGTGTGTACAGGATCGGGGAATGTTGTGTGGTGGGTCAGCATTAGCTTGCGCATGTTCTGACGGGAAAAGCCCATCAGGTCGGCAATGTCAGACAAACCGACCAGATCAGGGGTTGCCTCTATTAGCCTTGCATCAGGGATAACGCTTCTCACATCCCCGATGGCGGATAGGACGGCTTGGTGCGCATTGTCAGCTTCACGGTCAAATTGCAGGGCAATCTTTCCTTTTTGGCCAACGCCGATGATGGCATCATCACAACCCGCCTCCCCCAACTGGCTGACGTAGATTTCGGGGTCTACATCAGGATCAGGGAGGGCAAATTTCAATGTGAATTCGTACTCTTTATAGCTCATTAGTGTCTTGGTTAGCATCTTGGCCAGCTTCATTGCTGGTATGGGTTGTACAGTTGTCGATGACCCTTTTTATCTGTCTGGCATGGTTTGTCGGGTTTTTGGGGGTGCTCCATATGCTGGATTGGCAAAACTCCCCGCAGCGACATTCCTTGTCGTTGTATGGGCAGTACATCTTGCCCCATGCGTGGCTGCCGCCTGTTTCGACTCTCCAACCGTTTTCTTCAGCGTACTTGATGGCATCCTCAATATCTTTGTTCGGGTGTTTCCTTCGGCTCATGTGATCCCTGTCGACTTTTTTTACAGTTTAGTGCCTTCACTTAAGGTTGTCAACTGACAACCAATAACGGGATAAGATACGTTGATTTCAGTCACGGTGAGTTTTTTATATAGTTTTTTCTTGTTTATCTGAAAAACATTAATCAAAACATAAATCTATGTATGTGAATTGCGTCATTTTCCGGGTTTACTACGTCATTTTCCGAGCTATTGCGTCATTTTCCGGGTGTTATCCACAGGTGGGGCCTGCATGAGGTTGCCGAAAGCCTGTACCTTGGCTAATGTTACGCCATCAAATATCCTTGACGCACTTTATGATCTGCGCCAATATTGTCATTTGACGCAATAGCCCGGAAAATGACGCATTTCGATGAGCAACACCCAAGAACACAAGACAAACGGTTACGTGGCAGACTTGGCTGAACGGCCTGCGGGTGAGCGCTGGATCACCATGAGCAATGCGTTGACCCGTGCCGGGCATGGTTTGAGCTTGGCAGAAAAACGGGTGGTGTTTATCGCCATTTCCAAGATGGATAGCCGCAAAGCCCTACATCCCGACACAGCGTTAACCACTTCGCGTATTACCGCAGCGGAATATGCCGAGTTGGCAGAGTGTGACATGAACACAGCCTATGAAGCCTTAAAAGATGCCTCTAAAGCCTTGTATGACCGTTCCATCACCTTTTTTGAAGCTGCCCACAAGCGTAAGGGCAAGGACATGGTAAAGGTCTATATGCGCTGGGTTGGTAAGGTGAAATACCACAATAGCGAAGGTTGGACGGAATTGTGGTGGTGGCCTGAGATACTCCCGCACCTGACCGGGTTACGCAAACAGTTCACCAGCTACCAGCTAAAACAAGCCAGTGCCTTGCGTTCCGCCTATTCGTGGCGGTTGTTGGAGCTGCTCACCCGGTTTGAATCAACAGGCTGGGCGGAATACGACATTGAAGATTTTGCCACCTCGATGGATGCGACAGAAAAGCAGCGGGAGAATTTCAACAATATCAAACGCCGCATCATTGAGCCTGCGGTGAAAGAATTGCAGGAAAAAGACGGCTGGAAAATCGACTGGCAACCCATCAAGGGAGGCCGCAAGGTCAAAGCAGTACGCTTTACATTTGAACGCGACCCACAAGGCCGCTTGAGTTTGGAAGGAGGTAATTAACCGGAAATTGTAACGTAACAAGTCGCCCTACCCCACCGCGCCAACGGTGAGGCAGGACTTCACTTTCAACCTGAATTGGAGATTGAAAATGCAAACGCATGATAGCAACGTGCGCCCGTCCGTGCGCAAATTTGAGACGGACAAAACCCCAACACGCCCATTTCCTCCCCCTACCCCCTTCTGGCGGCGTGTCGACTGGCCTGTATTCTCCCAAACCACCGCCCTGCTGCTGCACTTGGCTGGCTTCCTGTGGTTGCTGGCCATGACAGCGTTTTACGTGCAGGAACTCGGCTGGCTGGCCACCCTGCCCCATGCCGCATTCCTGCCGGTATACGCCTTCCTGGCCGCTTACGGCGCGTTACGCTGGTGGATGGGGGACAACCACACCCTGTACCTCTGCGCCGCCGCCAACGGCCTTCTCGTCACGGTTTACTAGGGGGACGCCATGAACCTGCAACCCCTGCGGCTGGACATCCAGCACGTACAGCGGCGCATGGCCGCCGTGCAGCGCGACATTGCCCGCTACGGCGTCACCCTGCGGCTGGCGGACGCCGCCACCCTGCTGATGCTGTTTGTGTTCCTGGTCGGCTTCTACGTGGCCGACCCGTTCCACATCGCCAGCTTCATTGCCCAGCGCTTCGGCGCAAACGGCACGGTGGAACTGGCGGTATACGCCCTGCTGCTGCTCATGGCCGGGCTGATGGCCGTCACCATCGCCCGCCTGAAACGCGCCCACTACGAACACAAGGCCAAATACCGCTATTCCGGCTCGGTGTGGAAGGTCGGCATCGTGATCATGGCCTTCACTGTCTTCGCCGAAATCTACAACGCCACCGGCAACCAGCAGCACAGCCAGTTCGCCAAGGCCGAAAGCAGCAAGGCATTTGACGCCCTCACCCACCAGCCGCCGCCCACGGTCAGCGGCAACGGCGCGGCAGACCTCGACCAGCTCGCCCGCCTCAACGCGGAACTCGCCCAACGCCGCGAATACCTCGCCACCTGCAAAAAGACCTGTCAGGCGCAACGGGTACGCATCGCCGAACTGCAAGCCGAAATCAGCACCCGCCAAACCGCCCAGGCCAACGCCGCCCAACAGCAGCAACAGGCCACCACCAGCGCCAGCAACGCCCTGGCCAACCAGTTGCGGCAACTGCGCACCGACTACCTGCACCCGATGGTCAAGGCGCTGATGGCGCTCGGCCTGCCCGCCAGCGTCGCCATGCAACTGATCGCCGCCCTGGTCGCCATCGCCTTTGAACGGATGCACCTTTCCGCCAGCGAAAACCTGCGCGACTGCTACGCCCTGCTCGACGGCCTGGAACAGCACCTGCTGAACAAGCGCAAGGAATACGTCAGCCTCACCGGCACGGATTACCAACCCGCCGACGGCACAAGCACCAGCACCCAACCGGACACCCCCCACCCCACCAGCCCGGAACCGCTGCCCGACCTTGCCCCCGCCACGGCCAGCAGCACCAGCACCCCGCCGCCCCTGTTCAAATGGCAGCAAGCACCCCGGAACCGCTTCCCCGGTTTCGTCGACACTGACCAACTCCCCAAGCCCGGCAGCGCCACACGCACCAGCCAACCGCTACACGCAGCACACGCGCCCACCCTACACGAACGTGTAACAGAACCCCCGGCACTACACGAACGTGTCACTACACGCACTACAGACGCCACAGCGGCCTACACACACGCCTCAAAGGCCAAAGCAGGGGAGGTGGTGGACTGCCCGCAGTGCGGGGCAAGCTTCAGGAAGGTGAACAAGTGGCACACGTTCTGCCGGTCGGGGTGCAAGGATGCTTGGCATAACGGGAGGAGATGAAACCGGCATGAGAAGGGCATGGATACCTTCCAGCCCTTCCGGTAAGGTTATAGGCATTCAAATCACTATCCAACACCTGATGGAAATGCGTCATTTTCCGGGTGTCATCATAGGTTTCTCTGCTACCGCTGCTTTTATATATTTTCTTCTTTTCATATTTTAGGTCTTCTGCAAGCCGCTCCCAGCTTACGTTTCAAGAATGATAAAGGGAGGAATCCGTTGTTATAAAGGGAGGGATTCGTTGCCATGAAGGGAGAAATCCGTTGTTACAAAAGGAGGGATTCGTTGTATTAAAGGAGTTTGACATAGTGACTCCCTTTAATTATAAAGGGAGTCATGTTACACAACACCCTTTATCTAACCGAATGAAACGTAACCTTACTGTTGTAAAGTCCAACAAAGTGATAGAAGCCGGTTATCGCCTGACGTTGAATGAGCAACGTCTGGTGTTGGGGTGCATCACCCAGATCAAGCGCGGGCAAGCCATTAGTGCAGGGGATAAGTTCAGGGTGTCAGCGGCAGAATTTGCGGATGTTTTCAAAGTCCCGCTTAATCGTGCCTATGGTGACTTGCAGCAGGTGGCGGAAAGATTGTATGAGCGCTCTGTCACGATCCAAAACCCTGACCCAGACGCCCCTGAGATAGCACACACCAAGACCCGTTGGGTGTCGTCCGTCGATTATTTGCCGGGTCAGGGCGAGCTGATTTTGCAGTTTGCACCGCGCATTATCCCCTACTTATCCGCATTGGAAGCAAACTTTACACCCTACCGTTTGGAAGCCGTGGCAGGCATGTCCAGCATTTACGGGATACGCTTCTATGAACTCCTGATGCAGTGGAATAGCCGTGGAACACGGGAAATCGAGCTTTTGGAACTGAAACGTATGTTGGCACTGGAAGGCCAGTATCCGGCCATCAAGGATTTCAAGAAATACGTCATTGAACCCGCGATGCGTGACATCAACGAGCATTCCGACCTGCAAGCCAGTTACACCCAACGCAAGTCAGGGCGGGTGGTCACACACCTGACATTCCATTTCCGGCCAAAAGGTGAGGCGGCAGGAAAAAGGGAGAAATCCGTTGTCAGAAAAATCACCAAAGCTGAAATAGAGCGCCATGCCCGACCCGGCGAGACTTATGCAGAGGTTGAGGCGCGGTTACGCAAACAGATGAAATAATGTTGAAAAACATCGAAAAAGCAGCACGGGTCAAAGTTCAGACGGTGAACAAAAATGGTGGTCTATTTCATCACCCCACCCCAGCACCAAGAGTATTATTCTTTCCTTACGAGCCTGTTTTTCCGTTCTGTCTTTAATGCCAGTATGCGGAGGATGCCCGACAAGCATACTTTGCCCCTGTACGTTCTCTATGATGAGTTTGGACACTCGACCATCCCGAACTTCGTCAGCACCGCCAACACCATCCGAGGTTACAAGGTGAGACTCTCGATTGTCCTGCAATCCATCGCCCAACTCTCCTTGCCTATGCAGGCTCAGACCCAAAAACCGCCCAGTTCTTCGAGAAGATCATAGGAAAGGCGAGGTATAGTTATTTCACATTGAAAGGCTACTCTTGCGGTTGAATGCATAATCCACTGCATCGTCCATTGAGCTGCCTTTTCCCATGGCAAGGCGTGCATGATGTTTCAGGACAGCCCAACACTTTTCGATGGGATTGAAGTCGGGGGAATAAGCGGGTAACTGGACAATACGGATCCGGTATTTTCTGGCAATTGTTTCCAGATTGCCGCCCAAGTGGAAGCTGGCGTTGTCCCAGATGAGCACGTGGGGTTTTGGCTTTTCCTGGGCTTGCTGCAAGGATTTCCCCAAGGCTTCCAGCCATTGTCCAACGACATCCCGGTTGATGTTGCCCGTGACTACCCATGGCATTTGCCAACTATAGTCTGACAAGCGGATGGCACTGATCCAGTTACATTTTTCTCCCCGGCCACCAGGGCGTGGCATCTCGCAGGGTATCCCTTTCTTTGACCAGCCCCAGGCATAGCGTTCGGTGCTGCGGAACCCGGCTTCATCCGCAAACAGGATATGCTCCTGGCCATAGTGTTTTTCCAGGCGTGCAAGCAGCCATTGGAAAACCCAGCGGTCTAACGTTTTGGCTTGTTGGTAGGAAGGACGCTTTTTTTACGGCTCCAGCCAATCCGTTGCAGCCATTTGTGCAGGCCACGGTAGGAAATGGGTTGCCCATAATGGGCTTCAAAGCGTGGCCGCAAATCCTCGATGCGCTCAAAGGGGGATTCTTTCCCAACCCATTGGCGAAAAGCTTCAATGTCCGTCACCTTATGCCCATGCCCCACGCTACGGTGCTCCCGGCGTTGCAGGCTGCCAGTTTCCTCCCGGAGTGCCAACCATTTATCCAGGGTGGTGCGGGCAATGGAAAACGTTTCACATACTTGTGATTTGTGCTGGCTTTGTTCATAGGCGGCAACAACACGTTCACGCAGGTCAAGGGAGTAGTGGGTTGGCATCGGCGAGGCACTGGGAAGTTGGTCATCCCACTATTGTAGTCGATCAAAATGAAATTACTATACTACCAAGTCCCCGACTACTTAAACCACATGGAACACTACCGAGAACAAAGCCTGCTTCTCTCCAATGAAATCCGAACCATGAAAGACGACTAGGTTCTGATCGTCTCAGGCAACCAGAACCCCGTACTTATCCCATCCAAGAGATACTTCAAAGTCGGCTGGATGATACGGGCGACGAGGAAGCCACCCGCAAGAGTGGAAGGAATGGGAGGGGGAAGGCCGGAGTATGTGAGGTTGTAGGAGTGGGGGTATGTAGTATCAGCTACCACTAAGACATGTTCATAAAAATAAAGTACTAGCTTAGTAAAGCTGTTAATCAGATAGTTGACAATATGCTAGTTTACCTCTGTACACGACAATTTTCCTAATCAGCGGTTTTCAGCAGCAAGGTGACATTGCCATTTGCCTTGGCGATTAAGTTTGGAGGCCATAAAAACAGCATCCACAAGCGGAGGTTTTCTGCCACTGCAC
>JBBIHI010000147.1:0-6887 GCA_037447095.1 Thiotrichaceae bacterium
TGCGTCAGCTTGAAAGTTCCCAGTTTTCCAAAGAGCAGATTGAACGTTCCAAGGTGCGTCTGGAGCGTTTGCCCTATGTTGAGGAAGCCAACATAGAAGCAGAGCCGGTGGCAGGGACTGAGGATCAGGTTGACCTGATCGTTACGGTCAAGGAGCGTTCCTCCAACCAGTTCCGCATTGGGGCAGGTTATTCACAGTCAGAAGGCATTTTGTTCAACGTGAACCTGAACCAGGAAAACTTCATGGGCACAGGCAAACAACTGGATGTAAACGTCGACAATAGTAAAGTTAACAAGAATTACAGTATCAGTTACACCAATCCGTATTATACGCCGGATGGTATCAGCCGTGGCTTTAGTGTTTACCACAATAAATATAATCCTCAGGCTGCCAGGACGCCGCTTTCCAGCTATGCTTCCAACCGCACGGGTGCCAGTGTCAACTACACGGTACCTCTCAGTGAAAACGATTCGGTGTATTTCAGCGTGGGGGGTGAGAAGCGAAAGGTTGTGTTGGGAACCAACCCTTCCACTGAAATCAAGAATTATGTAACCAGCAATGGCGACAGTTACAACCAGATTCCTGCAACGGTCAGTTATGTGCATGATACCCGTAACCGTACCATCTTCCCGACGGAAGGCCAGAACCATCAGGTGTCTTTGCAGGTTGCAGCTCCGGGTAGCAAGTTGCAGTATCAGAAATTGAGTTATAGCGGCGCTGTTTATCTGCCGGTTAATGATAATGTTACGCTTGCCTTGAAAGGTAAAGCTGCGACGGCCAGAGCCTCCGGTAAGACGACTGAAGTACCATTCTTTGACAAATATTATCTGGGTGGTATTGGCTCGGTACGTGGTTTTGATGATAGTACCATCGGTGCACGCGACTCCAATGGTGATCCGGTCGGTGGAGACCGGATGGTATCTGCTTCAGCAGAGTTGCAATTCCCGGTTCCATTTGCTGAGGATGTCAAGGGTCTGAAAATGAGCACCTTTGTGGACGCTGGTAAACTCTCCAAAGACAAGGGTACAACCTTGTCGCCAGGGTTACGTGCTTCCGCAGGTGTCGGTGTGGTTTGGTTGTCGCCTATAGGGCCTTTTGAAATCAGTTATGCCAAACCAATTAAATCCAAGCCGGGGGACAAGGAGCAAAAAATCCAGTTCAGTATTGGCGCTTCATTCTAAATCCCCTTGGGTATGAATACCGTTAGCCGTATGCTCATCAAAGTGGCGGGGTATCTGCTGATTGCCCTGTCAGTTGCATCAGGCGTCCAGGCAGAGGATAAGCCTGGGCGGGCTGTGCAGGTGGCTGTTGTGAATGTTGGGGTGTTGCTTGAAAGCTCCCCACAATCCAAAGCAGCTAATGAAAAGCTCAAGACCGCTTTTGTTTCCCGGGAAGAGGAACTTAACAGGGAGCAACAGGCCATCCAGCAGGAAGAGGCTGATATGGCGGTCAAAATCGAATCCGGGAGCATTTCCGAGGAAGACAAGTTACAGCAGCAGCGCGAGTTGCGTGACCGTAAGCGTAAAAATACCCGCGCCTTGGAGGATTTCAGGGAAGAAGTCCGCACCGCACGCGACCTTGCCGTGGATAACCTGCAAACCCAGATTGTCCAGGCGATAGGCAAGGTACGTGAGCGGGAACAGATTGATGTGGTATTGCGTGAAACCGACTATATCGTTGCCAGTGACCGCATTGATATAACACCCAAGGTAATGCAGTATCTGGTCGAGTCATTTCAGGCCGAGCAAGCCCAGGGATCCAAACCTGATGCAAAAGGGAAGGAATAACTTTCCATGGCACAAGGTTTTTCGCTCGCAGAATTGGCGGAATACACAGGTTCACTCTTGCAGGGGGATGGGGGACTTCGTTTCCACCGTGTAGCGCCTGTCGAGCGGGCACAGACTGCTGATATCAGCTATGTGCGGGGCGGGAAATACCGCCATTTTCTGGAATCTACCCAGGCAGGTTGCCTGATCCTCCCTTCCGAACTTGCCAGTGGTTATCAGGGTGATTGTCTGGTCAATGATGACCCGTATCTGGCTTATGCGAAAGTGGTCGCATTACTGTATCCCCCTGATTCCCCACAAGCCGGTATTCATCCATCGGCAGTTGTTGCTGATAGTGTTGTATTGGGTAAAGACGTAAGCATCGGCTCTCATGTGACGCTCGAAGCCGGGGTTGTGCTGGGCGATGGGGTAGTGCTGGGTGCTGGTTGTGTGGTGGGTTCCAACAGCAGGATTGGCAAGTCTTCCAGACTGCACGCCAATGTGACCATTGCAAAAGATACCCGTATTGGTGAACGCTGTATTATCCATTCCGGGGCTGTACTGGGTGCGGACGGTTTTGGTTTTGCCCCGGACCATGGCGAATGGTATAAAATACCCCAGATTGGTTGCGTTGTGATCGGTGATGATGTCGAGATTGGGGCAAATACCTGTATCGACCGGGCTGCCTTGGGGGAAACCCGGATTGGCAATGGTGTCAAGCTCGACAATCTGATCCAGATCGGGCATAACGTACAGATTGGCGACCATACGGCTATCGCTGCCTGCACCGCAATTGCCGGTAGTGTGGAGGTTGGAAAGCATTGCCAAATTGCGGGAAAATGCGCTGTTGCCGGACATTTGAGCATTGTAGATCATGTGGTTGTTACCGGAACCAGTTTGGTTTCACATTCGCTTACCAAAGCAGGGGTTTATTCTTCGGGTACGACGGCGACCGAAAATGCAGTGTGGCGCAAGAATGCCGCACGTTTTAATCAGTTAGACAAGCTTGCCCGTCGCATAAGCGAGTTGGAAAAGCAGTTGGCAGATTTACACAGTAAGGAAAATTTTTGAGGCTAGTATGGGCACGATGAACGTTAACCAGATTAAAAACTACCTTCCACATCGCTACCCGTTTTTGCTGGTAGACCGTGTTCTGGAGTTTGAAACCGGCAAGTATTTGAAAGCCATCAAGAATGTTACTGTCAACGAGCCATTTTTCAATGGGCATTTTCCCAATCAGCCAATCATGCCAGGTGTATTGATTATTGAGGCGATGGCGCAGGCGACAGGTTTGCTGGGTTTCCGCACCATGGGTGAAGAGCCACAGACAGATACCCTCTACCTGCTGGTGGCGGTGGACAATGCACGTTTCAAACAGGCAGTTGTACCGGGCGACCAACTGGAAATGCATGTGGAACTGGTCAAGCGCAAGGGCATCATGTGGGTCTTCAAGGCTGAAGCCCGGGTGGATGGCAAACTGGCTGTTTCCGCAGACCTGATGTGTGCGGCCAAAAAAGACGACGCCAGTTGAGTACGGATTTGATTCACCCGACAGCAATCATTCACCCGTCTGTACAATTGGCAGAAGGCGTGGAAGTCGGTGCGTACTCGGTCATTGGTGCAGATGTCAGCATAGGACGTGGCAGCCGCATTGCCCCGCATGTTGTGGTCGACGGCCCTACCCGGATTGGCGAGGATAACCATATTTACCCGTTTGCGTCGATTGGTGCTGCGCCACAGGACAAAAAATTCAAGGGTGAAGCAACGGAACTGATTATTGGCGACCGCAATGTCATCCGTGAATCCTGCACCTTCAACCGGGGCACGGCTCAGGATAAAGGCAAAACGGTTGTTGGTAATGACAACTGGATCATGGCTTACGTCCATCTGGCACATGACTGCATCATTGGCAACAACACAATATTTGCCAATAACGCCACGCTGGCCGGGCATGTGGAAATCCGTGACTGGGTAATCCTGGGTGGCTTCACCCTGGTACACCAGTTTTGTGTGGTCGGCGAACATGCCTTTACTGGAATGGGTTCCGCCATCAGCAAGGATGTCCCACCTTACGCCATGGTGTCCGGTGCGCCCGCAGAACCGCACAGTATCAATCTGGAAGGCTTGAAACGGCGTGGTTTCAGCAAGGAAGCCATGCAGCGTATCAAGGAAGCCCACCGAATCCTGTACCGTCAGCACCTGCCTTTACAGGAAGCATTGGAAAAAATCGAAGCGGAACTGGGCGGGCATGATGAAATCACCCTGTTGCTGGATTTCTGCCGTAACAGTCAGCGCGGGTTGATCCGTTAAGGGTATGCAACGCATTGCCATTATTGCAGGCGAAGTGTCCGGCGATTTGTTGGCAGCCCGTTTGATCCGATCCCTGCGCAGCTATTTTCCCGACTGTCAGTTTGAAGGTATTGCTGGTGCGGAAATGCAGGCTGCTGGTTGCGTCAGCCTGTTTCCGATGGAACGCTTGTCCGTGATGGGTTTGGTGGAAGTGTTGAAACACCTGCCGGATTTGCTTTCCATCCGCAAGCAACTGTTCCAGCGTTGGCGGGATGATCCACCTGACCTGTTTATCGGTGTTGATGCACCCGATTTTAATTTGCCCTTGGCGGCAAAATTACATGCGGTCGGTATTCACACTGTCCATTACGTCAGCCCTTCGGTATGGGCATGGCGGGAGAAGCGGGTGCGCAAAATGCAGGGCAAGCTTGACCTGATGCTGACCCTGTTCCCGTTTGAGGCCGATTTCTACCATAGGCACGGCATTGAGGCTGAGTTTGTCGGGCATCCACTGGCCGATGAGGTGGTGTTTGATGCGGATAAGGCAACAGCACGGGCTGCCTTGGGTTTACCGCCTGACGCGCTATTGCTGGCCGTGTTGCCGGGAAGCCGCAAGGGGGAAATCCGTCGTTTGGCCGCAGATTTTCTGAGGGCTGCGCAACTGCTGCATCAGCAATATCCACAGATGGTGTTTGCAACACCTGCTGCCAGCCCGGCTTTGCGCACCGAGCTGGAAAATATTCGCCAGCAAGTGGCTCCCGATTTACCGTTACCCCTGCTTGACGGGCAGTCACGCCTGTTGATGCAGGCGGCAGATGCCATTTTGCTGGCATCCGGTACGGCAGTGCTGGAAGGGATGTTGGCGGGGCGGTTAATGGTGGCAGCTTACCGGCTTTCCGCCCTGACCATGTGGATACTGCGCACCTTCAAGCTATTGAAAGTACGTTATGTCACCCTGCCCAACAATCTGGCGAATGAGGAACTGGTGCCGGAAATGCTGCAAGAGCACATGACGCCGGGAAATCTTGCTCAATCTGTCAGCACAATACTGCACTTGCCTGAAGGGCGCCGTAATTATATCCTCGGGCGGTTCCATGAGCTGCATGCGCAATTATGCCGCAATGCCAGTGAATCTGCTGCCCAGGCTATCATCAAACGGTTTGCTTCCCATGACAGACAATACTGAAGGCGTTATCCAGTACAAACTTGAGTTTACTCACCAGCCATTGGACGCACATTTTTCGGTGGCGGAACTGGAAACCTGCCGCACACACCTGCGGGCATTGAAACTTGTCGGGCAAGACCCGGCGTTATACGAGGGGCTGGGGTATGGCAATATCAGCCAGCGGGTGGATGTGCCGGGTTCCTCAAATGCCTTTCTGATAACGGGTTCCCAGACCGGGCATCTGGAAAGTCTGGGTAAGGAACATTATGCTGTGGTGACAGCCTGCAATCCGTTGCAGAACCGTTTGCGGGCTTACGGCGAAACGCCACCTTCATCAGAGTCCATGACCCATTCCGTGATTTACCAGACTTTGCCCCAGGTTAGTGCGGTTATCCATGTGCATTCTGCGTATTTGTGGCAGAATGCGCGGGAAAATGGCTGGCTTAGCACACCCGCAGACATTACCTATGGGACGCCGGAAATGGCAGAAGCGGTACACCAGATACTGCTGGAAACCCGGATGGACAAAGGTGTGCTGGCTATGCTGGGGCACGAGGACGGCATTGTGGCCTGGGGGAAAACCCTGGCCGACGCTGAAGCCGTATTGACGAACTCATTACAAGATTAAGGACTCACCACATGGTTTACCTGACCAAGCTCAAGCATACGGGTTCTGTCATCAGCTCCAGCGACCGCTTTGGGGCAAAAATGCATGAAGTGTCGGCACGCTATTTTTCCCAATACGCACGCGGTATTTTTATTGGGACAGGCAGTGGTGTTGTTGCGCAATATTTCATGGCTCCCCCCATCCCGTTCAGCTTTGTGGAAAAGCATCCGGCATTTGTACGCCAGTTCCATGAGCGTTTCGGGTCGCATGTCCCCTTGCTGGCCAAGGACTTTTTCACCCTGCCGGTGGATGAAAGCCGTGAGGGTTTGGGTAATTGCCTGGTTGTGTCATGTATGCCGGTGACGGGGCCATTCTATTCCGAGAAACTGGTGGAACAGTTCCGCGATGCCCTGAATTCCGGTTCCACTATCGTGCAGATGAGCTACACGCCCTTCATCAAGCAGATTCGCCTGTTTGAACGTCTCCAGCAGGAGGGCTTCCACATCCAGCGTGTGGATACCGTCATGTTGAATATTCCGCCTGCGTCGGTCTTTGTGTTAAGGAAGCCTTGATGCTGGTTGCCGGGGTGGATGAAGTCGGGCGTGGGCCGTTGGCAGGTGCTGTGGTTGCGGCTGCGGTCATCCTCAACCCGGACAAGCCTATCGTCGGGCTGAATGATTCCAAGAAACTGAGCGCCAAACGCCGCGAACAACTGGCGGAGGAAATCCGCAACAAGGCACTGGCCTGGAGTCTGGGGCGGGCTGAAGTCGAGGAAATCGACAGCATCAATATCCTGCAAGCCACTTTCCTTGCCATGCAACGGGCGCTGGAAAGTCTGCCTGTCCAGCCGGAACTGGTAAAAATCGACGGCAACCGTTGTCCCAAACTGCCTTACCGTATGGAAGCCATTATCGGGGGGGATGCAAGCGTCGCCGAAATCAGTGCCGCTTCCATCCTGGCCAAAGTTACCCGCGATGCTGAACTGGTCGCGATGGGTGCACTCTACCCGGAATACGGGTTCGCCCAGCACAAGGGTTACGGCACCGCAGCCCATCTGGAA